>JBDKIG010000260.1:0-3004 GCA_039797215.1 Verrucomicrobiota bacterium | reverse complement strand
CAGTTCTGGCGCTCCGGAGTGAAAGACAACCACACCTGGTTCATCTCTTTCGCTCCCTTCGAAAACCCCGAGTATGTCGTGGTAGTTTTCGTCCAAGGTGCGAAATCCGGCGGCGGAGTCTCCGCGCCGATTGCCGCGAAAATTCTCGATGGAATCCAGAAATACAAAAGCGGCAAGGAGGACATCCAACTCGCCGCGCTGGAACCCGCCAAGGGTAACTTCCTTTTCACCGAGAGTGTCGACTTCGGCCGCGAGGTCGCCGCTGCCAACAAACTCTTCGACGACGGCGAGACCGCCGAGAGCCCCTCGGCCACTGGCCAGGAAAACCGCCCCGCCGCCGAACCAACCGTGCGCGCAGATGCAGACGAAGCCGGCCGCGTGCAAAACAAAAACCAACCCCGTGTCGAAAAAGCCCAACCAGCCACCACCGGATCCGGAGCCCAACCAGGCGCCGCCAAACCCAAATCCAATCCCATCGGAAACCTCTTCAATTTCCTCGGAGGAAAAAAAGAAAAGTCCAAGGAGACGAAGCCCGAGAAGAAAGAAAACCGATGATCTTCCCGCCGCCGAGTCCCCCGCCCCCGAAATCCCTCAGGAAATCCCAGCCCCTCCCCCGCCGGACGCCCCCGCTTCTTCCGAGGCTGCGCCCCAGCCTAGGGACCATTCCCGCCGCCGTAATCGCCGAGGACGCCGGGGTCGCGGACGCCGTCACTCTCAAACCCCGCCTCAGGACACACCCACTTCCAACCAAGCGGTCGCCGCTCCAGCGCCGACCAAAACTTCAACACCAAAACCCGAAAAACCCATGCTAGTAGAAGCCGTAAAAAGACTTTTAGGCCTGAAGAAAAAAACAGGCATCAAACTCATCGTTAGTTGCGAGAAACTCGAGAAACGCGTTGCGCTTCTCGAGAACAACCGCCTCGAGGAATACACCATCGAACGCGAGACCGACCGGAACATCGTCGGCAGCATTTACAAAGGCAAAGTCCGGAATATCGAGCCCGGCATCAAGGCGATGTTCGTCGACATCGGATTCGAGAAAAATGCGTTTCTCCAATTCTGGGATGCCATCCCCGCCGCTCTCGACAGCGGCATTGAGACGATCAACCGCGAAGGCGGAAATAAAAAGAAAGCCCCACGCATCACCCACAAGGATGTTCCAAACATTTACCCCGTCGGCTCCGATGTCTTGGTGCAGGTGAAAAAAGGACCGATCAGCAACAAGGGGCCACGCATCACCACCGACATCAGCCTCGCGGGTCGCTACCTCGTTTTGATGCCGTTCAATGACCAGTTCGGCATCTCTCGCAAGATCGAGGATCCGAAAGAGCGCGACCGCCTCCGCACCATTCTCCGCGAACTCGATGTCCCCGAGGGCATGGGCGTCATCATGCGAACCGTTGGCGCCGGTCAACGCGCCCGCTACTTCGTGCGCGATCTCAGCCTGCTGCTCGAGCAGTGGGCGCAGGTCCAAAGCGGCATGGATCAAAAACAGGCGCCGGCCTGCCTCTTCGAGGAACCCGATCTCGTCGAGCGAACCGTGCGAGATTTTCTCACGGACGAAGTGGATGCCATCATCGTCGATGACGCCAAGTCGGTCGAACGCATGCAGGAAATCGTCGGCCATATTTCGAAGCGCGCGAAAAAATCCATCCAGCACTACACCGGCGCCCAGCCGATCTTCGAATGCTTCGGCGTGAAGGCCCAGATCGAAGCCGCTTTCCACCGCCAAGTCTGGCTCCCCTGCGGTGGCTACATCGTCATCGATGAAACCGAGGCGATGATCGCCGTGGATGTGAATACCGGCCGGAACAAAGGCGCGAAGGACATGGAAAAAACCATCCTTCAAACCAACCTTGAAGCCGCCGAGGAAATCGCCCGCCAACTCCGCCTCCGCAATATTGGCGGACTCATCGTCGCCGACTTCATCGACATGAAGAACCGCCGGGACCAGCAAGCCGTTTACCAGCGCATCAAGGATCGCCTCAAGCGCGACAAAGCCCGCACCCATGTGCTGCCGATCTCCCAGCTCGGCCTCATGGAAATGACCCGCCAGCGCGCCAACGAATCCCTCGCCAGCACGCTCTTCATGCCCTGCCCGCACTGCTCCGGCAAGGGTGTCATCAAAAGCCCCATGACCATGAGCGTGGAACTCCAGCGCGCCCTCCACTCCATCATGCGCAAACATCAGGAGAGCATCCACGAGATTCGCGTCACCGTTCATCCCGACCTGCTCGCCCGGCTCCGCACGGACGATGAAGACCACCTCATCGACATCGAACGCCGCTACGCGGGACGCTTGGTTTTCCGTGCCGACCCGACATTCCACCACGAAAAATTCGTCATCGCCAACGCCCAAACCGGAGAGGAACTCAAAGCCTAAAACACCCGATCTTCGCGAGCGGGAAAATTTCGGTTTTTTCGCTTGCAAGACCGAGAGTAATCCCTAGTCTCCACCCTCCCGCAAGGTGTTGGGGGAATGCCGAAGCCGCATTCCCGCTGCGTCACGCGTGTTAGAAAACGATTCGAGAATGCCAACCATCAATCAACTCGTCCGCAAAGGACGCCAGAAAACCAAGATCAAGTCGAAGTCGCCAGCGCTGGTGAATTGCCCCCAGCGCCGCGGCGTCTGTGTGCAGGTCATGACCCGCACACCTAAGAAGCCAAACTCCGCTCTCCGCAAGGTTGCCAAGGTTCGACTCACAAATGGACAAGAAGTCATCGCCTACATTCCTGGCGAAGGCCACAATCTCCAAGAGCACTCGATCGTCCTCGTTCGCGGCGGCAAGGTGAAAGACCTTCCCGGCGTCCGCTACCACATCGTGCGCGGAACACTCGACAGCCTCGGGGTTGATGGTCGCCGCCGCGGTCGTTCGAAATACGGAGCCAAGCGTCCTAAGCCCGGCCAAGAAGACAAAGCAACCAAGGGCAAAAAGAAATAATCAACAGAATTTACATTCATCATGTCACGCCGCCGCAGAGTCATTCATAAAGAAGTCAAAAA
>JBDKIG010000259.1:0-3006 GCA_039797215.1 Verrucomicrobiota bacterium | reverse complement strand
CCGCGACGCACTTTCACGATATCGGCTTCGGCGCCGAGGGAAGAAATGTTCGCGGTGAGAATAACTTCAGTAAATGCCATAGAATTTGTGTGCCGTTGTTAGGCGGGGTGCGGAGATTAAAGTTCGACGCCGCGATGTCAAGATTGGCGACGGGATTTTTTTAAGACGATCAATAGAGCAAAGAGGCCCATCTCCGGAAAACCTCGCGAGCCGGCTCCTCCACCCTCGGCAATACCTCGCGGGCTTCTTGAATCAAGGCCTCCGGGGAAAGCCCAGCGTCTCGGAAAAATTCCTCCGAGTCCCAAACCAATTCCTCGAAAAGCGCGGGTATCATTTCGAGATGGAATTGAAACCCGATGCATCGCGGGCCGCATCGGAGAATTTGGTGCGGAGTCATCGCGGAGGAGCCGAGGCATTCCCCGTTCTTTGGAATTTCAAAAACATCGCCATGCCAATGCGTCGCTGGAAAAACACCCGGTAGCGCGTTGACCAATGCGTCCGAGCAGCCCGTGGCGTTCAGTGACACAGGAAAAAAACCGATCTCTTTCGACTTGGCTCGGCGGACCTCCGCACCCAGCGCCCGAGCGATCAATTGCGCTCCGAGGCACAGCCCGAGCACGGGAATGCCTCGCTCCATGGCATCACGCACCAAGCCGCACTCCGTTTCCAAATACGGGAAAGCCTCAACTTCCCACGAACTCTGCCCGCCCCCGCCGAGTGCCAATCCTCCGTAGTCGTCCAATTTCGGAAATCCCCCACCCTGCCAGGCATGAAAAACCTCACACGCGATCCCACATTCCTCGAGCACCTCGGCGAGAAGGCCGGGCTTGTCCACATCCCCATGCTGCACGAAAAGCACCCTTTTCATGGCACGATCTTGGGCCAAACCCTCGCTTCACCCAATCGAAAAAACCGAGAGCGACGCCTGTTTTTGTTACCGGTTGACGACTATTTTTCGCTCGCGGTGATTTCGGAATTGCCAAAGCCGCGGCAACTGAAAGAAATTGCCCGCGTTTTTCAATAGGTCAGCCCGATAGAAATTCTCAAAACGATGCCCAATACTTCACGAACCATGCCCAGCCCTACCGAAGACGAAGTTGCCGTGGATCCGGTGGATTTCTCCAAAGCCGAAGTCAATGCCAACCTCACCCCGGATGAAAAAATGGGGTTCCTGCGGGAAATGCTTCGTATCCGGCGCTTCGAGCAGGTTTCGTTGAAATACTACAACCAAGGAGCCATGGGCGGCTTCCTGCACCTCTACATCGGCCAAGAGGCGGTGGCGGTCGGAACAGTTTCCCTTCTCGGAAAAAACGACCATGTCATCACGGCCTACCGCGACCACGGGCACGCCCTCTCCGTCGGCATGTCGATGAATGAATGCATGGCCGAACTTCTCGGCAAAGCCACCGGTTGCTCACGCGGCAAGGGCGGCTCGATGCACTTTTTCGCACCCGACAAAAATTACTGGGGCGGCCACGGCATCGTCGGCGGCCAGACCCCGCTCGGTCTCGGGCTCGCCTACGGCCTCAAATACCATGGCCTCAAAGGCTGCGCGCTCTGCTTCATGGGCGACGGCGCCGTGAACCAAGGCGCTTACCACGAATCGCTCAACCTCGCCGCCCTGTGGAAACTCCCCGTCGTTTACATCATCGAGAACAACAAATACTCGATGGGCACCACGCTCGATCGCTCCTCGGCGATGAGAAATTGCCTCGCCGAGCGGGCGGATGGTTACGGCATCGTGTGGGATATCGCCAATGGCGAGGATCTCTACGAAGTCCGCGCTAAAACTGCGAACGCCATGCGCCGGGCCCACGAGCAGTCCCTCCCGACCGTTCTCGAGATCGATACCTACCGCTACTACGGCCACTCGGTTGCCGACGCGAATGCAAAAAAATACCGCTCCGCCGACGAGATCGAGCGCTACAAGACCCACCACGACCCGATCCGCCTTTGGAAGAAACGCCTCCTCGAGGAGGGTGTGACCACCGATGCCGCGATGGATGCGATGGATGACGAGATCAAGCTCGAGGCCAACGCCTCCGCCGAGTTTGCCCTCGCCAGCGAAAATCCCTCACCCGAATCGATTTTCGAGGATGTCTACTGGGAAGTGGACAACCAAACCGAAGCCGGAAACACCGGTCGCCACTTCTTCGGCGACTAGTAAAACCGGAACGCCTGCCGCATCTCAGCAATTCAAAATCCGAACGATCCGTCTAATCCGTTCCATCCGACCGATCCCAAAAATCCCATGCCACTCATCACCTACCGCAAAGCCCTGAATGACGCCCTCGCCGAGGAAATCATGCGCGACGAAAATGTCGTTCTCATGGGCGAGGAAGTCGCCCGCTACAATGGAGCCTACAAAGTCACCGAAGGCCTCTGGGAGCGCTTCGGCGACAAACGTGTCGTGGACACCCCGATCAGCGAAGCCGGCTTCATCGGCATGGGCATCGGCGCCTCGATGCTCGGCATCCGCCCCGTCATGGAACTCATGTTCTGGAGCTTCGCCTATGTCGCCTGGGACCAGATCATCAACAACGCCGGTCAGGTTCGCTACATGAGCGGCGGCCTCATCAACTGCCCGATCGTCATCCGCGGCCCAGCCAATGGCGGCACGAACGTCGGTGCCACCCACTCGCACACACCCGAGAATTTCATCGCGAACACCCCCGGCCTCAAGGTCGTCTGCCCCGCTACCGCCTACGACGCCAAGGGCCTCATGAAAACCGCCATCCGCGACAACGACCCCGTCTGCGTCATGGAAAACACCCTGCTCTACGGGGAAAGCTGGGAGGTTCCCGAGGAGGAATACACCATCCCGCTCGGTGTCGCCGACATCAAGCGCGAGGGCACCGATGTCTCCCTCATCGCCCACGGCCGCGCCGTGATCACCGCGCTCAAGGCCGCCGAAATCCTCGCCGCCGAGCATGGCATCCACGCCGAGGTCCTCGACCTCCGCTCGATCCGTCCGCTCGACGAAGAGGCGATCATGAAGACCGTCTG
>JBDKIG010000258.1:0-3051 GCA_039797215.1 Verrucomicrobiota bacterium | reverse complement strand
ATGTTTTCTGGTGAATAAGTCCCGGCAAAGTGTCCAGTGAGTCCAACAGGAGTGTAGGTGGTTACAAATTTGGAGAGGCTTGTGTCGAACTCGCCAGAGTGCCCATCCCTACTCCCCTCGCCTTTCCATTGAACCCTCAACGAACCGCTCGAGACCACACCGCCGCCAAGTTTTGGGAATGGACGCAACCAAGTGGCGAGGTCACTCAGGGAGGCATCCAGCGAGGCGCTGTAGGCATGAGGGGCCGAAATGCCGATGTTGCCATTAGCAACCAGCGTATCTCCCTTCGAACTCATTTCGCACTTCACGATTTCCGCCGTTGTTTTTCGGAAGAGAATTTCCAGCGCGGCTTGGTCCACAACGGCTCCGCGAAACTCGATGCCCTTGGCTTTGACCCCAACAAAACCATCCAAGCTCCCAAGTCGTCCGCTTAGGGAGCCATTGGCCTCGAGTTCGCCATTGATTTCCTCGATGGCCGGGCCGGTGAGGATGGCAAGCGAGTCGAGCTCCTTGATGTTGGCCCGGAGATTCAGCAGAAACGGAGCCTCGGTGATCTTCGCCCAGCCCTCGGCGAGGGAAATTTCCCCGTTCAGTGAGACTTTATTTTCCTTTTGTCGAAGATCGAAATTGGAAACGAACAAGCGGCGGTGAATCAGGCTGGCTCCCACCTCCAACGACTCCCAACCCCGGTCATTCCAGCGAAAATCCTTGGCTAGCACACGGAGCGAGGCCTCGGCATCGGCTGGGCGATTTGGCGCTCCGCGATAGGTGAAACGTCCCTCGGAGAGGATCCCTTTGGCTTTCCCGCCGAGTCCAAAAAGGGTCGGAATTTCTTCCAGATTCACATGCGAGCAAATCGCCGCAAAATCCCAAAACGGCCCGCCCGCTCCTTGCTGAAAGGACCAATCTCCACGAACCGTGCCGCCAAAAAAGCGCCCATTGAAAGACAGCGAAGGATCCTTGCCGATGGGCAGTTCACACGAGATTTCATTCATCATGACGCCAGTCAAAATCTCCACCCCCGCCAGCGAAATCCTCGTCCCATCCCAGGCCGCCTTCGCGGAAAGAGGGCCAAAAACCCGCTCGAATTGACTGGTGTGAATCGTCAGGGAATCGAGGGAAAATAAACCGGCTTCGCTCTCGCAAAGCGACAACCTCACTCCATTCAGCACAAAGCGAGTCGAGTCGCTCATGAGTTCGATGGCGGCATTTTCCAGTCCGATTTTCTCAGGCCAAGAACCACCCAAGGCCGTGAACGCCGCAAGGAGTTCGAGCGGTCTCATGGCATAGTTCGAGACTCGGCCGGTTTCCTCTCGGCGAAAATCAATGAACACGAGCGGTTGGCTCATCTCGATGGAGTGAACCCATCTCCCGCGATCAGAAAACCAGGTGAGCGGATCTTGCCATTCAAGGGTGATCGACTCGACCTCGACAGTGCTTTGAGAGGAACTCTCTTTCGACCTGACTCCAAGAACCACCCCGCGCATCACGATCGGTTCAAACAACCCTGCCCTCACCGATTCCGCATGAAATTCCACCCCGCGCCGAGCACAGAGGACTTCCGATGTGAAAGCCGCAAACTCCGATAGAACCGGACGCTGCACCACCCAGATGAGGGCAATCAAGAGGCCGAGAGCTGCCCAAAGCCTCTTGGATTTATAGAACCGTTTTTTCACTTAGTCCGGTTGAGCAAAAAACTGCAGGCCCAAGTCACCCCTACCCCATTTTGAGATTGGAAATGCCGAGATCACGGAGTTCATCAAATCAGAATCCAAACTCACCCAGTGTCTGGCAAGAAGCATCCCTGAATGGAAGGGTTAGACCCTAGTTGAGGGTCTCCAGTTCCACCCCGGCCTCTCGGTATTCCGCGAGCTTGTTGCGGAGGGTGCGAATGCTGATCTGAAGCATCTCTGCGGCTTGAGTGCGATTGCCATTGGTTTGCTGAAGCGCTTGGATGATGGCTCGCTTTTCCATCTCATGGAGAGGCACCACATCCCCAGACGCGGAGATTCCATTCGAGTTCGCCGCGGATCCGTTGTTGGCCTGCGCAGATCCATTAGGCGCCGGGCTCGTAGGGATCGGCGAGGCCAAACCCATCAAGTCCGCCGTGATGGGAGCGCCCTCCTCCGTCAGAATCGCCGCGCGCTCCACGACATTTTGGAGTTCACGCACATTGCCGGGCCAATGATGGGCGACTAACCCTGCCATGCCATCGGGAGAGAACCCAGCGGTCTTGATTCCATGCTCCCGCGAGAAGCGTTCCAGAAAATGCGTGGCGAGCAATTCGACATCTCCGATGCGATCTCGGAGGGGCGGCACTTGGATGGGAAATACATTCAGGCGGTAATAAAGATCCTCGCGAAAATCCCCCTTCTGCACCGCCTTAAACAAATCCCGGTTCGTTGTGGCAAGCACGCGCACATCAACCTTGATGGTTTTATTCCCCCCCACGCGCTCGAATTCCCGCTCTTGCAAAACCCGCAGAAGCTTGGCCTGCAGCCCGAGCGAGATTTCACTAATTTCATCCAGCAGAATCGTTCCGCCATCGGCTAGTTCAAACCGCCCATCGCGCTGATCCGTGGCGCCGGTGAACGAGCCCTTCTCGTGACCAAAAAATTCGCTCTCGATCAAAGTCTCGGAAATCGCCGCACAGTTGACCTTAATGAAGGGATTATTGAGTCGCTGGCTATTGAGGAAAATTTCATTCGCGACCAATTCCTTGCCCGTCCCATTTTCGCCACTGATCATCACCGTGGCATTCGTGCGGCCGACCCGTTGGATGAGCTCTTTCAAACGAACGACCACCGGGCTTTTCCCGATGATTTCCCGCCGCGAGATGCTGTCTCGATTCAGGAAATCCGTCACCTTCACCGCCCGCTGAAACTCCGACGCCTTTTTCATCACCAGATCGATCTGGGTCATGGAAAATGGCTTCGTCACATAGTCAAAAGCCCCCGAGCGCATGCACTCCACCACCGTCTCGACACTCCCATTCGCCGTGATCATCACCACGATCGGTTTCACCTCGCTGTGCGACATTCGCTCGATAAA
>JBDKIG010000257.1:0-3057 GCA_039797215.1 Verrucomicrobiota bacterium | reverse complement strand
TTTCGAGGCGGACCTGAATGGGCTTGGCGGCGACGAGGTTGATGTCGCGCTGGGGGAAGGCGAGGACGATTCCGCGTTGGTTGAAGAGGAGGTTGATTTGCACCCGGAGTTGGGTGCCCACGCAGCGGGCGCTGTGGGTGCTATGGGTGCCGACTTCGAGCCAGTAGTAAACATGGAAGTCGAGCGTGCTCTCCCCGAAATTTTCAAAGGCGACCTCTGGCTCTGGCTCGCGGAGGATTTCGGGCTGGGCATCGATTGCCTCACGGAGCGTTCTCATGACCAGCTCGACATCGGATCCGTAGGCCACGCCCACGCCGAAATCATAGCGGTGCATGAGGTCGGAGAGGGTCCAGTTGACGACATTTTTTTCGAGGAGGGTGCTGTTTGGAACGAGAATCTCAACGCCGTCGAACTTACGAATCGAGGAGCAACGGCTGCCGAGATCGGTCACGCGGCCGAAATTTCCATCCACCTCGACGAGGTCGCCGACATTGATTTTTTGCTCCAGCAGCAGGAGGAGGCCGCTGATGAAATTATTGATGAGGTTCTGACTGCCGAAGCCGATACCCACGGCAAGCGCGCCACCGAGGAAGGCGAAAATCGTGAGGGGGATTTGCAGCCACTGGAGAACCATCAATACGAAAAACACCGAGAGGGCGTAGAGGGTAAGTTTTTCGACGAGATGGGAGCGGGAGCTTGGCAGCTTGAGGCTGCTTTCGAGCATCCGGGAAATCCGGCGCGCCAAGAGTCGGGCGGCGACGAGCGAGAGGAAAAGGGCGATGATCGCTGTAAGGATGGTGCCGAGGGTCACCTCGCGGTCGCCAGAACTGGTGATCTGGAAATTCCAAAGGGCTTCGATGCGGTCCCACAGATTCTGGAGTGTCACACTCCAGCGGTGTTGGGTGGCGAGGGCGGCGATTTCGGCATCGACCTCCTCGAGGAGCCTGTTTTGAAGTGCCATGAGGGAGGCGCTCTCATCGCGCAGGAAGGAGAGTTGTTCGATGAGGGTTTCGTTTTTTTTGATTCGATCCTGCAGGGAGGCGCGCTCGCTCGGCTTGATGTCGGGCATCCGGAGGTCCTGCATCCATTTTTCGCTCTCCGCTTTTTTCTCGGAGAGGAAGCGCTCGGCACGGTCGCAGAGGTCGCGTGTGGTGGGCTGTTCGAGCTCGAGATCGCTGCGGGCTTTTCCCAGGGTTTCAAAATTCGTGTTCTCAACGAGTTCGAGAACGCGTTTCCAAACGCCGCTGGTATGGCGAGCCGCATATGAGCGGGCTCGCAGGGCCCCGCGCAAGGATTCCTGATGGGCATACTCCGCCAGCGTGGACTGGGCCAACCGCTGGAGATCCTCCGGCGGGGCGGACCCGTTGGCGCTGGCTGCATCGAGGCGGGAACGGGCCTCCGCGAGGCGAGCGGCGGACTTGTCGAAGGCTTCGGAAAATTGCTGTTCCTGCTTATCGAGGTCGGGAAGTTTTTTTTCGATCTGGGAAATCTCGGTCGAGGCGCGGGAGGCCGTGAGGAGTCGGCTGTAACCGGAATCGCGGAGAAGAGTTGAAATCGCCTGGCTACGGGTGCGAATCGCCCCGGTTTCCAACTCGAGCCGGTAACCGAGCCATTTCTGAAAGAAGAGTTGGGCGGCGGCATTGTCATCACCAATCGTGGCTTCAAAGATGTCCACATCGGAGCGTTCGCGGGCGTTTGCGGCGAGTGGAGAATCGGCTTCGAGGCGGATTTCGGCGAGGTCGTGTCGTGCGGTGCGGCTTTGTTCTTCGGCGCGGGCGATGCTTGCAGGCTGGGCTTTCAGATTGGCTTCAAAGCGGGAGAGTTGGTTTTCGAGATCCTCCAACTGTCGTTCCAGCGCGATGGCCTCGGCCGTTGTTTTGGGAATGGAAGGCAATGAGGCGTCGGCGATTCCCACGGTTTCACGAACCACAATCCATTCGAGAAGGTTCCTTGCACTGGTCCATGAGTCGAGCGCCTCGGCGGCATCGCTCTGGATTTCCTTCGGGCGGTTTTCCGGAAATCCCGCAGCCCGCACTTTGGCTTGGAAGCCGTCGGACTTGGCGAGATCCAGCCGTTCCTGAGCGGCTTGCATGCGCTCTTTCACCCAAGCAAGCTGATCGGCAGCACTTTGTTGTTGCTCCGACGCAGAACCGGCGTCCTTCGCGGAACCGGCAAGGGATTCGATGACTTGCTTGATGTTCTGAGCCTCGAGCGGAGTGGCCAATAGCAGGCATCCGGCCAGAAGTCCGCACAGGAAGATGAACGATGAAACCCGTCTATTCATTGCGAACAAGGCTACTCGAGAGACTATGTCCGCCAAGATTTGTGTGAAATGATTTATGAAGCGCAGCAAGGAGCAAGAGGCTTGCCGAACATCGCCAGTGGCCGACGGAAGTGATTGGATTTATTGCAAACCCCATTTTGGAAATGGAGTGGTTTTAATGCGCTCTGCTGCGAGTTGGGGAAACATGGTTTCGAACCGGTGAAGGCGTCCCTCCTGAGTGTGGCGCGTCCAAGGCGCGGGAACGACGTGAAGGTATTCCGCGAGGAAGATGGCTGGTGCCGCGTAGAGGGACCGCAGGGAGCAAAATGCCCGCCATGACGCCTCGCGGTCGGGATTTGTTTCGACTCCGTTTACCGCCAGAAAATCCATGACCCAGTTCCACTCGTTACGCGGGATTCCTGGATCGACGACTGCGCTGGAATCATTATGGCCGTCGAGGATCGAGCGCTCGAGTCGCCACGGGCTCATGGCGGGGCTGTTGTGTTGCCGCTTGATACGGGCGATTTCACTGTCCCGGAGCAGGTGGAAAGTGTCCGATCCCTCCGCGATGAGGCGCACGAGGTGCAGGTTGCGGGTCTCCTTCGAGTTAGCGAGGCGGATGGCGGCGGCATCGCACAGGGCGAGAAGGGTGGCGACCCAGTGGCGGCGGAAGAACGGCGAGCGAAAATGGTTCAGCAGCGGATAGATGTATTGGTTCACGCGGAGGGTGCAGAGCCAATCAATCCAGCCTGGGATATCCGAATCCTCGATCGTGGTGCCGAGGCGCTGGAGGC
>JBDKIG010000256.1:0-3060 GCA_039797215.1 Verrucomicrobiota bacterium | reverse complement strand
TCGGCCCCGTTCTTTTTGAACCGATACATCAAATCCCAGGGATTTGGAGTGCCACTCGAGGTGTTTGAGGTCATCGGCCGCTTGGAGTTTTGATAAACAAAAAGGGACCACTTGTTGAATCCCCACTGCACATCATCATGGCATTCCTTGCCGTCGTATTCATGGTGCTGAACGCCGAGGCGATTGAAAAACTCGGCATACTCCTTGGCGGTGATCTCGGGCAGGTCGCTCTTGCTATCCGGATAGTAGTTTTGGCCGTAGGCCTTCAGGAGTCCCACGACCTCGGTGCCGGCTTCGTGGCTCGCTGCCGAGGAACCGCGCACACAATTCGTGAGCCTCCAAACGGGTTGATCCGTGTCCTCGAACTTGCAGGAAATGATCTCGTCGCCGATGCGCACATCGAGGAATTTCCAGTAGTCTGGATAGGTGCCGGGGCCTGGGAATTTCACCCCGGGATCGGGGCGAAAGAGGATGGTCGTGTCGGTCGCAGAAATGGGTGCCTCGAGTTTACCCTGTCCCCAGTGGGCGAGTCGGGGGTCGGTCTTTTTGCCTGCGCCGAGATACTTCGAGCCCTCCGGTCCGACTCCGTAGCACAGCGTGTGCATCATCGCGCCGATGCCGTTTGTCCGGAGCTTGTCGATGAAGCCCTTCAAGTCCTCCTCGCCGCGCGGGAAAACCTTGGTGTTGACCGAGAGCGCATCGCGGTCCTGGAGCCAATACTGCCCGCGCCAGGTGTCGGTGTGCATGTAGATGCGCTTCACATTCAATTTCTTCGCGTAGTCGATCAACGGATCCAAATCCTCGGGCTTCTCGGCGCTGATCATCAGGTGGGTCGTATCTAGCGCGTTCTTGTTCCACTCCTCGGCCCATTGCTTCGCGGCTTCGTAAGTCCACCCGCCTTCGACATTCGGGTGCGGGACCTTCTCCTCCGTCCAGATGCGGAGCAACGCCTCGTTGTGCTCCTCGTCATTTTGCGGAACGAAAAACGCGAAACCGCCGAGCGGGTCGTTGTCGGCGCGCTGCCAGAGATAGGGCCAAGAAGCCTTGATGTAGGAACGCCTGGTTTCAAATCGACCGCCTGCGAGGCACATGTAGTCGAACGGCACGGTTTCCGGCGCGATCCCGGATTGGAAATTCACCATGAAATTCAGGATCGGCTCGGTTCCTTTCGGGACATCCTCGATTTTCTCGAGACGGAAGGAAATATGGCGATCCCCGGCATTCACCGCGAGGGTCAGGCGGGTCTTGTCCTGGGCCGTGAGGATGAGCTTTCCGTCCTTCGATTCGGAGGAAATGAACGGAATGGTTTTCTCTTCAGCCCCCGTTCCGGTCGTCAGATAAAAACCCGGACCGCCATCATTCGGGCGGAGCAAATTCGAGCCGTTTCCAATCGTGCAGGTGAGCGGCTTGCCCTCAGCCGACAAGGTCAATGTCACATTCCCGCCTTGGATGGTCTGCGCACCCATGCCGCTCTTGCCGGTCTCGGTGCCGGTGATTTTCGGAGGCTGGGTTGGCTTGCAGGAAGAGAGGACGAATAGGCCGACGCTGAGAAATAGGATCCAAAGGAGGGAGTGTGACGGGCGGTTCATGGGATGACTCAAAACGAAGATGCTAGCAGCAGATCAAAAACGCGGACAAACCAACTTTGCGTTTTTTTCTCATCTCACGCTGCCTCCAGCCACACACCATCGCGGCAACAGCAATCGTGTTGCGGCGGGCCTTAAAAACTCCGTTTATGGCAAATGGATGCGTGGAGACTGGAAGGTGATTTTTTGTGTGAACCCGTTGCGGGATTGCGTCTCCACCTTCATCTGGAGGAGATGCGCGTCGAAAATCTCGGCGGCATGAGCTCGCGTCATCATATCGGATTTGGAGGCGAGCTGGAGCCGTTGACTGTAATCGCGAAAATCGACTCGGATTTTTCCAACCGTGAGGAGTTGGATGACGACACTCAGCGCATGGGCATTGGTGTAGCCGATCTTGAGCACCAGTTCCTCGATTTTGTCAGCCAGCGAGCAGGACGACTCGGCGGATTTCTCAGAGGCACCCGCATGATGAAGTGTCCGGGTTTCCAGGAGCATGATCCCGGTGGCGGGCTTGAGGGTTTTCATAAGCAAGGATGGGTGTGAATGAACGACCGTGCGAAAAAAACAAGTCAGCTAAACAAATCGTTTCAATCGGTTTCAATCAGTGGGCTGGGAATGTCAGAGGGATCGGCTTTCTTTTTCAAAGAATGCTTTCCCCTCTTCAAAAACCACACCATTCCACCCAGCAACAAAATCACAGCAGTAGCCCAAGTCTCTGGTTCGGGGACGGGGATGATTTGATCCGCAAAGCCGCTGCTGAAGCCCAATTCGAAGCCGGCGCCCAAGAAACTGTCGCTTTCGTAGTTGCCGCTATAGAAACTGATTCGATTCAAGTCCGCCGGATCGACCGGCGCCATGATGTAGACTTGATCCGTGTTATTCCGGTTCGTGCCTCCCCACAGCGTTTCGCCGGTCCAGTTGTAGATGCTCAGGTTGTGGCCATTAAAATCGATATCCGAAAACCTGGCGATCACGCTTCCTGTGCCGAGGTCGAGCGTGGAGTTGGCACTTAAAGTCAGAAGACCAATCGACCCATTGTAGGTGCCGCTGAATTGCAGCCCGACGCCGTTCGTGTTGAGCGTGATGTCTTTGCTGTTGATGGCGTCGTCCGCACTCACGAGCAGCGTGCCACCGTTGACTTGAACGGCGCTGTTTGTTCCCAGGGCATTGGCCGTTGTGGCGTTCAAGGTTCCCGCGTTGATGACCGTGGGGGCGCTGTAGGAATTCGAGCCAGAGAGCACAAGAGTGCCGGTGCCGTTTTTTGTAATCCCGCCCGTGCCACTGATGTCGCCGGAGACGGTCAGCGTGTCGCCGGTTTCAATATCCCAAGTGGCATTGTTCACCGTGATCGCGCCGCTCAAAGTGGCGCTCTGGGTGGCGAAGACATTGTGGACAATCATCGAATTGGTGATGGTCCCGACGGTGTCGATTTTCAGGAGCGAGGTCGCGTCTGTCTGCGTAATCGTGCCACTGC
>JBDKIG010000255.1:0-3073 GCA_039797215.1 Verrucomicrobiota bacterium | reverse complement strand
TTGCTTGACCGGCCCGAACCACTCTGGCGTCGAACTCCATGGTTTCCTCAGCTATCTCGTGAAATGCAACCTCGAGGGCCGCGAATACCGAGTCTTTGGTTACAAAGGCAAACAAGTCCGCGACAACATCCACTCGCTCGATGTCGCCCGATTCATGGCTGCCTTCGTCGCCGCTCCGCGCCAAGGCGAGGTCTACAACCTCGGCGGTGGCAAAGCAAATTCCTGCTCGATCCTCGAAGCCTTCAAAATCACGGAAGGCTTCACCGGCAAAGCACAGACCTTCACCTATGTGGACGAAAACCGTATCGGTGACCATATCTGCTACTATTCCGACCTCCGAAAAATGCGCGCCCATTTCCCTTCATGGGATATCACCCAATCGCTCGAAAGCACGATCGGCCAAATCGTTGAGGCGTGGAAAACCCGGGAGAAAAAACAAGCGTGAGGATTCTGATCACAGGTATTTGCGGGTTTGTCGGTAGCACCTTGGCCAAGGCGCTACTGGAGCACCGTAGCGATTTGGAGATTTTCGGGGTCGATAATTTCATCCGACCTGGAAGCGAGACGAATCGTGCCGAACTCAAAGCGCTCGGCATCAAAATCCTCCATGGCGACATCCGCTCCACCAGCGACCTAGAGGCAATCCCAGCCATCGATGCCGTCATCGATTCAGCTGCCAATCCAAGCGTCCTCGCCGGGGTAGACGGAAAAACCAGCTCGCACCAACTGATCGAACACAACCTTGTTGGCACCATTAATCTGCTGGAACTCTGCAAAGCCCACCAAGCCGCTTTTGTTTTGCTCAGCACCAGCCGAGTCTATTCGATCGAGCCGCTCGCTTCCCTCCCGGTTGAGGTTCGTAACCACGCCTACACGCCAAAAATTTCCGCTCTCCAATCTCCGGTTTCCGGTCTCTCGCCCCTCGGCGTCAGCGAGGAGTTTTCCACAATACCCCCCGTTTCTCTCTACGGATCCACAAAACTCGCTAGCGAAATGCTCGCGCTGGAATACGGGGAGTCGTTCGGTTTCCAAGTTTTTATCAACCGCTGTGGAGTCATGGCCGGCGCCGGTCAGTTCGGTCGACCCGACCAAGGAATCTTCGCCTATTGGATCAACGCCCACCTCCGCCGCAGACCGCTGGGCTACATTGGCTTCGATGGTCAGGGCCACCAAGTCCGCGACTGCCTCCACCCCCGCGATTTAGCCTCATTGATACTTGACCAGATCCTCTCTCAGCGAAAGCTCTCTACCATGGAGCGAATGATCAATCTCTCCGGCGGAGCTGAATCCGCGATGTCCCTCCGCCAACTTACCGCCTGGTGCGATGCCCGCTTCGGTCGCCATGAGGTTATCTCAAAGCCAGAAAACCGCCCCTTCGACATCCCATGGATGGTCTTGGATTCCTCAAAGGCCAGCAAGCTCTGGAATTGGCAACCCGCGACCCCGCGCAACCAAATCCTCGAAGAAATCGCCCTCCACGCCGAAGCCAACCCCGATTGGCTGGAAATCTCAGCCCCGCTTTGAGTCTGAATACGACGATGCTTGACATCAAAATTTAATCGATTAAAATTTTTTATCATGGTTCGAACGCAAATTCAGTTGCCAGACACGCTTTACCAAGAGATTCGTCGAGTAGCAAAATCTCAGGAATGGAGTATCGCCGAAGTTGTTAGGAGAGGTGCTGAGATGCTGGTGAGATCTTATCCGAACTTTAAAGCGGAGACCCAGGGGGCTTGGCTTTTGCCGCCGCCTTTATCTTCCAAATTGCTGGTGTCTGACCCTGAGGTCATTCGTAGCTTGATTAGAGAAGATTTGGAGGGTCGCTGAAATTGAAATGATTGGTATTGATACAAATATCCTTGCCTATGCAAGAATTTCCGATTCTCCATGGCATGATGCCGCCAAGGCTTTTCTGCAGCATCTGTCGCAGAATTCTGATGTGGTCATCAGCGAGCTTGTCCTCCTTGAATTTTATCTACTATTGAGAAATGACAAAATTCTTTCCCCACCGCTATCTCCTGAAGAAGCCGTGCGGGAATGTCAATATTTTCGTGCTCATCCTCGATGGCAGTTGTTCGATAGCGCTGATGTGATGAGCGATGTTTGGCCTATCGCAGCATCGATCGATTTTCCCCGTAGGCGGATTGTCGATATCCGGTTGGCGAAAACACTACAATCCGCAGGAGTCACCCATTTCGCGACTGCTAATATCAAAGACTTTACGGGCCTGGGTTTTCAAAAAGTTTGGAATCCCTTGAGCTAGATTTTGAGCTTCTTTGTAGCAAAGTAATTATGATGAATGACCTTCCCGTCCGCGTTTACTCGCCCGAGCCTCTCCTCGGCCACCCGGCTAAACTCATCGGCACGATTGCCCGCGATATCTGGGCTGGGCGCGAACTCGCCTGGCGCCTCTTCATTCGCGACCTCAGCGCGCAATACCGGCAGACCTTCCTCGGTTACATTTGGGCGTTTCTGCCGCCGCTCGTTGCCTCGATGACCTTTATTTTCCTAAATTCCCAAGGTATCGTTACGATCACCGGGACGGGCATTCCCTATCCCGCCTTTGCAATGATGGGCACGCTGTTATGGCAAGTCTTCGTGGATGCGATCCAAAGTCCGCTTGGTTCCTTCAATTCCGCCAAATCCATGCTGGCAAAAATCAACTTCCCTCGAGAAGCCATCCTGCTCGGCGGTCTATACATGGTCATCTTCAATTTTTTTGTCCGTCTGGTCTTGGTCGTTGCTGTCATGATCTTTTGGCAAGTCCCTGTGGATTCGAGCCTTTTATTTTTCCCTGTTGCCATGGCCTCGCTTCTGCTCACCCCAGATTTTCCTTCTCCAAACTCCGGAATCTGCGAAAATCGGTGAAATCGGCGGAAAAAATGAGGGGCTTCGGGATGGCGAGTTCTGGGCTGTGCAGGATGTTTCGTTTGAACTTCGCCGGGGGGGAATGCCTACTGCTGATTGGGCATAATGGGGCTGGGAACCAGCGGCGGGGCAGCTGCTCGGGAGACTACCGCAGGTAGCCCGAAGGGTGAGACGCCGAGGGAAGGCGCGAATCAACACCACGCTG
>JBDKIG010000254.1:0-3100 GCA_039797215.1 Verrucomicrobiota bacterium | reverse complement strand
GGCAAAGAACGAATAAATCTTGTGCGTTTCCGGTGAGTAAAATTCGTAAATGGGCATGGATCGAAATCGTGGAGGTGCGAAAAATAAACTCTCTTCGGCGATCCGTCCACCGTCTGCTTGGAGGCCAAGCGCCTACTTCAAAACTCCGCCGTGGGGTGGCCTCAAGAGCGCTTGGAACTCCTCGTTCGACCGGTATTTTTTAAAATCCTCGGCTTTACCCAAACCCTCGCGCATCGGGAGCCCGCCGAGCTCGATCGACCGGCGGGCGGCTTGCAGGCAGAGGGCCTGGTCGTCGTTTTCTACAGCGGCTTTGGCGAGGCGATATTGGTTTTCGGCCACATCGGGTTCCGCCGCCACCAAGGCCCGGGCGGCGGCGAGTTGTTGTGGAACGAGGCGGGCTTCGATGGCGCAATCGACGGCCGCCCGGAGAAATTCGGGGTCTTTGGACAAGGCCGTGATCGAGGGATCGAGAAAGGCCTGAAGCCCCTTGGTGTCTCCCGTGGCGAAGTGGAGCTCAAGCAAGCGGAGGGCGTCCTCGCGCGCGTCGGGCTTTTGGCGCAAGGCCTCCTCCCGCTCGGCGATTTGGCCCTGAAGTTTCTTTCGATTCTCGGCGATGAAAAACATCCGCCAGAGAGGGATATTGTTCGGGTCCTTCTCGATCGCAGCATTGAACATTTCCAAGACGCCATCGAAGTCCCCTCGATCCCAGAGGATTTGGCTGAGACCATTCAGGCTTTCCCCATTTCCCGGCCAGAGGGCGAGAGACTGGCGGTAGGCTCGCTCGGCTTCGGCATCGAGTTTGCGGTGCCGGTAGAGATTGCCTGCGGTCGCGCGGAGCTTGGAGAACGAACGCTGAGCGTCATAGTCCCTCGCGTAGTCGGGATTGGAGAGGAGCTTTTGGGAATACGCGTTCCAGAATTCAAAATCTGCGCGCACCGATTCGGTGGGGATTTCTTTGAGCGGTTCGCGGTGGATTTTATAGACCAAACCCTGTGGCTCCGCGTGATCGTAGGACCACTCCAGAGGGAAACTTTCCTCGACGAAAAACTCGTGCGCATCGCGGTTCTTCTCCCAGATCAACCGCGTGACGACGCTGTGCGGGATCGACGGCTCGGGTGATCCGATCTTCGCCGCCTCGTTCATTTCTTTTTCCACGGCGGCATTGATTTCGGCCTCGGTGGGAAAAATGAGCGGCTTCTCCGGATACATCGTTCCCCGGCCCAGCCAGCGCTCAAAGGCATTCGTGGGCTTTGGCCTGTGAGGCCCGTAGTGGTCGGCGAGGTATTTTCGGTAGAGCGGCTCGCCCACGCCGTTTTGGGTGATGATGTAGAGATCGCGCCGATCGAAGTTCGGATCGCGCTTCACGCCTGCGGCCTGGGAACTCTCGCCTAGGATCATGTAGGTCGGAACGAAGCGGCCGGGATCCGTGCCGCCCAGCACCACGCTACCCTTCGGCAGGTCCTTCAACATGTCGTGGCCATACTCCCATCCAAACCAATGCCCACGCTGGTTGCAGAATTCGTAGTTGAAAAACAACGGCCACATCGGCAACGCGAGAAGCCCGAAGCGCATCCACGCCAATCTCGGTGCGCGAGCAAAAAGCCAGAGGGCACCCGCGACAAACCCCAGCCCAGCCAGCAACGCAAAGACAAGATTCGTGTAAGTGTGGTAGGGCATTTGCAGCCACCAACCGGCATTGTCGATCGAGGCCCCATCAGCTACCGGCTGCAGGATTGCCGCGAGAACAAACGCGATCTCGAGGAGATAAATCCAAGTCCTCGCCGCCACATCGCGCAGCCGCAGCACCACCACTAAGGCCACGAAGTAAGCCACCACGCCGAGAGGAGTAAAACTCATCCCCAGCTTCGACCAAAAAAATCCAACCCACTCTTGAAGGCGCTCGAGCAGGCTCCTTTTGGGCTGGATGCCGGGTTCCTCGGCGGGCGTCTTGGCATGGCCCGAAGTGCCCATGAGTTTCCCAAGTGAGCGGAGGCTTTGTTCCGAGAGACTCCCGCCGTATTGCGAGCGGTTGAAGGAAAAATAAAAACCCTCCGGAGTCCGCGTGTAGGCCCAATTCATCGGCGGGTTCGTCGAGGAGGCCAAAGGCATGTAGGCGTAGGGGAGAAGGCCGAGCACAACGACAAACGGCAAATAGGCAACCAAGCGCCACTCGACTCGGAATTTTTTCAAAACCACGAGCGCCACGAATCCCGCCGCCACGCAATAGAACTGACGGATCCCCGTTTTCAGCACCGGCATTTCCTCGGACAGGATCGCGAACCCTAGAAAGACGATCAACAGAGTGATGGCCGACGCGATAACGAGGTCCCAGAAAATCTCGCGGCGCACCAGCAACACTGCCAGAAGCGGGAGCGGCGCCAGCGCCACGCTGAGTTGGTGGTTGCTGAAGGACAGCGCCAACAGGAAAAACGGCGCCAGCAGCAGCGCCAGACTCTCCGGTCGCCGGAGCCAAGCGTAGAGCGAGGCCAGAAACATCCCGATCAGCAGAGCATGCAGCGTGTAAACCTCCGCGATGACGGCCTGCGACCACATCGAGGCGCTGAACGCGAAGAGCAGCGCCATGCTCACCGAGGCCGTGAAATTCAGCCCACGCCAGCGAGTGATCCGCTCGCCGAGCATCCATCGGGTGGAACTCGAAAAAAGTGCCGCCGCGAGGCCCGTGGCGAGCGTGCCGCAGACGCCGCTGAAGAGATTGATCTCCCAAGCCGCATTGCCGAGCGGCAGAAGTTGAAAAAGCCACGCCAGCAAAGTCCAGAGCGGGTAGCCCGTGGGGTGGGGGACTCCAAGATGCTGCGCGGCGACGAGGAATTCCCCTGAGTCGAGAAGAGTGACATTGGGCGCTGCAGTCCAAAAATACACCGCACCCGCAAGGACCGCGGAGATCGATGCGGCACACCCATCCGCACCCGCCCAAATCCTCTCAGGCCTGGTCGCTGGTTTTTCCATGGTGATTCGGGGAGGTGACAAAAACCCATGCCATGCCCGCTGATTTGGCTGCCTCGATGCCCGTCGGGCTGTCCTCGAAAACCACGCAATCCCCTGGAGGAACGCCCAAGAGTTTCGCCGCAAGCAGGAACGG
>JBDKIG010000253.1:0-3101 GCA_039797215.1 Verrucomicrobiota bacterium | reverse complement strand
GCCGATTCATCTACCACCGCCACACTTCGCGGTCCCCATTCATTCGCACCTGGCTTTCACGCACCGGATACTCGAATCCCGAAAACCTCGCCGAGGAAACAGTCGAAGTCCTCGCCTCCTCCTCTCAGCAATATGGCGCCGAGCATGCGATTCTTGGACTTTTGAAAAATAGGAAAAAATACGACGCGTCCCCTCGCCTGTCCGACATCCTAGCGCCAGCCCATATCCTCTGGCCGGCGAGAGCCCCGGCATTCCCGCTTGCAGAAGCCACCACGCTCGTCCGCCAGCTTCCAAAAACCAGCCTCGAGGTTCTCAACGACTGCTCGGCCTTTGCCCCGATGGAAACTCCAGGCATCCTCGTCCGGTCACTCACGCACTGGCTGGATGGCGATCTCGCCGAAAACCTCCCCGCCTGATCCATGACAACTCCAGCCACTCAGAAAGTCATCCTCGTCCGCCATGGCGAAACCGAATGGAGCCTCAATGGACGCCATACCTCCACCACGGACATTCCTTTGACCGCTCTCGGAGAGCAACGCGCCGCCAAGCTTCAGCCATTTCTTTCCAAATGGAATTTCGGCCTTGCGCTATGCAGTCCACGCCTCCGCGCCCGCCGGACTTGCGAACTCGCCGGATGGTCGAATTCGGCGGAGATCACTGAGGATCTCTCCGAATGGAATTACGGTGACTATGAAGGCCTCACGACGCCGGAAATTCGAAAATCCGTTTCCGATTGGACTGTTTTCACCCACCCCTGCCCGAATGGCGAATCCGCCTCCGATGTGGGCGCTCGGGTCGATCGAGTCATTTCAAAAATCCGCGCCGCAGGGTGCGATACGCTCGTCTTTGGGCATGCCCACTGCCTCCGCGTGCTGACCGCTCGATGGCTCGGGCTAGACGCCCTTGGATCCCGCTTTTTCCAACTGGAAACCGGGACTTGGAGCGAACTCGGCTACGAGCACGGAAATCCCGTCCTCAAAGCCTGGAGCGCTCCTCCCGCCTGAAGCTGTTCTGAGGTTCAGCAACGACAGCGTCAACCAGCAGCCGTTTCGCTTTCGGTTTGCTCTTTCGAGTGGACGACCACAAAGCCGAGTTTGTCACCGTCTTTTTGGACAGTGACGCTGTCGCCGGGCTTGATGTGGCCACGGAGCACTTCCTCGGCCATCGGATCCTCGATATATTTCTCCACAGCGCGTCGCATCGGGCGGGCGCCGTAGGTCGGGTCGTAGCCTTTGGTGATGAGGAAATCCTGCGCGGTCGAGTCGAGCGTGAGGTGAATGTCCTTGGCCTTGACGCGTTCCACCACCTTCGAAATTTCCAAGTCCACGATTTTGACGAGGTCGGGTTTCTCGAGGGTGTGAAATACGATGATGTCGTCGAGGCGGTTGATGAACTCCGGTTTGAAGACTCGCTTGGCCTCGCCAAGGATTTTCTCCTTCATTGCATCATAATTGTCCGAGCCTGCAACGGGCGCGCCGAACCCGAGCGTGGTTTGTTTTTTGATCAACTCGGCCCCGACATTCGAGGTCATGATGATGATCGTGTTGCGGAAATCGATTTTGCGACCGAGCGAGTCGGTGATTTTTCCTTCCTCGAGGATTTGCAGGAGGAGGTGCATCACATCGGGGTGAGCCTTCTCGATCTCGTCGAAAAGCACGACGGCGTAGGGCTTGCGGCGCACGGCTTCACTGAGTTGGCCGCCCTCTTCATATCCGATGTAGCCGGGAGGCGAGCCAATGAGGCGGGACGCGCTGAATTTCTCCATGTATTCCGACATGTCGATCTGGATGAGCGAGTCGGAACTACCAAACATGAACTCGGCGAGGGTGCGGGCGAGGAAGGTTTTTCCGACGCCTGTGGGGCCGAGGAAAATGAACGAGCCGATCGGGCGCTTGGGGTCTTTGAGGTCGGCGCGAGAGCGGCGTAGAGCCTTGCTGATGGCAACGACGGCTTCGTTCTGACCAATAACCTTGTCCTCGAGTTCCTTCTCCATCGCGAGGAGCTTGGCGGTCTCTTGCTGCTCCATGCGGGAAAGCGGAACGCCCGTCCACTTGGAGAGGACATGCATGATCTCGTCGGCGGAAACGATGACTTCCTTTTCTTCCTTGTGGGTGCGCCACTCGGCGAGGATCGAGTCGAGCTTGTCTTTCGCCTGTTTCTCCGTGTCGCGGAGAGCGGCGGCTTTTTCAAAGTCCTGAGCCTTGATGGCAGCTTCCTTATCGAGACGGATGGTTTCGATGTCCTTCTCGAGGTCCTTCACATTGGGAGGTCGGGTCATCGCGGAGATGCGGGCGCGAGAGCCAGCTTCATCCACGAGATCAATGGCCTTGTCGGGCAGGAAACGGCCAGTGATGTAGCGGTCCGAGAGTTTGGCAGCGGCTTCGAGGGCCTCATCGAGGAACTTCGCTTTGTGGTGGGCTTCGTATTTCGGACGGATGCCTTGGAGGATGAGAATCGTCTGATCGACGGTCGGAGCCTCGACTTTCACCTGCTGGAAGCGGCGCTCGAGAGCGGAGTCTTTTTCAATGTATTTCCGGTATTCATTCAGCGTGGTGGCGCCGACGCACTGGAGTTCTCCGCGGCTGAGAGCGGGCTTGATAATGTTCGAGGCATCCATCGCGCCTTCGGCGGAACCGGCTCCGACGAGCGTGTGGAGCTCGTCGATGAAAAGGATGACATTTTTCGTGCGACGGATTTCATCCATCACCGCCTTGATGCGTTCTTCGAACTGGCCGCGATATTTCGTGCCGGCAACCATGAGGGCGAGGTCGAGAGTGATGACTCGTTTTTCGCGGAGGATTTCGGGAACATTGCCCGCGATGATTTCTTGGGCGAGACCCTCGGCGATCGCGGTCTTGCCGACGCCCGCCTCACCGATGAGGACGGGGTTGTTTTTGCTACGGCGGCAGAGGATTTGGATGATTCGCTCGATCTCGTCGGCGCGGCCGATGACGGGGTCGAGTTCTCCCTTGCGGGCCTGCTCGGTGAGGTCGCGCCCGAAGGATTTGAGCGCGGGAGTTTTCGTAGAGGACTTTGACCCGCCAGAGGCTTCGGCGGGCACGGAATCGTCGTCATCGGAGGGGGCGAAATTCGGATCGAGT
>JBDKIG010000252.1:0-3110 GCA_039797215.1 Verrucomicrobiota bacterium | reverse complement strand
CTTTAATCAAAGCGGCATTCGCGGCGAGACCGCCGATGGAAGCGGAAGAGGCATCCGGGGCGATGCGGCGGGATTTTGCGGCGGCTTGGGCTTGGGAGTAAAAGGTCGTCGCCCCGTTCAGATTGCCTTTGAGAAATTCGATATCGCCGAGCCGGATCTGGGCCTTTCCAGCAAGAGGGCTTTCCTTGGTGTTCATCGGATTGAGGATCGCCAGGGCCTTCTCAAAATCCCCAGCGGCAAAAATCGCCAACTCTGCCTCGCGCAGTTTCAGCTTCTGCGCGGTCTCGGGGGTCTTGAAATTCACTTTGAAAAACTCGATCCACTTCGAAGCCTCGGCGGGGTCGGTGTTTTCCAACTGCGTGAGAAGGATATTCTGGAGCCAGAGGATTTGGTCGGGCCGAAGCTGCTTGGCCAGGGAGAGCGAATGTTTCTCGAAAAGTGGCACCAGCAAATCGCGACTCTGGGTGAAATCCATCGTGCGAAACAAATTATTCCAAAACCCCACATTCCACCCTTGAACGGGATCAGGCTGGGCGGGGTAGCCTTGGAGCATTCGGATCAGCGCCTCACGGAACAAGCGATTGTGAGTCGGCAGGTTGAGATTGGCCGGGGTGGTGGAGGTCGCAAAAAAAGGAATGACAGTTTTAGATATGCCTTTGGAGGACTTGGCCACGAGCGTAACAGAAGAGTCCTCGAAAGCCGGGAAAATCCAGGACGTTCCTGGCCCCTCGGCGCTGCCCTTGTCGGGAAAAATCCAAGTGTATTTCGTGTCTGGATCATTTCCCTCCGTGAACGCCGAAAAAGTGAAGATCACAACCGGCGGTTCGTTTTCCAGCCAGAAGAGGATATCCGGCCGGGCGAGGCCACAGGCGACAGGGAGCGAGTCCCGGTTTTCCACCGCCGTCAACCGCGCCGAGCCGGATCGGGCGACATCGGCCCCGACGATCCCACGGGCATTTTGCACCGGCTTCTTGAATTGCTCATAGGGCGGTGCCCAAGCCAAATAATAGAGCCAGTTCGAGGGCTCCGGGGTCCCAAGGAAAACCTCGATGCGATTCAGCCCCGCTTGAAGTGGAACGAATGCCCCGGTGCCTCCCCAGCCGGGCATTTGGAGCGAGGGGGTGATTTCTTTTCCATTCACCAGAGTCAGCGAGGAGGCTTTTTGCATTGCGGGGGAAAACCAAAATCCCCCAGCCTGCTTCGCCATCACATTTCCCATCAAATAAAACGCCCACGGAGCCGGGCGCCCGAGCAAATCGCCGCCAACGCTGAGCGCGGCTCTCGGAATGCCTTGGTGCGGAGTAATCGTCATCCCTTTCGGAAGCGGCGAGAATTTGGCCAGACTCTCTGCCGCCGACACGGAGTCGTCGCCAGGTAGCGTGCAAAGAATCGTCCCAGGCCGAAGTGTCGATTCGGGGGTCCAATACTCCGGCTTCCCAGTCTCAGGAACATAAACATCCACCGTTCTCACCGCATGGCCGGGGTCTTCGAAGACGAGGCAAAATCCCTGCTCGACGCTGTGCCACATGAGCCGAGATTGGAGCGGGCGACCATCCGCCGCGATCACCTTAGTAACAGGCAGCTTGCCGCCTAAAATTCCCCCGTCCGGGAGTTGAACGAAGATCCCGCACTCCGGGATTCTGGGCGGCTCTTCTATCGTAAGCCGGTAGCGGATTTTGGCATTAGGCACCGCCCATTTGTCCGAAGCTTCGGCAGGAGCAGCCATGGCGAAAAGCAATCCAGCGAAGAGACAGGCGATCGTAGCGGGTGACTTCACGGAGATTTTCAAAATCAATGATCGCCGCCGGTCTTCGCTACTCGTCGATGATTTTAGTGACCAGCACCGGCGGTTGCGGCGGCTTCTTGGCCTCCGTCCTCGAAACAGGAGTCACCGGGCAGCAGCAGCAGGCGTCCACCGTCTCGGCGGAATTCACCGTGCGCGGCGGGGCGGGTGGCAATTGCTTTTTCAGCTCCCGAGGCGGTGCAACGAATCCCACCTCATCGGATCCGTCGCCGGCCAGCAAGGTGCCTAGGCAAAAGGTCGCGCATACGGTGCTGTTGATCAATTTGTGGTTGAGCGAAGATTTCATCGGGAACTTTGTTCAAGCATGAATTGGCAGGCGGGAAAACCTGTGTATATCTAGCGTGCGATCAATCCCTCACAATCTATTTCGATCCCTTAGTCGGCAGAAATCCCATTTTTTTTCATTATGCATTTTCGCCTTTCCATCCCCCTCTCGCTCGCTGCCCTGCTCCTTGCCGGCGGCATTTCCGAGGCGCCCGCCCAATCGGCCAAGGAATTGTATGGCAATGACATTTATTGGAACGCCACCCCGAACGATGTCAACAATCTGCTGAAAAGCATGAAAACCGAGGTGGACGCGAATTTCCAGATGGACGCGCGCCGGATGTCCGAAGTCAGCACTGATCCCGAGCAAAATCCCGTCCTCTTCCGATCAGGCCATTACAATTTCAGCTACACCCCCGAGCAGCGCGAGAAACTCCGGAAGTATCTCCTTGATGGTGGAATGATTATCTACAACACGGGCCTCGGCTCGCAACCGTTTTACAATTCCGTCGTTCGCGAGTTGAAAGAGATTTTCCCCGAGCAACCGCTCCAACGCCTCACCTCCGACCACCCGATTTTCCATTCCTACTACGATGTGGATAAAGTCCAATACACGCAGGCCGTGAGGCAGGCCGGCTTCCGGGGCGACGAACCTTGGATCGAGGCGGTGGAAATCAACTGCCGCGTCGTCGCCTTGGTCTCGCGCTGGTGTATGGCGGTGGGCTGGCAGGGCACCGTTCAAGAAGATTGGCAGGCCTACCAACCCGACTCCGCCTTCCGCATCGGCGTGAATATTCTCAACTACGCGTCCTCCATGCGCGCTTGGGCGAAAAACGCCGCACAAGCCATGAAATTCGCGGACAAATTGAAAGCCTACTCGGACTCCGTGTCGATGACTCAGGTCGTTTACGATGGCGTTTGGAAAACCCGCCACGCCGGACTTCCCGTGATGCTGCAGACCTTCAACGCCCGCACCGGAATTCCAGTGAAGTTCGCCTTAAAGGAACTCCGACTCTCGGAAGCTGGCATCTACGATTCCCCT
>JBDKIG010000251.1:0-3128 GCA_039797215.1 Verrucomicrobiota bacterium | reverse complement strand
TCGGCACAAGAACCTCGGGAATCACCTCAGGCTCCGGCGGCAAGCCGTCAACGATCGCAATGGCGATCGGCACCGAGCAGAAGTCGATCGATCTAGCCGCCAGACTCACTGGAGTCCTCCGGTGAAATATCAATCTCGCCCGACTCCGAGAGCTGCATCACTTGAGCAATGATACGCTCTTGAGCTGCTTCGACATCTTTGCTGCGTGTCGGACCGAGGATTTCCATCTCTTCCTTGAGGGATTCGGCGGCGCGCTTCGACATGGCGCCATAGATCGCGCGGCGGAGAGTCTCCGAAGAGGACTTCACGGAAATGGCCAGATCGGCCTGCTCCACATCGCGGAGGATGCGCTGAATATCGCGTTGGCTGAGGCGCTCGAGATCGGCGAAAGTGAAGAGTTTCTTACGAATCGCTTCGCCCAATTCGGCATTTCGCTCCTCGATGCTGGTGAGAAGGTTTTTGCTGAGATCTTTTTCGAGGGATTTAAGAAGTTGAGCGGCAGCAATAACGCCACCACGGCGGTGGAGGCTGTATTTCTGAGGACCAGTCGAGAGGTGCTTGCCGAGGCTCTTGAGAACCTTTCCGATCAACTCACTCGAAATGGTATCCATTGTGCCGAGGCGCTCGACGATTTCCTCGCGGGCCTGCGGGGAAAAAAGCGGGATGATTTGCGAAACCTGCTTCGCCTCCAAGTAGGACATAATGAAGGCCACTGTCTGCGGTTGCTCGTTCTTGATGACATTAAAAATCTGCCGCGTGTCCATCTTGCTGAGCTCGCGCACCGCATCGATCGAGTTGCTGGCGGGCAGGGCCTTCAAAAGAATGTCCGAGGCTTCTTGGGGCCCACGGGCGGCTTCGAGTGCCTTTTGCACAAACGCCATGCCGCCGAGCGCGGTGGAGAGCCCTTCGCCGATGAGGCCGCAGAACTCCTCCATGATTTTTTCCTGAAGCTTGAAGTCCACTACATCCATCGTGGCCATCTCGCGGGCGACGGCTTCGATTTCCGGGTCGCGGAGTTGCTTCATCAACTCGGGGGCGAGATCGGGACCGACAATGATGAAAAACGCAGCAAGCTTCTGCGTTTTGTTCATGGTTTCGTAATTGTGAGCCATGGATCAGCTTTCGCTCTTGGTCGTGAGCCACTCGCGGAGGGTGGCGCCGACATTTTCGGGTTTTTGTCGGATGAGGGTGTTCAGGAGTTCTGGAGAGACTTTCAGGCTTTTTGCGGTCGGCAAATAAGAGGCCATGTCTTCAGGGGATCCGCTTGGCAGAGCGGCCGTGGCCGGGTTGCCCGAGGCGTCATCCACCAATTCAAAGGAGATTTCTTCAGGTTTCGCACGGCGTAGCATAATGAAGAAAATGGCAAACACGATCGCGGCTATCAAGAGTGCTGCAATCGGGCGGACGAGTTCCATGTAGCCGCCGATCTGTTCGGTTACGGCGGAAGGTTGGACAATGCTCGATGGGAAATCGACTTCTTGAATCGAGACATAGTTCGACGCGTCTTCGCCCTTCGGAACGGCGATGCCAAGCGCGTTGATCACCATTCCCCGGAGGGCGGTGATTTGCTCAGGAGTCCGAGGGACTGCCTCGCCGGATTCCGCTGATTTGGTGGCAAGGAAAACCGCAGCCGTGATGCGGGTGATGGCACCGGGATTTTTCACAACACTGGTCATGGTTTTATTGATCTCATAGCTCTGAGTTTTGGACGACCGGACGGTGTTGCTGGATTTGTTCGTTTGCTGATCGTCGTTGGCTTGATCCGGTGGAACATTCGCGGCAACGCCAGCTCCAGGCGGTTCCGGAGCGGCTTTTTCCAAGGTGTTCGATGAATCCTCAATAGTTGTCTCTTGGCGTGGCACCTGACCCTCGGGGTCAAATTTTTCCTCGGCGATCGTGGAGGCATCGGTGTTGATCGTGGCGGAAACACGAACGACGGAATTTCCCGGCCCGAGCACTTTGGAGAGCATCGTTTCGACTTTCGCAGAGAGGTAGTCCTCGGTCTGCTGACGGTATTTTACGATGCTCGAGGCCGAGCCGAGTTGGGGATCGGATTTCAGATCCTCCGAAAGCACATTCCCGGCGTTGTCCACCACAGCCACATCATCGAGTTTCAGACCCTCGACCGAGCTAGCGACCAACGAACGAATGGAATTCACCGCCGCAGCGTCAAGTTTCGCGTTGCCGGTATCCACAAACACGGAAGCAGTCGGGCGCGAATCCGTCGTGCGGACCAGCAACCGGCTCTCGGGCAAAACAACCATCACTCGGGCTTTTTTGACGCCTTGCATTTGCTCAATCGTCTGGGCGAGTTCGCCTTGGATCGCGCGCGAGTAGTTTGTGCGTTGAACGAAATCACTGATGCCGAAATTGCTTCGGTCGAAAATCTCAAATCCCACTCCGCCGGTATTCGGAAGGCCTTTCGAAGCGAGGTCCATGCGAACGCGATAAACATCCTTCGATGGCACATAGATCGAGGATCCGCCGCCGGCGATTTGGTAGGGGATGTTTTGCTCTTCGAGCACCTGCACGACCTCGGCGGCTTCTTTTTCCCCGAGTTTTCCGTAGAGGAGTTTCATATCGGGCTTTTGCGCCCAGTAGAGAAGACCGCCGATTCCTAGCAAAACTCCGACGCCAGCCGCGGCGATGGTCAACCGCTGCGGCTTGCCGAGTTCGTTCCAGAAATTTCCGATTTGTTGGAAGATTTGTTTCATCCTGAGTGAGACAACAGAAGATTAGACGCGGCTTAAACCTGGGCGCGCATCAGCTCTTGGTAGCTTTCCACGAGTTTATTGCGGAGCTCGACCATGAGGGTGAAGGAGACGCTGGATTCCTGGCTGGCGATCATGGCTTGGTGCAGGTTCGTAGCCTCGCCCGTGAGCACTTTGTTTTTCTCGTTGGCGGAAACTTTCATTTTGTCGTCCACATCGTTCACGAATTTTTTCATCATTTGGCCGAAAGGATCGGGACCTGCGACTTGAGTAGCGCCTGCTCCGATGCCTGCCTCGCGGATCGCATTCGAGCGCTCGATGTCGGGTTGGAAATTGCGCATGGTCAAGGGAGCCATGCTGGTCATGTCTGGAGCGATAGAAGAGATAGGTGTCATAAATTGGTTTTTTTAAAAATTA
>JBDKIG010000250.1:0-3139 GCA_039797215.1 Verrucomicrobiota bacterium | reverse complement strand
CGCCTCGAGTTGGAAGGCGTGGTTCTTGCCGTGGTCGTCGAGATTCGAGGCGAGGACATTGAAAACCATCCGTCGAGCCACTTCGCGGATGTCCTCCACCGGCGTGCGAAGTTGGATGGCGATGCGGAAGAGGTCTCGGTAATCGAGCGAATCGGCCGACTTGTGCAGCAGCCCGGCGGTGGAGTGGAAATGCACACGCCGAAGAGGCTCGCCCTCCGCGAGATCGAAACGCTTCACGAACAAATGCGCCCTCGGTGAGCCCGGCGATTCCTCTATCAATCGCGTTTCCGCCACTCGCACCCCGGCGCTGCGGGCCATTTGAGTGATCGCCTGCTCGCAGCGAGCGGCCGCGCCGTCCGTTGAGAGGTCGAGCTTCAGAATGCCAGGCAGCCCTCCATCTTCGGCAGGTTCACCCACGCGCAGGCTCCCATCCTCATACAAAAGCACGAGCGCCTTTGGCATGGCGCCGCCCGCCGTGCCTCCCCGCGCCAGCAGAGGCAAAATCTCGCAGGGCTCGCCGCGCTCGATTTCCAGCGCTCCCTTGGCAAGGGCGGCTGCGCTGATTTTTTCCAACCCCGGGTTGCCATTCGCCATCGGCGGCTCGAAAAAAACCGCCCCCAGCCCGCGCTTCCCGCGCCAGGCCAGCATCGACATCGCCGTCGGCTCGCCCCATTTGTTTTTGGCGAACTCCGCCCGCGCCACCCGCCGACCCCACGCATCCGGCAAGCAATCCGCCAGCAACCCCGGCAAACCCTCCACCCCCTTGGCTCCGTTGTAGGCCACATCGCCGAAGGGCAGGCTGAGCGGTGAGAGATTCAGCCCGCGCTCGATCCACTCCGGATCATAGGCAAAATACAGCGGCCCCCGGTGCACCAAATGCCCGATCGTCGAGCCATCCCACCACAGAACCTGGAGCCGCTTTTCCATTCAGCCCTTCCTCCTGGGAGAGCAAAGTGGGAAATGGGATGGCGAATGGGGAAAGGAAAGGCAGCGCGTCAGGCACGATCCTTTCGCCTTTCGACATTCTACTTTCGATTTTCCTTCCATTAGCTCTTCCTCCTCGGTTTCGAAGCGTGTTTGCGCTCCGGGCGGAGCAGGTCCTTGAGCCTCAGCTCCGACTCCGTTTCGGGAACCAACTCCCCCAAGGCCTCCGCCAGGCCGAGCACTCCCAGCGCCCGCGCCACATGGCGAAACTCCACCGTCCCGTCGCCCTGCTCAATCTTCCGGTAGGTGGGCACGGACACCCCCACGACCCCGGCCACATACTCCTGCGACAAATTCCGCCGCAAGCGCAGCGCCTTCAGCCGAATCCCGAATTTCTCCAACGCCTCGGCATCTCCTAAAACAGAAATCATATTTTCTAAAGAAACCATTTTAGTGATATTTTGCAAATTATAGTTTGCTTAAAGTTCTCCGCGAAAGGCTCGGTGCTGCAGGCTGGCAAACAGCGCGTCCAACTCGGCCAACGCGGCACGCTGCGCGGTTTTCAGCTTTTCAACAGCGGCCATGCGGCGGGCGAATTCGCGTTGGAGGTCGAGGGGGGGAGTAATGTATTTCAGCCGCTTCAGCTCCTTCATGTGGCGGGAGTAACCAAGATCAGGAATTGGCAGCATTCGAAGCAGAGTGGCAAGAAACACAGCTTCAATTCCAGATTCAGAGACAAGAACCTTGGCCCCATCTGCACCAACGACGAATGGGTGAGAAACAAGCTTAACCGCTTTCGTGTGGTCGCCGAACACAACAACCGGAAGGGTAGATACACAAAGCATCAAATCATCATCGCAGTATCCAGCAATGGTGGACTGCCCTTGATCAATGACAGGAAATTTACCTGACTCTGAAAATTCTGACTGGTTCAGTTTTTTGGATCGGGAGGTTTCATCGCGCATGGTTTCTTCGAACGAGCGCACGGGCCAACCCTTGGGGTTGGCAACCGGATCGCCAAAAAGATCGAGGAAGAGGGATTGGGTGAGGGAGTCGACTTGGGCGATGGCGGCGCGGCGCTTGGCCCGCAAATCCTCCACCTTGTCCAAAACCTCCGCAATCCGACGCTGCTCCGCCAACGGCGGCAGGGGGACGGGTAATTTTTTGAGCTTATCGATCGGAAAATTATCGGCAGTGGTTGCCCTGACCCACTTGAGGATAACTGGGGATTGCGCCTTGATAAAACGTGCCAAGAAATCGGCGTCAACAGGATCGCCGCACTGAAGAGCCTTCATGTCTTGGTTGATCGCCACGGGAACGCGGTTCAAACCTACCGGAACAGTATGTTTCAAAACTCCTGAACGGACGACGATCAAGATAGAGTTTTGGGGCACCACGCGGGTCGAACTGTTGTCCACACCAGCCTGCGTAAGTGCAATTTGAGCGCCGGTAATTTCCCAAGACTTCATGTCTTTCGGAGTAACCCAAGGAATCGATCCACCGTAGAAATCAGGATTGCTACGAGTTGGGGTGCCGCCGCCGACAATGCTAACAACTTCACCCAGCGGGCTTGTTTTCCAGCCTTTCATTCGGCCTCTCTTTTTTCCCTGATTGCCAAAATCTCGCGTTTCAACTCTGCCGCCAGTTCGTCCTCGGAGGGCAGTTGCAGACGGTATTTTTTGGCGAAGAGTTGCCGACTTTCCTTGAGGACGGAGTAGCGGGCTATGGTTTGATTTTTCTCGGAGCAGAGAATGAGGCCGATGGTGGGGTTGTCGCCTTCGACTTTGAAGAGGTCTTCGTAGAGGCGGACATAGCTGTCCATCTGGCCGATGTCCTGATGGGTGAACTTGCCGATTTTGAGGTCAATGAGGACGAAGCATTTCAGGAGGTAGTTGTAGAAGACGAGGTCCACGAAGAATTCGTCATCCTCGAAGACGACGCGCTTTTGCCGGGCGACGAAGGAGAAGCCGCGTCCCATTTCGAGGAGGAAGGTCTGGAGATTGTCCATGATGGCCTGCTCGAGTTCGGATTCGTGGAGGCGGGGGCTGTCGGGGAGGCCGAGGAATTCCAGGACGGCGGAGGATTTGAGAATGCTGGCGGGATCGTAGGGAGGGGATTTGCGCTGCTCGCGGACCATGCCCTTCTTGTCGCGGCTGGCGAGGAGGCGCTCGTAGTAGAAGCTGTGAATCTGGCGCTCGAGGTCGCGGACATTCCA
>JBDKIG010000249.1:0-3243 GCA_039797215.1 Verrucomicrobiota bacterium | reverse complement strand
ATGGAGTTCGCAAAAACATTCGGTTGGCTGTGGCAGAGGGAGTAAGCCGAGGAGGCATCGCGCGCTTGCATGAATTGGCCAATGGCCTCGACCTGCGATTTGGGCATCATTTTTTTGCCGTTGATTTGAAGAAAGCAGTAGATGCCAACGGCGGCGGTGCCGATCGAGCACAGCAGGAGTGGCCACATGAGGGGGCCTCCGGCGTAGAACGAATCAAGGAGTGTTTTGTCCTTCGGCGCGGGTGCGGCGGGACTGGCTGCGGGAGCGGCGTCCTGCGCCGACAACTGCGGGATGGACACGATAGCGATGGCCGCCAGACAGGCGGTGGCGAGTAGGTGTTTGGTGGTCATGTTTTTTTCTTTTTCTTCGTTTCAGGTTTTGTGGATTCGGGCTCGGGTGATAGGTCCGGAGTGGGAGCCGGTGATTCTTTCATGCCTTCTTCGAGTTCCTTGCGGGCCTCCGCTTCAAAGTCGCTGGCGAGTTCTTCGGGCTTGAGGGAGGCGAGGAATTCCTGGGCGAGCTTGGCCTCGGTGGTGGCGGGGTAAAGGACGGTGATGTCTCGCGCGGTTTCGATAGCGAGAGGGAGTTGGTTCGAGGCGCGATAGACACTCACGGCGCCCCAGAGTCCACGGGCGGACCGGGTGTCATCGGAGCCGTGGAAAAGGCTCGGGTAGAGGTAGAGTTCGAGAACCCGGTTGTAGAGGTGGTGGCGCTGGTCGATGACATACGGGTCCTGGTCCCAGCGGGGGTTTTCCTCGAGGAACGCCTTGAAATCGGCTTCGGCGGCTTGGGCCATGATGTAATTCGCTTCGATGAGGATTTCGGGGTTCTCGGTTTCCGCGGCGAGTTGTTTGGCCTGCTCGATTGCCTCGGCAGCACGGCCGGTGGCAACCATAGCACGGAGACGCCCTTGCTTGGCGCGGACCCTGTCCTGCTCGCTCCAGGATTCTTTCTCAATGCGGCTGAAAAGCTCGAGCGCTGCGGCGGCTTTGGTCGGGTCGTTCGTGGCGAGGAGGAGGTCGCCGAGCTTGCAGCCGATGGCTCCCGCCTGAGAGCGGGGCGCGGAGAGCCAGGGCTCGGTCTTTTTCCAATCGTTCTCCACCTCGGGAAGTTGAGCGGGGGTGGCGGAGCGCAGGCGCTCGTCGCGCTTAGGGTCGGCTTGGAACTCGATTGCTTCGATGTCCGTGCGGGGAATCCCAATGGTGGCTGTGGCGGATCCGGATGGCGCGGAGCCCGTGTCGAGCGAGACGCGCAGGCGTAGGGTGGTTTCGTCTGCGGAGGCGATCTCACCCGCCCGGCGGGATCCGTTTTTCAGCAAAATCACATCCTGCGCCAGAAGCGGCATGGCGGTGGCGAAAAGCAGTGCAAGCGCGGTGGTTTTCATCCGTTGGAGGGCGCTGGCTCGGCGGGTGTGGGTTTCGGGAGCGGGCCGCCGAGGGCTTGAAGGCGTTCTTTGGCGAGCGGGAATTCGGGCAATTCCTCGAGTTCGGTCTTCTCGAGCATTTCCTGGAGGGTGCGGCGGGCCTTGTCGGTCTGCTGGAGCTTCGCCAATGCCTCGGCGCTTTGCAGGTAGGACTTGGCGACCCATGGCTTCCAGCGTCCATACATGTTGTAGACCTGGATGAAATACGGCACGGCCTTAGCCGGGTTGTTTTCCTTCATGTAAAGGTCGCCCATCGTGAAGAGCGCCTCGGCCTTGAGGTCGCTTTTGACATTTTCCGTGGCGAGGAGGGCATCGAGGCTTTGGCGGGCCTGCGTGTTCTCACCCCGCTTGGCGTGGAGATTGGCTTTCGAAAGCATCGTTGGGCCGAAGATGGTGGATCCGAGGTTTTCCTTTTCGAACCGTGTGTAGAGGGCCAGCGCTGCGGCGTCGTTTCCTTTCCGCATTTCGATATCGCCGAGGGCAGCGAGGATTCGGTCTTTCTGCAAAGCACGCGGATTCCAGCGCAGGGTGTCGCGAAGCATCTTCTCTCCTTCCTTGTCGCGCTTGGATTCGATGAGCGCATTGGCGAAGTCCACGAGCAGGGCGGGGTTGTCATCCCGCACATCAGCCATGGCAGCAGCCTTTGTTTGGAGAGCAAGCGATTCGGCGGGTTGCGACTTGTTGAGAGCCTGGGCTTGCGCCCAAAGGAGGCGGATTTGCAGGGAGCGGAAGCCCTTTTGTTCCGCCAGTGCGGTCTGATCGCGGAGCCATTTGAGATACTGCGCGGTCTCCTCGGGACCGCGATGGAGACGTGCCAGGGCCGGAAAAAGATCGTCCACCGAGCGGATCGCAGGATCATTGCCGAGGCTCAGAATCGCCTTGCGGTAAAGTTCACGAGATTTCTCAGGTTGCTCTTGCTTGCGCCAATACCAGCCGAGATTCCCGATCGCCTCACCGGCGCGGGTGGAGCGGGGATACTTGTCCAAGAACTCTTGCATGAGGTTGCGGTATTGATCGTATTCCTCCATGAGTTTGAGGGCTTCCGCCGTGCGGAAGACTCCCTCCTCGTAGGCCTTCACCTCCTCCGGCGGGATTTTTTTGAACTCCGCAATGCCTTCCTCCATGAAGCCTTCATTCATGAGGGCATTTCCGAGCAGGATGTGGGCTTCGCTGGCCTCGGATTCCCCCGGGTAGTCCCTGAGGTAGGCTTGCATCTCTTTTATCGCTTCGGGGTATTTCTCCATTTGCTGGAGGCAATAGGCTCTCCGGAAAATCGCCTGCCCCCGGTGCGTGCCCTCGGGATATTTTGACAGATACTCCTGCATGAGGTTGCGGCACTTCTCGAATTGCTTGTCGAAGGAATAACACATCGCGTGCCAGTAGGTCGCCGATTCGACCCGGTCATGCCGCGGATGGAGCTCCAGAAAATCGCGGAACGCCTCCGCGGCCTCCATGTTTTTCCCGGCCTGAAGCAGCGCGAAAGCCCGCATGAACCTGGCCTCGCGCCCCCTGGGCCTGTCCTGGAATTCTTCAGCCACCTTGAGGTAGGCGGCGGAGGCTTCTTCATATCTCATCATGGCCAGGATGGCATCGGCCTCCATGTAGCGGACCTCTGGGAGGTGGTTCGATTTTGGAAAAAGCTTCGCGAATTTTTGCGAGGACTTGATCGTGTTTGGCAAATCGCCGAGAGCGCTCCAGCAACGAATAGTATTGAGTGCGGCCTGCTCCGTCATTGGACTCTGCGGCAACTCGTCGATCATTTTGTCCATGATCAATGCCGCCTCGCGGTAGCGCTTCATTTGCAGGTAGGAAATGGCGAG
>JBDKIG010000248.1:0-3245 GCA_039797215.1 Verrucomicrobiota bacterium | reverse complement strand
AAATTCAGATCGCAATGGAATCGCTCGGCCAAAGCCTCCCAGAGACTCCCGTAAAGCAACGCCTTCAGCTTCGCTTGTTCTGCGGGCTTCGATGAGGTGGGGCCGACCCATTTCGCATCCTCCTCGCCGATCGTGTGCATGCGATAAGGTTCCGCGATCGAGGCGACATCGAGGAAGGAGCCTCGCACGACTCCCTGCGCATCGCACCACCGGTCAGCGGCTTTTTGAGTGAATTCCCCGCCGAGACCATCGATTTTGCCGGGCCGAAATCCCGAGCGATCCAAAAATATCTGCACTCGCGTCATTTGAATCCTCTCGGGCGCATCGGGAGAGGGTTTCGCCATTTTTGCAGCGGGAGCCTCCACGGGCTCCGCGAAAATCATGGGAGCGGCCGACAGAACCGCCAGGCAAACAAGCGAACGGCATGGGAGAGTCGAAAACATAAGGGGCCGAAAAAACCAAATCGCTCCCCGTGTTGATAGCCAAAAATCGAGACCGACCTTGCGGCCATCCGAAACCAAGGACTACCCTTTCCTCCGATGAGAATCGTCGTTACCGGATTGATCGGCCAATACGCCTTTGGCGGTGTGACCTGGGACTACATCCAATACGCGCTCGGATTTCGCTCCCTTGGGCACGATGTCTGGTATCTCGAAGACACCGGCACCTGGGCCTACGATCCGGTCAAAATGGAGCCCAGCGCGGATTGCTCGCGCAACACAGCCTACCTCGCGCGGGTGATGGAGGACTTCGACATGGGCGACCGCTGGATTTATCGAAACGCCGCCGATGGCACTTGGCACGGAGCTGCCGGAGCCGCTCAAATCCTCGCCTCCGCCGATGTGCTGGCGAATGTCTCGGGGGCCTGCTGGCTGACTCCCGAAACCTCCCGAATTCCTCGGAAACTTTTCCTCGATGGCGACCCGATGTTCACCCAGATCGGTCTCGCGGCAGACCCAGACTCGAACTACGCGAAGCATGTCGCCGCCCACGAAAGCCAATTTTCGTTTGGCCTTCATATCGGCAAGCCCGGCTGCAAAGTTCCCGAGTCAGGTTTCACTTGGCGGCCAACCGTTCAACCGATCGCCTTGGATTATTGGAAGCCCACTCAACCGCCCACCTCGGAAGGAAATTGGACGACGGTGATGAATTGGGCGAGCTACGCGCCGAAGGAGTTCCAAGGCGAGAAATTCGGCCAGAAGGATCTTGAGTTCGAGCGCTTCCTCGACCTGCCCTCCCTCACCCACGAACGGTTCGTTCTCGCCATGGGACAAGGCATCGGGAACAAGCGCCCCACCGCGATGCTGGAATCGAAAGGGTGGCACATCATCGAACCCGACACGCACCTGCCCGATTACCTCACCTATCGCCAATTCCTCTCCCAATCCAAGGGCGAGTGGAGCATCGCCAAGCATGGATATGTCCATTCGCGCAGCGGGTGGTTTAGTTGCCGAAGCGCCTGTTACCTGGCGGCCGGCAAGCCCGTCGTGGTGCAGGATACGGGTTGGAGCGAGCATTTGCCATCGGGCGAAGGCGTCTTCGCTTTCAATATACCAGCCGAAGCGGCCTCGGCGCTCGATGAGGCTTCCAAAAACTACGAGCACCACAGCCGTGCGGCGCGGGAGTTTGCTGAAAAGCATTTCGAAGCCGGCCAGGTCTGCGCCGAACTTCTCGAATGACCAGCGCGAAGGGCCCAGAGGATTTTCGCAGGTCCGCGCTCGTGATCGCCGGGCATGGTTCGACGCTCAACCCGGACTCAAGCGCCCCGACCCACCAGCACGCCCGCCGCATCCGGGACATCGGAATTTTCCAAGAGGTCGCCGTGTGTTTTTGGAAAGAAGAGCCGAGCTTTGCCGAAGTCCTGCGCACCATCGATAGCCAGACGGTCTATGTCGTTCCGAATTTCATCAGCGAGGGGTATTTCACCCGCACCGTCATTCCGCGCGAGATGGGGCTCGATGGACCAACGACGCATCGCGATGGACGGGTGATCCACTACTGCGAGCCGACGGGAAACCATCCCTTGATGACCTCCCTTCTTGTCCGCCAAGCCCAAGCGACCGCCGAGGGAGTGCCAGCCCGCGAGACGAGTTTGTTCATTGTCGGACATGGCACCGGCTTGGACCAAAACTCCGCGGCCGCCGCTCGCAGCGAGGCGGAGCGGATTGCTGAGCTGGGCGAATTCGCCGAGGTTTTTCCGGCTTATATGGAGGAAGCGCCTTTCATCGCGGATTGGCACACGACAGCCAGCATGCCGAATGTCGTCGTCGTTCCATTTTTTATTTCCGATGGATTGCACAGCTATCAGGACATCCCCGTGCTTTTGGGAATTCATGAAGAAACAGGGCCTGCCGCGAGCCAAGCCGATGTCTTTCTTGAAAATCCCCACCACCGGCGAGGGCGGAGATTGTATTACAGCGGGGCGATTGGCTCCGCGCCGGAATTCGCCGAAGTGATCATCGAGCAAGCCCGGCGATTCAAAGCCTAGTCCTCCGGCAATTGGGCCGAAGGAACCGTGTTCAAAATCGAGGCCAATCGTTTCACCGCAGGACGGGCCAGCATGTCGGCCCAGTAGGATCGGGTGAATTCAATCTCGGCATTCGGGAGAATTTGAAGCCACGCTTCGGTCACACCCTCTCCGAGATTGGATGGCAGAATGATTTTGACTGGAAATTCAGAAACTGGAAACCGGTAGCTTCGCCAGATCGCCTCGTGACGCGCGGCGGTTGGATTCTCGGGATCGCTCGACTCCATGCGTTCCGTGCCCTTCGAACGCTTGAAGGATTTTTTCAATCGTCCCAACCAATTTTCTGTCTGAATCGCTTGAGGTGGCGTGCAACCGATCAAAACCAACTCCGGCAATTCGCGACCGACGGATTGAAGCTGGCGGGCCATTTCGAGAACCACGGTGGCGCCAAATCCAAAGCCTGCGAGTTGAAAATTCGAAGTCGGCTCCTCCTCGAAAATGGCGGCGAGGTATTGGGCGGCGGCGGTTTCGATATTCGGATGGCAGGCCTCGGGATTGGAAAATCCTCGCGCGGTAATCCCGAAAATGCGGCGGCCGGGGCCGATCGATTCCACCAATTCGCGATAAATCTCCGGAGATCCATTTGCGGAGTGAACCAAAATTAAGGGATGCCCCCCCTCGCCGTTTTGCAGTTTCACCAAGGGAGTCCACGCCTCACTGGAGGAGTTGCGTCGCACCGGCAAAGTTCGTGCAGCGACCGGCTCCGCAGGTGTGTGCG
>JBDKIG010000247.1:0-3289 GCA_039797215.1 Verrucomicrobiota bacterium | reverse complement strand
TGATCCATTTTACCTCCCTTCCAATTCGACCAACATGGCAGACGCAGCAAACAAATATAGCGACAATGTTCCGGGCAAATTCTATGTCGATGACCAGTGCATCGACTGTGATTTGTGCCGTGAAACAGCCCCCGCAAACTACAAACGCAATGACGACGGGGGGCACAGCTATCTCTATAAGCAGCCCGAAACGCCCGAGGAAGAGGCTCTCTGCCAAGAGGCGATGGATGGCTGTCCCGTTGAGGCGATCGGCAACGACGGTTAGATTCTTAATTTTTCCAATCGGCTCCCGTGCCCACAAGCCGGGAGCCTTTTTTTATGACCCCGGAAATCCTGAGAGCCCGAGTCCTTGCGGAGTGGCGAGGATTGGAGGAACCCTTCGAGCGCCGGGAGCGCTGTGCTCCCGTGGGAGATATTTTGGAAAAACTGATGCCTCGTCTGGGGCTTGGCGAAAGGCTCGGAGAGGAGCAGGTGAAGCAGGCGTGGAGTGGAATTGTGGGGGATTTTCTGGCCAGCCATGCCTCGCCGGCGGGCCTGAGCGGCGGTGTGCTCAGCATCCAAGTCCTCCAACCCAGCGTGCGTTACGAACTCGAAAGAAATTGGAAAAACGAAATCCTCGCGAAGTTGCAGGCGCGCTTCGGAAAAAAAACCATCCGCGAAATCAAGTTTCGGATTTCTTGAAGTGGGCGGGGGGCTGCTCCTGGTCAGTGGTGGTAGCCCGCTCCCTCTCCTCCCGTGAGCGGGGTGACGGCGGGATGGGCCTTGAAATACTCCAGTGCTCGGCGGAAATCCTCGAGCAAGGTGGCAATCAGATCTCGTGTCACGCCATTGCGGACGAGGATGCGTTGGACGATGAGGTCTTCGCGATCCGGCGGCATGCTGTAGGCGGGGACTTGCCAACCACGCACTCGCAGGCGGTCGGCGAGATCGTAGAGACCGAACGGGACATTGGCACCGTCCTGGATTTTCCAGCTTACGCAGGGGATGCCGCGATGAGGGTCACCTCCAAAGAGGATTTCGAAGGGGCCGAGCTTGGGGAGTTCCGTGGCAAAAAATTGAGCCGTATCGTAGCACGCTTGGTGGATTTTGCGGTAGCCCTCGCGGCCGAGGCGGAGAAAATCGTAATACTGCGCCACGACCTGCCCGCCTGGTCGGGAAAAATTCAGCGCGAAGGTCGGCATGTTGCCGCCGAGATAATTCACATTGAAAACAAGGTCCTCGGGAAGATCGGACTTTTCCCGCCACACCACCCAGCCCGCTCCCAAAGGGGCGAGCCCGAATTTGTGACCCGAGGCATTGATCGACTTCACTCTTGGCAGTCGAAAATCCCACACAATCTCCGGCGCGCAGAAGGGCGCAAGGAATCCGCCGCTCGCTGCATCCACATGGATCGGAATGTCAAGCCCAGTGCGGCTCTGGAGATCGTCCAGCGCTGCCGCGAGGGCTTCGACTGGTTCGTAATCCCCGGTAAAGGTCACACCGAGCGTAGGCACGATGCCGATGGTGTTTTCGTCGCACCGTTTCAACGCCTCCTCCGGCGAGAGGATGAGGCGATCTGGCGACATGGGAATCTGGCGCAATTCCACATCCCAGTAGCGGGCGAACTTTTCCCAGCAAATCTGCACCGGACCGCAAACGAGGTTTGGCTTGTCGATCGGCTTGCCCTCGGCGCGCCGTTTGGCCCTCCAACGCCACTTCATGGCCAGGCCGCCAAGCATGGCCGCTTCGCTTGAACCCGTTGTCGAGCATCCGATGGTATCGGCAGACACAGGGGAATTCCAAAGGTCGGCGAGCATGTGCACGCACCGCTCTTCGAGGGCCGCTGTCTCGGGATATTCGTCCTTATCGACCATGTTTTTGTCGATGCATTCATCCATCAGCTTGTGCACCTCTGGCTCCTCCCAAGTCTGGCAAAAGGTCGCGAGGTTTTGCCGTGCATTGCCATCGAGCATCAGCGCGTCATGGACCAACTGGTAAATCACTCGCGCCGGTTGTTCCTCCGTCGGGAATTTGTATTTTGGCAATATGGCTGCGCTTGCGGGAGATCCGAAAACTTCATCATCGGGATCGCCAAGCAGGGAACTTTTGGAGTGGAGAGGCATGGGTAAAGAATAGGAATGAAAGATTGTGAAGGGGACCGGAGGCGGGGGCAAATCGGCAGAATAAAAAATAAAGGGATTCTTGGGAATCTGCCTCGCCTCTTTTAAGGCAAAACATGATTTATTCGGGCTTGAGTGGGTAGGCTCAGACGCCAAAGACCAGAACGAGCCAGAAGAAGAAAACGACGAGATGGACGGCGCCTTGGAGGAGATTTGTGCGTCTGGAGGCGAATGTCAGGATCGAGACGGCAAGCATCACGCAGAGGAGGATGGATTCTTGGGGGCGAAGGCCGAGTTCGACTTCGTTTTTTGTAAAAAGAGCGATGGAAAGAACGGCGGGAACGGTCAGAGCTATGGTCGCTAGGACGGAGCCAAGGAGGAGGTTAATCGAGCGCTGGAGTTGGTTTTTCCAAGCGGACTGGATGGCGCTCATTCCTTCGGGGGCAAGGATCAAGAAGGCGACGATCACACCGGATATGGCGGCGGGGAGCATCAGGCGCGAGGTCCCGAAATCGAGCACGACAGCGAGTTTTTTGGATAGCAACACGACGGGGAGAAGGGCAGCAAAGAGGAGCAGGACGCTGGCAGTGATGCCGGGGCTTTCGGCGGGCGTCGAGTGCTCGGAATGGGCGGTCTCTCCGGGCTTGTCTTCAAAGAAATGCCGGTGGCGCACGGTCTGGATGATGAGGAAAAGGATGTAGAGCGCCACGCACAGCAGGGAGAGGAAAATGGCCTGCCGGGCCGTGAAGGTAGCGGTCTGTGTGGCGATGGTGTATTCGGGTAGGATGAGTGAGAAAATCGCGAGCGGGACGATGAGGGTGATGTAGGCTCCGGCCCCTTCGAGGTTGAAGGATTGCTGATGGTGGCGCCAAGCGCCGAGGAGCAGGGCGAGGCCTGAGAGGCCGCCGAGGACAATCATCACGACGGCGAACATCGTGTCGCGGGCCATGAAGGGGTTGTTTTTTCCCGAAAGCATCACGGCAGAAACCATGCTGACTTCCATGCCGATGACGCTGAGGGTGAGGATGAGTGTGCCGAGCGGCTCACCAAGATGGTGGGCGAGGGTGTCGGCATGCCGCACGACGGCGAAGGCGCAACCAAGGATGGCTACGAGAAGCCAGCCGAGGTAGAGACCGGCTTGGGAAATCGAGGTGATGCCCGCGCCCCAATCGGGCCCCAGCGCGGAGAAA
>JBDKIG010000246.1:0-3300 GCA_039797215.1 Verrucomicrobiota bacterium | reverse complement strand
GTCGTCGTTGATCAGGGCGACGGGAGCGGAGCCGCAGCTGGCAAGGCACTCGACGAATTCGACGCTGAACTTGCCGTCGGCGGTGGTCGGTGGCGCGTGGCCGAATCCGTGGTGTTCGCAATCGGGGTTGAGGCCGACGGCTTGGCAGAATTTTTCTTTCACCTCGTAGCTCCCGGCGAGGGCGCAGGCGAGGGTGCGACAAACGCGGATGACGGTTTTTCCGGCCTGCTCGCGGCGGAACCAGGGGTAAAATGTCACCAGCTCGATGATATTCACCGGCGTGAGGTCGAGCCGGGCGGCGATCCACTCCATGGCGGAGTCGTCAATGAATCCAAAGTGGTTTTGCCACAGATGGAGGAGCGGCAGGGACGCACTGCGTTTGGAAACAGGATAGTGGGAAACCAGTTCATCGGCCTCGGCAATGAACTCGGGTGTGAGAGAGTCCGCCTGGCGCGTCGTCGATTCGATCATGGGGCGCATTTATCGGCGGTCGGGCGCGTGGCCTCAATGAAAAAACACATCCTCGATGCCCGCGCGTTTCAAAAAATCGGCTTGTCGGCTCGAGATGACGGTCTCATTTTTACGGCCATGATTCCCTTTTTGATCGCTGGTGGATCCGTTCTCACCACGCTCGTCGCTCCGGAGCCAGTTGATTTAACCAACCACACACTTCTTGGTGTGAAAGTGAAGGCCAAGGAAGTGGTGGCCCGCAACATGTGGGGCACGCCGATGATGCCCGATGGCAAGGGAAGCTACAGCCTCATCACGCCGCCCGATCCGGTCTTGATCGAGCGCAGCCTGATCCAACCTCCCAAGACGGATGCTCCGATCTATCATCCGGACAAACCCTATCCGCTGGCCTCGCAGGCCAATGCTATCGAAGAAAATCCCGTGCCGGTCGTGGAGCCTTCTGTCCCTGTGATCGAATCCGCCCCGATCGAAGAGGTGGCGCCTCCCGAAGAGCCTGCTGCGGTGGAAGAGCCGGCGGCAGTGGAAGAGCCGGCGGCAGAAACCTTATCCGAGCCCGCCCCGGAGCCTTAGTGTTTTTCTCGCCTCGGATGACGCCATCCGACGGGAAAGCTATAAATCCGTGAGTTCGAAAACCTGTCCAGCGGGATCGTTCAATATCCATTGGTTCAATCTGATGAACGCCGTGTCGTTCCAGATCATCCTGGGTGCGCCGCTGATTCTTTACGCGAAAAGCATCGGGGCGAGTTCCACCATCATCGGAGTCCTTGCCGCGTTCACGCCGATCATGACGATGCTCCAATGGCCTGCGGCGAAATACCTCCATGTTTACGGCTACAAAAGATTCGTTCTCACCGGCTGGAGCCTGCGATTGGTCTTTGTTTTTCTCGTGTCGTTGGTGCCCTTGTTGGGGTTTCTCGACTCGGCGAGCAAACTCGTGCTGCTCGTTCTCTCGCTCTTTGTTTTTAATACCCTTCGCGGGATCGCTTCGGCGGCGTGGATGCCATGGATTACGGGGCTGATTCCTGACGAGGCCCGCGCGGCGTTTCTCTCACGGGACCAAGTTGCGATGTTTGTCGGCTCGCTGATTTCGCTTTTTCTCTCCTCGCTCCTGCTCAGCGGCGAGGTGTCTCCCGGGGAGTATTCGCTGGTTTTTTTCGTGAGTGCGCTGGCGGGCCTCGGCTCTTTGGTTTTCATCAAAAAAATCCCGGAGGTGTCCGCAGGGGAGGATTTGGCCATGACCTCGCACGCGGTGCCGTGGCGCGAGATTTTTTTCTATCCGCCGTTCTTTGCGCTGATGATTTTCAATCTGCTGTTCGTTCTCGTGGTCGGGAGTCTTGGGGTTTTCACGGTCGAATACCTCCACGAGTTTCCCGACTTTAATGTCTCCCAGGTCCTGACTCTCACGGGGATTTCCTTTATCGGTTCGCTGACGGCTCTGAGTTTTGTGAGTTTTCTCGTGGACCGCCACGGAGCGAAGCCGGTGCTGGGCCTGGCGCTCTGCATGATCAGCCTGGTCATCGCCGGTTGGTTTCTTGTGGCGGCCGGGGTGCTGCCTTGCTCGAAGCGGCTGATCGGCGGGCTGAATTTCGTCTCCGGCATGGCGGGGGCCGCCTTCAATGTCGCGAATGGCCGACTCGCCATGGCGACGATGCCCGTGATGGGGCGGAATCATTTCTTCGCTCTCTTCTCGGTGATCACGAGCTTGGGGCTGGGGGCGGCGCCGGTCGCGTGGGGGATCTCGCTGGATATGATCGGAACCTTTGAGGTGATCACCGGCGACTTCCACTGGAAGCGCCACAGCGTCTACTTCGCGGTGCTTTTCGCTCTCAATATTTTCACCATCCTGCAAACGCGCCGCCTGCACGAAAAGCCGATCGAAAACCTCGGCAACAAGTAGCAGCTTTAGCCCAGACCCTTCGCCACTTGAGCGCCGGCGTAGGCGAACCCCACGCACCATGGAATGGCTCCGAGCGAGAGGGTCAGGGCGGCTTTCCAGGATTTCTCGCCGAGCGCGATGGCCAGCACACAACCCGCCTGCGGGCCGATCGTCACCGGAGCGAGCAGGCCGAGGCCGGGCAGACCGAAACGCGACCAGACTTTCCAGATGAAGAGATCGGGATTTCGCTCGAGGGGGATTTTGAGTTTCCGGGCCACCCAATTTCGAAGGGGTTCCCCGGCAAAAATCATGACCCACGCGCCGGCGGAGTAGCCGCACCAGGCGATGAATGCCGAGGCCCAGGCGGACAATCCGGCGGTCATCCCGGCGGGGACGGCCCCGACGAGGTAAAAGAATCCGAAGCCCAGAACGGTGCCGATAGCGAGGGGGTTCATTCCGCAGATTTTTCGGGTGGCCAGGCGGCGAGGAATTCCAGGACTTGGGCTGGAGATTCGAAAAGATAATCCGGCGCGGCCTCCTCGAGGGCAGATCGGCTGTTGTAGCCCCAAGTCACCGCCGCGATGTGAGCCCCTGTCTCCTGGGCCGCCTCGATGTCGCGGATCTCATCGCCGATCATCAAAATCTCGCGGGGCTGGAGTTGGCGCTTTTTCATCAGCTTTCGCAGGACCGAGCCTTTGCCGAGGAGCTTCGAGGAACTCTCGATGAAATCGAACATCTCGAGCTGATGTTTTTTCAGGAACGCGCGGACATTTTCCTCGGAGTTCGAGGTGAGGATGCCGAGGTGGAATCCGGCGGCATGGAGCTGGCGGACCATTTCGGGGACTCCCTCGAAGCTTTGCACGGAATCGATCCGCTTGCCGATTTCCTCGGTGCCGCGCTTCGAGATTTTGTGGAGTTTCATGCGCGAGATTCCCAGGTGCTTCATGAGCCCG
>JBDKIG010000245.1:0-3352 GCA_039797215.1 Verrucomicrobiota bacterium | reverse complement strand
CGTTAAAGCGATCACCACCGTCCCCACCGGCTTTAATGTCGTCCAAAAAATCCAGCGCACGGTCCTCGATCGCCGCTTGCAGGTGTGGAAGGAAGGCGGCCCCTTCGATTGGGGATTCGCCGAGGCGCTGGCGTTCGGTTCGTTGCTCGTCGAGGGCACACCCGTTCGCGTCTCCGGCCAAGACAGCCGCCGCGGCACCTTCAGCCACCGCAACGCCGTCCTCTACGACGAAAAGTCCCGCGAGCCATTCATTCCGCTCCAGCACATCACGCCGAAGCAGGAGTCGTTCTGTATCTACAACAGCCCACTCTCCGAATACGCCGTGCTCGGTTTCGACTATGGCTACTCGATGGACTACCCCTCGATGCTCTGCATTTGGGAAGCCCAGTTCGGCGATTTCTCGAACGGCGCGCAGATCATCATCGACCAATTCATAGCCTCCGCCGAAGCGAAGTGGCGCCGCCCGACATCCATCGTGATGCTCCTTCCTCACGGCTACGAAGGCCAGGGCCCCGAGCACTCCAGCGCCCGCCTCGAGCGCTTCCTCCAACTCTGCGCGCAGGAAAACATGCAGGTCGTGAATCCCACCACGCCGGCCCAGTATTTCCACTCCCTCCGCCGCCAGATCCACCGCGCCTACCGCAAGCCGCTCGTGATCATGACGCCCAAGAGCCTCCTGCGCTCCGAGGATTCCGTCTCGCGCACTGAGGATTTCACCAATGCCCGCTTCGAGGAAATCCTCGACGATCCCGCCATCAAGGATCCGAAAAAAGTCACACGCATCGTGTTTTGCTCGGGCAAGGTCTACTTCGACCTCTTCCGCGCCCGCGCCGAAGCCAAGCAGGACGCCACCACCGCGATCATCCGCATCGAGCAACTCTACCCGCTCCACGCCGACCGCATCCGCGAAGTCGTCGCCCGCTACAAATCCGTGAAGCGTTTCGTCTGGTGCCAGGAGGAACCCGAAAACCAAGGCGCCTGGCTTTTCCTCGCCCCGCGCATCGCCGGCATCGTCGGCTCGCTCATCGGCTACGCAGGCCGCCCCGAAAGCGCCAGCCCAGCCGTCGGCTCCTACGGAAAACACAAGGACCAACACGCCAGCTTACTCAAACAAGCGTTCGAAATCTGAACCACCACACCAAGAGCATGAAAGTCGAAGTCAAAATCCCATCCGTCGGCGAGTCCATCACCTCCGGCGTCCTCTCCATCTGGCATAAAAAGGACGGCGAGCAAGTCGCCGCCGACGAACTCCTCTTCACGCTCGAAACCGACAAGGTTTCCCAAGAGGTCAACGCCCCATCAGCCGGTGTCGTCAGCACCAAAGTCGCCGAAGGCACCGAGGTGAAAATCGGCCAAGTCGTCGCCGAGATCGACACCGCCGCCAGCGGAGCCGCACCCGCCGCCCCGGCCACACCGGCACCGGCACCGGCTCCAGCTGCCGCTCCAGTCGCCGCGCCGACCCCAGCCCCCGTTGTTGCAGCTCCCAAATCCTCCCCCGCCCCAACTCAGACCCCCATCCTCGCCACGTCGGTGCCCACCTCCTCCGACTCCCGCGTCGTCCGAAAAAAAATGACGCCCCTGCGCCGCAAGATCGCCGCGCAACTCGTCAAAGCCCAGCACACCGCCGCCATCCTCACCACTTTCAACGAGTGCGACATGAGCGCCGTCATGAGCCTCCGCAAAGCCCTCCAAGAAGACTTCAGCAAAAAACACGGCGTCAAACTCGGCTTCATGAGCTTCTTTGTGAAAGCCGTCGTGGACGCCCTCCAAGCCGTCCCTGCCATCAACTCCCGCATCGATGGCGATGACCTCATTTTGAATAATTCCTACGATGTCGGCGTCGCCGTCGGCACCGAGAAAGGTCTCGTCGTCCCCGTCGTGCGCGATTGCGAAAAACTCACCTTCGCCGACATCGAAACCCGTCTTGCCACCTACGCCGCCAAAGCCCGCGAAGGCAAAATCTCCCTCGACGACCTCAGCGGCGGCGTCTTCACCATCAGCAATGGCGGTGTCTACGGCTCGCTCCTCAGCACCCCGATCCTCAACCCGCCCCAAAGCGGCATCCTCGGAATGCACAAAATCCAGGAGCGTCCCGTCGTGGTGAACGGCCAGATCGTCGCCCGCCCCATGATGTATCTCGCGCTCAGCTACGACCACCGCGTGGTCGATGGCAAGGAGGCCGTGACCTTCCTCATCCGTGTGAAGGATTGCATCGAGAACCCCGCGCGCCTGCTCCTCGGAGCATAAAAAAACCGGGCATCACCCGGGTTGGAAAATCGGGCCGGAGAGATTCGAACTCTCGACCTCTTGAACCCCATTCAAGCGCTCTACCAAGCTGAGCCACGGCCCGATTTAGAGCGAATAACTTCGTTCCCCGACTCCCGAAACTCAAGAACGAATATTGCGGATTTCTTTGTTCGGACGGATGAAAAAATTGCAAAAAAAGGCGGCGACCTTTTCGGACGCCGCCTTTTTGAAGGTTTGTCAGCTCAGCGCATTTTGCCGCCGTAGATGGCGTTGTCGCCGAGTTCCTCTTCGATGCGGAGGAGTTGGTTGTATTTGGCGACGCGGTCGGTGCGGCAGAGCGAGCCGGTCTTGATTTGGCCCGCGTTCGTCGCGACAGCGATGTCGGCGATGGTGACATCCTCGGTCTCGCCGGAACGGTGGCTGATGACGGCGGTGTATTTGTTCTCTTTGGCAAGCTCGATGGCGTCGAGGGTTTCGGTGAGGGAACCGATTTGGTTGACCTTGACGAGGATTGAGTTTGCCACGCCTTGCTCGATTCCCTTGCGGAGGAATTCGACATTGGTGACGAAGAGATCATCGCCGACGAGCTGGACGCTGTCCCCGAGAGCCTCGGTGAGTTTTTTCCAGCCGGCCCAGTCGTTTTCGGCGAAGCCGTCTTCGATGGAAATGATCGGGTATTTTTTGCAGAGGCCTTGGTAGTAGGCAACGAGTTCGTCGGCCGTGCGCTTGGATCCGTCGGATTTCTTGAAGACATAGGCTTTTTTGGCCGCGTCGTAGAATTCACTGGAGGCGCAATCGAGCGCGATGAAGACATCCTTGCCGAACTTGTAGCCAGCGGCCTTCACGGCTTTGGCGATCGAGTCGAGCGCGTCCTCGGCGCTGGAGAGCGCGGGTGCGAATCCGCCTTCGTCACCGATAGCGGTGGAGAGCTTGCGGCCTTTGAGTTCGCTCTTGAGCGCGTGGAAAATCTCGGTGCCGGCACGAAGCGCCTCAGAGAAGCTCGGGAAATTTTTCGGCACGATCATGAACTCCTGAAAGTCGATCGGCGCATCGCTGTGAGCACCGCCGTTGAGGATATTCATCATCGGCACGGGAAGGACCTTGG
>JBDKIG010000244.1:0-3356 GCA_039797215.1 Verrucomicrobiota bacterium | reverse complement strand
TGAGCGGCGAGAAGAAATGGGATGGAATTATTTTTGTAGCCAAGTCCGGAAGCGATCCCAAAAAACAAGGCGGCGTCGGCACCGTGAAGCCGACTTGCTGAAGCAAAGGCAGCGCATTTGGTGTCCAAGCGGAATTTCGCCGCGCGGTCGATCATCAGTCGTGCCGCCTCGGAGGAAACAGCCGAATCCGAGTTCTTGGAAACGGGAGGCGGCGGGCATTCCACGAGCAAACGGGCTTGGGGGATATGGCGATGATCCGAACTTCTCGCGAAGGAGTCCGAGCCACCGGAGTTGACATAAAAATGAAGCCGAGTGTTCGCGAACGAGGGATTCACCGCGTGGCCATGGGTCTCCCAATCGCGGGTGTCCCAATCGACCTCGATATCCCCATCCTCAATCCCGCGTTTTTCAAATTCGATCCGGGCATTTTTAAAATCCGGACCTGCCTCGCGGTTCCACTCACCGAAATGGAGGATGCGCAGTTTTTCCCCGCAGGTTGTTGTCCATTCAAAACCAAAATCTCCCTTGAATAGGCGCGCCTGGATTTCGAGTTCGCGGGGGCGAGCGATCGGCATTTCCGCAAAAACACAACCCATTCGGGCATTGGCGTAGGAGGCTGAGGCACTCACAGGTCGGGATACGGAAGATTTAGCAACCAATCCAAAGGAGTCTCCTTTTTTGGCTTTTGCAGGGATGGGTCTACTTCCTTTTCCTGGGTGTCCAATTCCTCGGCGACTGGTTCAGCAGGCGGAAGTTCCTCGGGCGGATCCTCCTTGAATTCCTCCGGGGAAATCCTCCGTGAAACGAAGGCGATTTCGAGCTCGAGTCGAGCTTTGACTTCCGGATCTTTTGCAATTTTCAGAGCTTCTCGAAAGGAATCCAATGCCGGTGAGAGATGGTCCGCATCCATCTGCGCATTTCCCAGCGCCTCGAGAAACATGCTGTCTCCCGTTTCCATGGATGCTTCATGAATCCGCAACATGGCGAGGAGGATATTCGATCGCGAGGATCGCGTGATGCTGCGATATTGTCGGAAGGGATTCTCTTGCCGACCGCGTGGATCGGAAAATTGATTCCAGGCCTGATAGGGCCTGTAGAGCGGATCGCCAATCACAACTCCCATCCAGGATATCGCGCGCTGAGACATCCAGCCAGCCTCGGCAAGGCTCACGCCAGCCAGCAATCGGTCTTGAAAGATATCCAAATTTGCCGTGAACGAGAGATAGGGTTCATAAACATTTCCCAGTGTGGCTGCGGCTCCACGGGCGATTAACGGACCACACCAGTGAGTCACAGGGCTTCTCAGCGAGGACGCACTGAAGGAGTGGAGATGCACTGCCACAGCGCCGGGTCTAAATCGAAAATCCTCTCTGAGGAACGGGCCATTGATGTCCCCCGTATACCAACCGAAATAAACCGCCGCGTCGGTGATTGGAAATTTTTCCTGAAATGTCTCAGGGAGATTATCGAAAATGGTCGGGATACCCGATTGGCGGAGGATTTCGACAAGTTTCCGAATCCAATTATCTCCCTCGATATACGCACCGCTTGAAATATTGCGCCCATCAACATAAGCCCAGCCCCAGAGCCCCTCTTTCTCCGTGGCGATGGAGTCATCGATCATCTTCCGAACCATCGCTGCCGTGGGTGCATCAAGCCTCGAGGGAAGTAACAGCCCGGGAGAAACAGACTCATCCAGAATGGGAGTGAACCGACCAAAATAGGGATTGGGAATCAGGCCACCGGGAACAAACTCGGGCAATCCCATAGCCGCTAGTTCGCTATCCACACTCGCATCATTGCGACCAGAGACTTCAGAAGGGACTCCTTCCATCGGCCGGGGAGGTTCTGTGCCAGGATTTGAGGAAATTTTGAGGGGCAGTCCACGCATGAGAGCCAAAAACCGAATACGCGTATCATAGACTTTCACCGTGCCTTCCGGAAGTTGGCGGGCCGACCACCATCCATTCTCGATGAGTTTATTCCGGAGTGGATCGGCCATTTGACGGTTGAAAACCTCTCGCGAAATCTCCTCGCCAGCCGGGAGGTCGAAGCCAATCACCTGCGCGGCAGGGATCGATCGCTTCGAGGCGTAGTAGCGCGCAAGTTCCGCCGACTCGGGATCGTTGGAATTGAATAAAACCAGCGTCGCGGAGGCGAGTCGGTCTTCGGCCAAAGCCGTGGCCATCCACAGCGCGAGAAACACCAGCAAGCCGGCGGCGCGCTTAAACATGGATTCGCATACCATCGTAGGCCAAGCGCACATCCGAAGGAAGGTCCGCCTCGGTCTCTGCATGCCCGAGCTCGTGGCACATATGGATAAACCAGGTCTGTCTCGCCCCGATGCGCCGCGCCGCCTCCAGAGCACCTTGAACTGTGAGATGAGTGGAGTGCGCAGTGTGGCGCAAGGCATCGATCACCAAAACCTCGACGCCGCGCGCGGCCTCTTCCGCCTCAGGCGGCACGGACTGGCAATCGGTGAAGTAGGCAAAAAGGCGTCGGCCATTTTTTTCGAAGACCAATCCATTCGTAACCATTCGGCCGTGTGGCAAATCAACCGGGATGATGTCGAACCCATCCATCGCAAACTTTCCGCTCATCAGGACAGGATCCGGGCGGACATAGTTCGGATAACGCGCCGAACCGTCGAAGGCGTATTGAAAAACGCGTTTGAGGCTGGTGAGCGTCTCGTGCGATCCGTGCACGGGAATCGCCTTGTTTTCGAGTTCGCAAAAACGGCGCAGATCATCGAACCCCAAAATGTGGTCCACATGCGAATGGGTGTAGAGAACGGCGTCGAGACGCATGATGTTCTCACGCAGACATTGAGTGCGAAAGTCGGGGGTCGTGTCCACAGCGATGGACAGCGAAGGCATTTGGATATGGATCGCGGTGCGGAGTCGCTTATCGCGAGGGTCACTGGATTTGCAAACGGTGCACTCGCAGCCAATCACTGGAATGCCGTGCGATGTGCCGGTGCCGAGAAATGTGATTTGAAGATTCTCCATCGCTTGGAAACGGGGGCGGAGCGTGGCATAGTTCCTAGATGTCCGCAACGCTGGCATCTCTACGCATCCGTAACCTCGCCCTGGTCGAGGATCTCCTTTGGGAACCCCCCGCAGGTTTTGTCGCCATCACCGGAGAAACCGGCGCCGGAAAATCCATCATCCTCGGCGCTGTGAAACTCCTGCTCGGAGAGCGAGCGGATCGAGCCCTCGTTCGCTCCGGAGCCCCATCCTGCTCGGTGGAAGGCCTCTTTCAAATTGATGCCGGATCGCCGCTTCATGCCATTCTCGAATCCGGAGGAGCCGAGCCGTGCGAAGACGGGGCACTCGTGATCAAGCGCACAGTCCTTG
>JBDKIG010000243.1:0-3400 GCA_039797215.1 Verrucomicrobiota bacterium | reverse complement strand
CATCGATCACAGCTTGGCGCTCGAGCTTCCGGGCCATGAAGACATTTTTTCCCGAGAAACCCTGAGCCCGACCTCCAAAGTCTCGGACTTTTTGCACAATCGAGGGGTTGATGTCTCGGTCGAGCGCCTCTTCGACAATGTGGATGGCGGCATCATTCGTCGCCCGGAGGCCATCGATGAAATGAGCAACCAGGCCGGCGGCTTTCATTTTTGCCGTGATCGCCTTGCCGCCGCCGTGGACGAGGACCGGATTGATTCCCACTGCCTCGAGAAACACGACATCGCGCAGGAATTTATCCACCACCTGCTCGTCCTCCATCGCCGAGCCGCCATATTTGATGACAAAAGTGTGGCCGCGATATTGCTGGATGTAGGGCAGCGCCTCGATAAGCGTCTCACTCCGAGCCTCAGGTGTCATTTTAGCCATTATTCGCCGAGGTTGAGCCGGACATATTCCTCCGTGAGGTCCGTCGTCCAGACATAGTAGGAGCCTTTGCCGATGTGGAGGTCCACGGTGACTTTAAAAGCCTTCTTGGCCGTGATGGCGCGGAGTTTTTCAGGCGAGGTTTTGGCGGCGATGCCGTTTTTCACAGCGGCGAGCTTGTCGTAGAAAATATCGGTCTTTGCCTCATTCATGCGCACGCCGCAGTAGCCGACCGCATCAAGGATGCGGCCCCAATTCGGATCGCCCCCAGCCCAAGCGCATTTGACGAGCGTGGAGTTGGCAATCGCCTCGGCGGCGGTGCGGGCCGCCTTGTCGTTCGCCGCACCCAAAACCTCGACTTCGACAAAACGAGAAACGCCCTCGCCGTCGGAGACAATCATGCGAGCCAAGGCGCGGGACACTTCATCCAAAGCCTCGGAAAAATCGGCGAGCGCCGGCGTGGTGCCGCTCAGGCCGTTGGCGAGGAGGATCACGGTGTCATTCGTGCTCATGTCCCCATCGATCGTGATGCGGTTGAAGGAATTCGCAACGGAGCGTTTGAGGTCCTTGCGGAGCACTGTTTGAGGCAACGCAGCGTCTGTGGAGATGACGCAGAGCATGGTGGCCATGTTGGGATCAATCATGCCAGCCCCCTTGGCGATGCCGCCAACGCGGAAAGAACCGGCCGGAGTCTTCACCTCGACGGCGTATTCTTTGGCAAAAGTATCACTCGTCATGATCGCGGCAGCGGCGGCCTTGCTTCCCGACCCCGAAGGCTGCAGTGCGGCAATGCCCTGAGCAACACGATCCATCGGCATGGAAACCCCGATGCGACCGGTCGAGCAAACGAGAATTTCTTTGGGCTCCAGTTCGAGCAATTTCGCAGCGGCGGCGGTCATGGCTCGGGCGTCCTTCAGGCCTTGAGCACCCGTGCAGGCATTGGCATTTCCGCTGTTGAGAATAACCGCCCGGTTGCGACCGGATTTCAGATGCTCCATCGAAAGCAAGACCGGTGCCGCTTTAACCTTGTTGGTAGTAAAAGTGGCGGCGGAGGCGCAGGGCGACTCCGACCAAATGACGGCGATGTCATCGTGCAACACTTTTCCCGTTTTAATCCCGCAACCGGTAGCTCCGGCCGCGAATCCCTCCGGGGCGCAAACCCCGCCGGCAATTTTTTTGATTTGGCTCATAACAAACCTGTCGTCTCTGGCAACCCTGCCATGAGATTGAAATTCTGCACCGCCTGGCCCGCTGCGCCTTTGACGAGATTGTCCTCCGCAGAGAGCAAAATGAGTCGGCCCGTGCGGGCGTCGAACCGCGCGGAAATGTCGCAAAAGTTCGTGCCGGTTGTGTTTTTGGTATCAGGAAGATTTTTCGAGACTCGGACGAATGGTTCATTCGCGTAGGCGGCCTCGAGCGTGGAGAGTATCGCCTCTGGCGAAACGCCGGGCGCGGGTTTGGTGAAAATCGTCGAGTGGATGCCACGATTCATCGGCGCGAGGTGCGGCGTGAACGAAATAACGACCGGGCGGCCGGCGGCGAGGGAGAGTTCCTGCTCGATCTCGGAGAGGTGGCGGTGTTTGGGCAGGCCGTAGGCGCGGAGGCTTTCGTTGCATTCTCCGAAGAGGAGCGCGGTCTCGGCCTTGCGTCCCGCCCCGCTCACTCCGCTCGCACTGGAGGCGATGATCTCGGCGGGATCGATCAGTTTGCCGCGGAGAAGAGGAATCAACGGCAGAAGAATTGTGGTGGGATAGCAGCCGGCGGAACCGACAAGTTTCGCCGTCCGGATTTCTTCACGGTGCAACTCGGGCAAGCCGTAGACCGCCTCCTGGAGTAACTGCGGAGCAGGGTGGGCCTCGTTGTAAAAATCCTGATAGGTCGCCGCGTTGCGGAGACGAAAATCTGCACTGAGGTCAATCACCCGTTTCCCGGCCCGATGGAGCGGAAGAGCAAACTCGGCGGCGAGACCGTGCGGAAGCGCGAGGAAGAAAAACTCCGCGCCGCACTGGAGCAAAGCCTCGATCGAGGGTTCGGTAAAAGTCAGTTTCGAGAACTCCCCCACCCCGGCGAGCCTTGGCAAAACCTCCCCGGCTTGCTTACCCGCGTGCTGGCGGGAGGTAATGGCGACAACGCGAACGCCCGGATGGCGTGCAAGGATCGAGCAGAGTTCCTCGCCGGAGTAGCCATTGGCGCCGACGATGGCGACAGGGATGCGCTCGGCGCTCATTCGGCGGCGAGAAATTTGGCCCGTTCCAGCCGGGCGAGCGCGCGGTCTTTTCCGAGGACCTCGATCATCTCGTAAAGGCCGGGACCGACCGAACGCCCACTCAGGGCCACGCGGGCGGGATGGACCAATTCGCCGGTCTTAATTCCAAGAGCCGTGGCGGCCGCTTTGAGAGTCGTTTCGAGGGACGCATGCGTCCAATCCGTTACGGTGGTGAATGCCTCCGAAAGAGCCGTGAGTCGCGCGGCGGCTCCCGGTTTTTTCAGGCTTTTCTCCACGGCCTCGGCATCCATCGCGAAATCCTCGGTGAAGAGGAATCCGATCCAATCCGGCACATCGCTGAGGTGTTTCACCTTCGGCTTCACGATGGCGAGCGCAGGCAGAAGCGCGGCCTCGGTGCCGTAGGGAATGCCAGCCTTATCCACAAACGGCTTGGAGAGCTGAACGAAACGCTCGAGCGACATCGCGAGGATGTGCTGGCCATTCAGCCAAAAACATTTGTCGAGGTCGAAAATCGCATTGCGGCGGTTGATGTGTTCCAGATCGAAAAGCTCGCGGATCTCTGCGACATCGAGACGCTCGCGATTCTCTCCGGGCGACCACCCGAGCAAACAGAGGTAGTTGATCACGGCCTCGGGCGTGTAGCCGAGATCCATGAAGTAGGTGATGCTCGAGCCGCCGTCGCGCTTACTCAGTTTCTTCCCCTCGTGATTTAAGATGAGCGGAATGTGGCCGAACTTCGGCGGAGTCGC
>JBDKIG010000242.1:0-3413 GCA_039797215.1 Verrucomicrobiota bacterium | reverse complement strand
CTACGGCCTCTTCAATCTCGAAAACGGTGTGCCCACCGATGCCTACACGCTCGAAGACGCCGTGAAGGATAAGCATCTGGTGCCGCCGAGGGCCGTCTCCGTGCCGCTGAAATACCAACACGAAGGCCTGAGCCGCGGCGCTCTCAGCGACGAGGAGCGCGAGGAGTGGGACGCGCTGGATTGGAACGACGAAGGCACCGTGCCGGAAGTCGTGGAGTCGCAGGCGGTGAACAAGTGGTTCTTCAACAAGGACACGGTGGATAAAATGCTCGAGCACCTCATGACCAAGGGTCAGAAGGTCGCGGGTGGCGACCGGTTGGGCAAAACGATCATCTTCGCCAAGAATCAGAAGCACGCGCTCTTCATCGCCGAGCGCTTCGATGCGAACTATCCGCACTACAAGGCCGAATTCGCCAAAGTCATCACCTGCCAGGTGGAGAAAGCGGACAAGTTGATCGAGCTATTCAAGCTCAAGGACTCCGCTCCCCACATCGCGATCTCGGTGGATATGCTCGATACGGGAATCGATGTGCCGGAAGCGGTGAACCTCGTTTTCTTCAAGATGGTCCGCTCGAAGGCGAAATTCTGGCAAATGGTTGGGCGGGGCACTCGCCTGTGCAAAAATCTCTTCGGCCCCGACAAGCACAAGGAGTTCTTCTACATCTTCGACTACTGCCAGAACCTGGAATTCTTCAGCGAGAATCCGGAGACAACGGATGGCTCGGCGGGCGAACCCCTCGGCAAACGAATCTTCAAAACCCGCTTGGGCTTGATCCAGGCAATCGATGAGAAACTCGAGAAATCGATGCACGAGGGGGCCAGCCCGGAAGCGGAACTGCGGGCGGAGATTTCGACTCTGCTGAGAACCGAAGTTGCCTCGATGAATTTCGAGAACTTCATCGTTCGCCCAAGGCTCCACCTGGTGGAAAAATATCAAGACCCGAAGGCGTGGGAGAAATTGACGATCCAGGAATATGTGGAGCTGAGCCGAGAGGTCTCCGGGCTCCCCACACGCCTCGAACCCGAGAAGGAAGAGGCCAAGCGTTTCGACTTGCTGCTCCTGACCCTGCAGCTCGGCCTGCTAACAAACGCGAAGTATTTCGACCGCCTTGCGAAGCGCCTGCAGTCCATCGCCGCGATCCTCGAGGAAAACAATGTGCCGACCTACCGGCAACACATGCCGCTCATCCAAGCCCTGCAAACCGACGAGTGGTGGCAATATGTGAACTTGGGAATGCTCGAGAATGTCCGGCGCACACTCCGGGGATTCATCACGATCATCAAGACCGCCTCCCGCAAGGTGGTCTTCACCGATTTCGAAGACGAAATGGGCGAAGAAAAATCCTTCGACCTGCCGGGATTCTCCGCGCCGGACACCTTCGAGAAATTCCGCGCCAAGGCCCGGCAATTCCTCCTCGCGCACGAAAACCACATCGTGATCCACAAACTGCGCTCGAACATCCCGCTCACAAAAACCGACCTCCGCGAACTCGAACGCATCTTGGTGGAAAGTGGCACCGGCACGCCGGAAGATGTCGTCCGGGCCACGGAAGCCAGCCACGGCCTGGGCCTCTTCGTCCGCTCGCTCGTCGGCCTGGACCGCGAAGCCGCCAAAAGCGCGATGAGCGCCTTCCTCAAAGACCGAACGCCCACCGCCAACCAGATCGAGTTTTTAGATGAGGTCGTGAGCCACCTCACCGCCAACGGCGTGATGGAAGCCTCCCGCCTCTACGAAGCGCCCTACACCTACATTCACCACCAAGGCGTCGAGGGAGTCTTCCAAGGCTCCGAGATCGACGAACTGATCTCGATTCTCGAAGAGGTGAAAAACCGGGCGATCGCCTGATTTTGGAATTTTCCCCCAGTAGGGGTTTCAGCGGTTCAGGGAGAAATTGACGGGGACTTCGACGGTGCCGGCAGAAGTCATGCCGCCGATGGTGCGGGGCTGGAAACGCCAGGATTTCACGGCGCGCAGGGCGGCTTGATCGAGGACGCCGAAGCCCGAGCTTTTGGCGATGGCCGTGGAGACTGGACGCCCTTCGGCGGAGACTTCCACACGAACTAGGACGCGGCCTTCCCAGCCATTGCGGCGCGCAATCTCGGGATAACTCGGAGGGGTATTTTGGATCACCACCGGCTTGGGGACATTCACGGCAGCGGCGGGCCGAGGCTTGGGGGCGCGGGGTTCGGGTTTTGGAGTCGGCTTGGGATTTGGGGTGGGTTGGGGCGTCGGAAAGGGGGTGGGGGCCGGAGTTGGCTCGGCGATTTCGGGGCTTTTTTCGGCTGTGACGATTTGTTCCGGGATGGGCTCGGGTGTTGGCTCGGGCGGGGGAGGAGTGGGTTCTGGCGTCGGCTCGGGAGTGGGTTCAGGCAAGGGCTGGGTTTCTTCGACAAAGAGGATTTCCGTCGTGGTGGCCTGAACGAGATCGACGCGGGGCGGTTCGACGCGGGCGATTCGGGCATGAATGAACCACGCATGGGCAATCACGGAGACGCCGAGCAGAGCGAGAAAGAGAATGGAGGAGCCGGACCTCAAGGGTTCGTCGAGGGATCGTGAACGAGGTGGAACTGACTGGCTCCTGCATTCCGCGCCCGGCTGATGAGCTTCAGGAACGCGCCGTAATCGACCGTGGTATCGCCCCGGAAATGCACGGCAGTGGTTGCGTTTTGATCCAGCTCGGCGCGCAGGGCGGTTTCAAACTCGGCATCGGCGATGATTTTATCCGAGATCGAGATTTGGCCGTTTTGATCCAGTGAGACAATGACCTTGGCGGTCTCGGAAGCGGCTCCAGAGGAGGCTTTCGGCAGGGTCAGCGGCACGGCGGGTGGGACGAAGCTCGAGGTGAGCATGAAAAAAATCAGCAGCAAAAAAACGACATCGATCAACGGGGCCATGTCGATCGAGAGGGTGGGGCGCTTGGGGCGGGAAAACATGGCTCAGGAGACTGTGGGGTAGTCGTCTTTCAGGCGTTGGAGGGGCTCGATTTGGAATCCAGCGACCGGGCATTCTCTCCCGCAACCGGGCTGCAAGGCGTCGTCGAGCGCGGTGACGGCGAGTTCCATGCGGCGGGCGATTTTGTCGGCATGGCTCTCGAAAGCGTGGTAGGCGGCCATGCAGGGAATCGCCACCACGAGACCGAAGACCGTCGTGAGAAGGGCTTCCCAAATGCCTCCAGCCAGATCCGAGGGTTTGGGGGCTCCGTCGATCGTTTCAATCTGCGCGAATGCCATCACCATGCCGGTGACGGTTCCGAGCAGGCCGACCAATGGCGCGAGGTGAGAGATGGCTGCAAGAATGCGCAGGCGTTTTTCGACGCGTTCCAGAACCAGTGCGCCTTCCCGTTTCACATTGTCCACGCGCACTCTCGCGGGCCGGGTCAGATTTTCCAAATACACCTCCACAACCCTGGCCA
>JBDKIG010000241.1:0-3422 GCA_039797215.1 Verrucomicrobiota bacterium | reverse complement strand
GCCGATGAAAAAGGCGTTGTTGTCCTTCATCATTCCAAAGGCCGCGCCGGTGTTGTGAACCTGCACAAGATTAAAAAATCCAGGAATGACCTCGATGGTCACATGGGTCGGAATGTTGGCGAGGACCAGAAATTTGGTGATCTGGTCGAGGATGTAGAGCGGGAGCGTCAGGAGCAGGAGGAGTTTCATGAGCAATTCCCCCCTCCGTGGTCTCTGTGTCCTCTGTGGTCAATCATCCCAAAGCCCCTTCACAGCGGCCGCAGAGGGTCGGGTGCGTAGCGCTCTGCCCGACTTCAGGGCGGTGGCGCCAGCAACGCTCACAGCGGTCGTTCGAGGTTTTGGAAACCTCACAGGTTGGGGTGGGGGATTCGGAGATTTCGAGATCGCTCAGGATGAAGATTTCTTCTGCTTCGGCTTGGACCGGCGCGAGGGATTTCAACTCCTCGGGTGTCGCACCGAGTTGGATTTTCGCTTCAAGCGCGCTGCCGATCTCTCCGGCTTTTTGGGGCTTTTCCACAGCCTGCGAAATGCGGCTTCGGATTTGTAGGAGCGCATCCATCTGCGCGATGGTGTCGGCGTTTTGCCAGGCAGGCTCAGGTTTTGGAAAATCCTGCGCGTGGACCGAACTGCCTGGCTGGAAGTGGCCCCAGGCCTCCTCGGCGGTGTAGGCGAGGATTGGCGCGAGCAGGCGGACGAGTGTGTCGAACACTCGGTGCATCGCGAACTGCGTGGCGCGGCGGCGCGGGGAGGTTTTGGCGTCGCAGTAGAGGCGGTCCTTCGTGATGTCCACATACAGGCTGCTCAGATCGACGGCGCAGAATTGGTTGATCGTGTGGTGCACTCGGTGGAACTCGAGTTTTTCGTAGGCGTCGAGGCAGGTGGCGACGACCTCCTGCAGGCGTGCGAGGATCCAGCGATCGACGAAGGTGAGCGCCTCGGGCGCGGCAGGATTTGCGGCGTCGTAGTCGTGGAGGTTTGCGAGCAGGATGCGGAGCGTGTTGCGGACGCGGCGGTAGGCATCCGAGAGGCGTGTGAAGATTTCCTCGGAGAACGGCACATCGTCGGTGAAGTTCACACTGCTGACCCACAGGCGGAGCAGGTCGGCGCCGTATTTGTTCACATAGTGGTCGGCGTCGGTGGGCTTCTGGTAACCGCCCGCGGCGGACTTCGAGATTTTCTTCCGAGTGTCGACATCCATCACGAATCCGTGGGTGAGCACGGTGCGGTAGGGGGCTTTTTCGTTCAGCGCGACGGAGGTCATGAGCGAACTCTGGAACCAACCGCGGTGCTGGTCGGTCGCCTCGAGGTAGAGGTCGGCGGGGAAGGCGAGTTCTGGACGCTGGCGCAGGACGGTCTCGTGGCTGAGGCCGGAATCGATCCAGACATCGAGCGTGTCGTTGCGGCGGGTTGTGCCGGCGGGGAGGCCGACGAGCGCGGCCCAGGCGGCATCGTCGAGTTCGAACCACGAGTTCGTTCCTTTTTCGGAGAAAACCCCGGCAACTTTATTGATGACGGCGGGGTCTAGAATCGGCTCGTTTTTGTCGTTGTAGAAAACCGGAAGCGGCACGCCCCAAGTGCGCTGGCGTGAGATGCACCAGTCGGGGCGGGATTCCACCGTGCCACGAATGCGGTTGCGGCCCCAATGCGGAATCCATTGCGTGCTGTCCACCTCGCGAAGTGCTGCCTCGCGGATCCCGTCGATGCGGATGAAAAATTGCTCGACCGCGCGGAAGAGGATCGGGGTTTTGGAGCGCCAGCAGTGGGGGTAGTCGTGGAGATAATCGGAATGGCCGAGCAGCGCGCCGCGCGCGGTGAGGATTTGGAGGACCTCTTTGTTGCCCTGCTCAAGGACATGGAGGCCGATGAGTTCGGGAACGCCGCATTCCTCGGTAAATTTGCCGTAGGCATCGACGGGCGAGAGGACATCGAGTCCGTTCGCTTGGCCGGCGAGGTAGTCGTCCGCGCCGTGGCCGGGCGCGATGTGAACTTGCCCTGTGCCTTTTTCCATGGTGACGAAATCGGCGGTGATGACAGGAACTTCGCGGTCGAGGAACGGATGGCGGGCTTTGGAGCCGGCGAGTTCGGCACCGGTGAACTCGCGTTCAGCGGGAGCGGCCGAGGATTTGGTTTCGGCGAGGAAGGCCTCCCAGAGCGCATTGGCGACGACGAGCGGCTTGGTCGAACCATCGGCGAGAGTGACCACGCGGAGGGTGTATTTTTCCTGCGGGTGGACGGCGATCGCGAGGTTCGCGGGAAGTGTCCACGGCGTGGTCGTCCAAATGACAAACGAGGCGTCGCCAATCGGGCCGCTGGCTGCGGCGAAGGCCACATGGATCGCGGGGTCGGTGCGCTCGGCGTATTCCACCTCGGCCTCGGCGAGGGCGGTGTGTGCGCCGGTGCTCCAGAGGACGGGTTTTTTCTTGCGATAGACGAGGCCTTTTTCCACGAACTTCGCGAAGGCGCGAATCATCCCCGCCTCGTAGCCAGGATCGAGCGTTAGGTAGGGATTTTCCCAGTCGCCGAGCACGCCGAGGCGTTTGAATTGGCGGCGCTGGATGTCGATGAATTTGCGGGCGTATTCCTCCGAGCGGCGGCGGACCTCGGCGGGCGCGAGGCCGGCGGAGGATTTGACCACGCGGAACTCGATCGGGAGGCCGTGGCAGTCCCAGCCGGGAACGAACGGCGCGCGGAAGCCGGCCATGGTTTTGGATTTCACGACGAAGTCCTTGAGGATCTTGTTCAGCGCGGTGCCCATGTGGACATCGCCGTTGGCGAAGGGCGGGCCGTCGTGGAGGAGGTAGAGCGGGGCGTCCTTCCGGCGCTCCTGGATTTTGGCGTAGAGGCCGCTGGATTCCCACTGGGCGAGGATTTCCGGTTCGCGCTGGGCGAGTCCTGCCTTCATCGGGAAGTCTGTTTTCGGAAGGTTGATGGTGTCTTTGTAGCCGCTCATGAAAGTCGGTGAGGATAATCAGCGGCGCGCGGCAGGGTCAACGCCACCGCTCGGCGATATCATGGAGGCAGAGGCTTCGTCGGAAGGAATGGGAAATTGGAGCGTTTTTTTTTCTTGAACGATAGGTGGCGCGGGAAGAATTCTTTTGTCCAGTCCAACCCCCTATGAAAACCGATCATCAAATCGACCTTTGTCGTGCCTTCGTGCAATCATCCTCCTTTTGGAGCGAGGATATCCCGGAACAAAAAACAGACGGGCCCGTGATCACGATTTCCCAAGCTGCTGGAGCGAGGGGAAATCCGATCGCGGCCGAACTCGTCAGTCAGCTGCTCGAAAATTCCGCCATCCCGCAACATCGCCCTTGGACGGTCTTCAACCAGCGGCTCGTCCATCAAGTCGTCGAGGAGCACGGCCTGCCGAATAGCACGGTGGGATTTTTTCCCGAGGACCGGACGGGACATTTGATGGATAT
>JBDKIG010000240.1:0-3425 GCA_039797215.1 Verrucomicrobiota bacterium | reverse complement strand
TTTTATTTTTTGTAAAAATCCACGATTGCTTGGATTAGGCCCGGAATGTCATGGCTTTTTGCCTCCAAAGAAACTGGTAAGTCCAAGGCTCGCATGGCCTTGGAGGTGATTGGTCCGATGCTCGCAAAGCTCACCTTTTTGTCTGCAGGTAATTCGAGCGCATGGAAATTCTCGGCCGTTGAGGCGCTTGTGAAAGTCACCATGTCCGCCCCCTCTCGGCGGTAGCGTGCGATTCCCAAGGAATCAGCTGACTCCGGAAGCGTGCGGTAGGCCAGAGCCTCATCCACAATCGCTCCGCGTCGGGAAAGTTCTTTGGGCAGGTCATCCCGGGCCTTCTCGCCGCGAACGAGCAGGATTTTCAGATTATCAATGGTGGTCTCTTTCTGGAGGGCGGTCACGATCTCGCCGGCGATGTGTTTTTCCGGAATGAGATCGACCTCGAATCGGTTGGAACGCACGCGCTCGGCCGTGGCGGGGCCGATCACCGCGATACGGACTCCGCCGAGGCTTCGGGCATCCTTGTAAAGTTCGTAGAAGGCCTTGAAGAAAGCGTCCACGCCATTGGGGCTCGTGAAGATCAACCATTCGTAGGTGTGGGCGTAGGCCACCAATTCGTAGAATTCCCGCTTATCGGGAGCGGGCTCGATTCGAATGGTGGGCATCTCGTAGGCGTCCGCTCCCAGCTCGCGCAGGCTGGCAACGAGTTCCCCGGCTTGCGACTGCGTGCGAGTCACAGCGATGCGTTTTCCAAAAAGAGGAAGGCTTTCAAACCAGTTCAGTGGTTGTCGGAGATTCACCACCTCGCCAAAAATCGCCACGGCCGGGGCCTCAAAAGAAACCTCCTCCGCTTTGTCCGCGATGTTGGCGAGTGTGCCGACGAGGGTTTTCTGGTGGCCGGTGCTCGCCCAGCGAACGAGGGCGACGGGCGTTTCCGCTGGCATTCCCTCCTCGCGGAGTCGGGCGGTGATGGAGCGCAAACGCTCGATGCCCATGAGCATGACTTTTGTGCCAGGAGAGGTCGCGAGGGCTTTGTAGTCCAGCGAGGGGTCGGGCTTCGTGGGATCCTCGTGTCCCGTAAAAATCGTAAACATCGAGGTGTGCTTGCGGTGGGTGACTGGAATTCCCGCATAGGCCGGTCCCGCGATGGCGGAGCTGACTCCAGGCACGATCTCGAATCGGCACCCTGCAGCGGCTAACGCTTCGGCTTCTTCACCACCCCGCCCAAAAACAAAAGGGTCTCCCCCCTTGAGTCGGGCGACCGTTTTTCCAGCCTGGGTTTTAGAAACAAGAAGTGCATCGATATCCTCTTGGCGCATCGTGTGGGCACCGGCTTTTTTGCCGACATAGAGTTTTTCGGCATCAACGGGTGCCCATTTCAAAAGCTCGGGATTGCAGAGGTAGTCATAGACCACGACATCCGCGCGTTCCAAGCAGTGGCGGCCCTTGAGCGTGAGTAGCAACGGGTCGCCAGGACCCGCGCCGATGAGATAGCAAATTCCTTCCGGCATGAACGACTCATCGTGGCATCCGGCCCGCCCCAAAGAAATCCTTTTGATTGCTGGATAAAATTCCCGGCCCGATTCAAGCTCCGAGCATGCTCGAAGCCATTGAAAAACTTCTCGCGCTCCAAGACCGCGACCAGCGCCTCCGAACCCTCCGTCTCGAACTTCAATCGATCCCCCTCGAGATCGCCTCCAAGCAAAAGCTCGTGGAGGACGCCGCGAGCCGCCTCCAAACCGCCCGCTCCCGCTCCATGGCCATCGAGGTAGAAAAAAAAGCCCTCGAGGTGGAAATCGCCGCCAAGCGCGATCAAATTTCCCGCTACAAAAACCAGCAGCTCCAGACTCGGAAAAACGAGGAATACTCGGCGCTCTCCCACGAAATCGCCACCGCCGAGCGCGCCATTTCGGCGATTGAAGACAAAGAACTTCTCCTCATGGAAGAAGCCGAGGGGCTGGCCCCGCAACTCGCAGCCGCCGACAAAGCTCATGCCGAGGACAAGGCGAAATACGACGCCCAAATCGCCACGATCCGAGAAAAAGAAGGAAATTTGAAAAGCCGCCTGGATGAGATGGCGGCCGGCCGTACTGCACTCCTCGAGGGCATCGACGAGGATTTGATCGAACGCTACGAACGGCTCTTTGAAACTAAAAATGCCCGAGTCGTGGTGCCTGTTGAGCATGATGTCTGCACCGGTTGCCACATGAAGGTTACCGCGCAAACCAGCCTCGCCCTACGCTCCGACAAGTCGATTGTGTCTTGCCCGCAATGTGGACGGCTTCTTCACCTGCCGCTCTGAGTTTTTTTAAAATGACCCCGCAAATATTTTCTGATTCCAACGCTGTTGCGAAAGCCGCCGCGCTATTGATTGCTTCGGAAGCCCGCCAAGCCGTTGCCGCTCGGGGCCGATTTATTATGGCGGTGAGCGGAGGCAAGACGCCTTGGCAAATGCTCCGAGATTTGGCTCATGAGGAGGTGCCTTGGGCCTCTGTTCATATCGTTCAAGTGGACGAGCGGATCGCCCCGGCGGGAGATCCCGACCGCAATCTCACCCATCTTCGCGAGAGTCTCCTTTCCCATGCCCCGATTCCACCGGAGCAAATTCACGCCATGCCCGTCGAGGCCGCCGATCCCGAAAAGGCCTGCATCGATTACACCGGCGTCTTGAATTCCCTGTGTGGAAATCCTCCCGTCATTGATCTCGTTCACCTCGGGCTCGGACCGGATGGCCACACCGCCTCGCTGATTCCCGGCGATGCCGTTTGCCAAGTCCACGACCGCGAAGTTGCGCTGACGGCCCTTTATCAAAACCGCCGCCGCATGACGCTCACCTATCCGGTGATCAATCGCAGCCGCACCATTCTCTGGGTCGTGACTGGGGCGGAAAAAGCCCCGATGGTCCCGCGCCTCCTCGCCGGCGACCCTCAAATTCCCGCCGGACCTATCGCTCAGAAAAATGCGATCCTTCTTCTCGATGCCCCCGCTGCTGCCGGGATTTCGAGCTAAGGGGTCGAGAGGCGATTCAGAACCTCCTCCACGGCGTCCATCGCTGGAAGCGTAGCCAAGCGAGCTCGGTTTTCTTCCACCCACTCGCGGGTCATTTTCAAGGCCGCGTCGAGATTTTGCGGGGGTTTGATATTCTTGGCGGGAACGAGGCGCGGTTCGGGAGTTTTTCGTTCGCTTGGCATATCGTCTCCGGCGAGCCAGGCCTGCAAAAATGGCAGCGTATCCTCGGGGGATTGGAATCTCTGCCAATTCCGGTCCTCGCGATCGGGATCGAGGGATTGGATGAATTCCGTAGCGAGATGAAAATCTGGGGAGTTCGCGTGAATGAATTCCCGACATTGGTCGGAATGCATTTTCAATCGTCCCTTCGTGCCGGTGCTGTATTTGCGAGGTTCCACAAGTGTTTTTTCGTTTCTCGG
>JBDKIG010000239.1:0-3429 GCA_039797215.1 Verrucomicrobiota bacterium | reverse complement strand
CCACGAGCCCGAAGAACGGCTCGTCCAAGCTTTCGTCTTTCGGAACTCTGAATGACCCGCACGAATCGAGCCATTCCCGCGCGTTGACACCCAATCAACCATGTGGTTGGTTCAACCCATGAAAACTCTCGGAATTTTCGAGGCAAAAACCAAGTTCGCAGCCCTGTGTGAGGAAGTCGCAAGAACTGGTCTGCCCACGCTCGTCCAAAAGCGTGGCCGCCCGCTGGTGGTCGTCGCCCCGCCTCCTGTCGGCCTCATATCCGAGCGGCCAGACATCATCGCCTCGTTGAATGATTGGAACCGGAGCCATGGGCGGGAGCGCGGGGATTTTCCACCCGTATGGGAACTCCGTGGTGGCAACACCCAAAATCCCTTCGAAGACTGATGCCGACCTACCTCCTCGATACGTCAGTATTTTCGCAGCCCTTAAGGAGAAAACCCCAAATGCGAAGCTTGGAACGCTGGCGCGACGCGGGAGATTCCTCCTGCCGTATCAGTGTCGTAACGGTTGCGGAAGTGGAGTTTGGCTTGGCGCTCGAGGAAAGCCCTACACGCCGTGAAAAATATAAGGCCGTTCTCGAAGGACGCATTGCTGTGTTAGAGGCCGATCGTGCGGTTTGGCACGAATTCAGCCGGCTCAAAGCCCGTCAACACAGCGCAGGTCAAATCGTGGCCGATATGGATTTGCTGATCGCCGCCACCTCCGTTGTGCATCGCTTGACTGTTGCTACTCTCAACTCGCGGGATTTTTCCCGAATCGAAGGCATCGCGTGGGAGGATTGGTCGAAGTAAGGTTTTACCACCCGCCAAAATATTTCAGAAAAAAACTGCTCCCCCCGTAAATGTCCTATCGGCTGGTTCAGGATGTCGGCCGAAATGATCACTCGATTCATCCAAATCCTCGCATCCGTTTTGGATATTTCCAGCTTCCGAGAATCTTCTGGAAGTGCTGCTTCCTTTTTCCGAACTTCGCCCCCTCTTGGCTTCAAAAGCTCTGCGACATGACCGTCCTATCGAATCCCCTCTTGATTAAAGCGGTCGAGCGTTGTGCCTCTTGGGAGCATTTCGCCAATCGGTTGAGCCGCATGTCCGAAAAGGCGAAGGGCGATGTCTTCGAGCACCTCGTTAGGGCGTATATGCTTCTTGATCCAGAATACGCCACCAAGCTGCGCAAGGTTTGGCTACTGAATGAAGTGCCATCCGCGCTCCGAAAAAAACTCCGCCTTCCGCCCGTTGACCAAGGCATCGACCTCATCGCGGAAACCAACACAGGCGAGTATTGGGCCATCCAGTGCAAATACCGCGAGGACACTTCGCACCCGTTGCCTTGGCGCGAGATTTCAACCTTCACTGGCCTTGCGTTCGGCGTGTGCCAGCACATTTCCTTCGGGCTGGTTTGCTCGACGACCGAGCGAGTCTCGCGGGTTCTCAAAGACCAAGACCGCATCGGATTTTGCTCGCTCGATGTATGGCAAAGTCTCGATCAGGAATTTTTCAAGCGACTCCGCCAATTTCTCGGCCGCAAACCCGCCAAACTCGTTCCGCTCAAGCCGCGCCCGCATCAGAAGCGGGCGATTCAGAATGCGCGGGAGCATTTCGTGGCGAAGAAGCAGAAGCGAGGAAAGCTGATCAGTCCCTGTGGCTCAGGCAAAAGCCTCACCGCTTACTGGATCGCGCGCGACCTCGGGGCGAAGAAAATCCTCGTCGCCGTTCCAAGCCTCTCGCTCATCCGGCAAACGCTGAAAGTGTGGCTCCGCGAGTCGCTCGCCCATGGCGATGCGGTGGAATGGATTTGCGTGTGCAGTGACGAATCCGCCGGTCGCGTGGAGCAGGACGATGTGGCCGTGTTGCGCCAAGACCTCGGCGCGCCCTGCCTCACTGATCCCAAGGAAATTGCCTCATGGCTCCAGCGGAAAAAGACCGGCCTCACCGTCGTCTTCACCACCTACCAGAGCGGCGAGGCTTTGGGCAAAGCAGCCCGCCAAGCGAAGTTCTCGTTCGACCTCGGCATCATGGACGAGGCGCACAAGACCGTCGGCGATGGCGACAAACTTTTCTCCCATCTGCTCCACGATCAAAACCTCCCCATCCCCCGCCGGATTTTCATGACCGCGACCGAGCGGCGCTACCGAGGAAAAAGCGACACGATCCTAAGCATGGATAACGCCGCCATCTACGGCGAAACCTTTCAACTCCTCAGCTTCAAGCGTGCGCTCGAAGAGAAGCCGCCCATCCTCTGCGACTATCGCATCGTCACCATTCTGGTCTCACGCGACGAAGTCGCCGACATGGTCCGCAAAAATATCTTCCTGCGTCCTGACAAGGGGCGCTGGAACAAAGAGGTCGAAGCCGAAATGCTCGCCTCGCTGGTGGCCTTGCGCAAAGCGATGGAGAAATACCCTATCCGCCACGCCGTTTCCTTCCACAGCAGCATCCAGCGCGCGGAAATTTTCAAAGATCACAACGAAGCCTACAACCGCGCCTTCAAAAAACACGGATCGGTCGAGACCTTTCATGTCTCCGGAAAAACACCCACTGGCACGCGTGCGCGCATCATGAGCGAATTCGCCGCCACCGAACGCGGACTCATCACCAACGCCCGATGCCTCACCGAAGGTGTGGATGTGCCGGGCATCGATTGCGTGATGTTCGCCGACCCTCGCCGCAGTGCCGTGGACATCGTCCAAGCCGTCGGCCGCGCCTTGCGTCCCGCCAACGGTAAAAAGATGGGCTATGTCATCGTGCCCATCCTACATGATGCCGGCGCCAAACCATATGACATCTTTGCCTCCGAGGAATTTCAGGAAATTCTCACCACCCTACGTGCGCTCGCCGCCAACGATGAGCGGATCATCGAATACTTCCGCAGCGTCTCGCAGGGAAAACAACGCACTGGCGGCGGCAGCGTGGTCTTCGACATCGACGAAAAACTCGCCAAGCGAATCAACGTCGAGGATTTTGCCCGCGATATCGACCTGAAATGCTGGGATCGCCTGGCGAAATTGTCTTGGAGGCCGTTTGAGGAGGCGCGGGCGTATGTGCGGTCGCTAAATCTCAAATCTACAAATGAATGGAATCAGTTTTGTAAAGGCCAACTTCCAGAAAAAGGAACTTTGCCGCCTGATATACCTGCAATCCCAAGACAATCATATCTTAATCAAGGATGGATTGGCTACGGTAACTGGCTTGGGACGGGAAGAATTGCAAATTTCAATAAAGTCTACAGACCATTTAAGGAAGCTCGTGCTTTCGTCCAAGCATTACAGCTGAAAGGCGTTAATGAATGGTTCAACTATTGTAAAAGTGAACTTCCTGAAAAAGGAACCCTTCCTATTGATATTCCAACTGCCGCTCATAACACCTATGCCACTCAAGGGTGGAAAGGATATGGGGATTGGCTTGGGAATGGGAAAATTGCGAATTTCAATA
>JBDKIG010000238.1:0-3431 GCA_039797215.1 Verrucomicrobiota bacterium | reverse complement strand
GCCACATCTTGCCGTTCATCGCTGTAGCGATGACGAGTGGCGCACGCGTGGCGAGCGCGATGGAGGTGAGCGCATCATCCGCAATTCCGCACGCGAGCTTGGCGACAAGGTTCGCCGTGGCGGGCGCAATGAGTAGCAAATCGGCATCGTCCGCGAGCGCGATGTGGCCTGGATGCCAGGATTCTTTTTCATCGAAAATTCCCGTCGTCACCGGCTGGCGCGAGAGGGTTTGGAAAGTGAGCGGGGCGACAAACTCGGTGGCGGAGCGTGTCATCACCACATGGACCTCGAAGCCGTCTTGCGCGAGGCGACTCGTGAGGTCGGCGGCTTTGTAGCAGGCGATCGAGCCGCCGACGCCGAGGACGATATTTTTTTTTCTCATCAAAAAGAAAGGCGAAGGCGGCGGCTCAGGTATCGCTCGGCGCGCATGATGGCGCGGAATTTTTCGATATCCTCTTCCATGGATCCGCTGATCACCGTGTAGCGGTATTCGCGCCATTTTTCCATTTCGGAGGCGGCGTTTCGGAGGCGCACGGCGATTTGATCTTCGCTCTCGGTGCCACGCTTGCGGAGGCGCCTTCCGAGTTCCTCAAGTCCCGGCGGCATGATGAAAACATCGGCGAGCGCGTCCTGGATGAAGCGGTCCGGGCATTGGCGGATGCTGGCGGCGCCGAGTGTATCGACATCGAGCAAGACATCGATGCCATGCTCCAGTTGAGCAACAACCGTGGACTTCAGCGTGCCGTAATGGCGCCCGTGGACTTCGGCGTATTCCAGAAAATCTCCGGCCTCAATGTGGGCCTGGAATTTTTCTTCGGAGAGAAAATGGTAATCCTCGCCATCGACCTCTCCGGGCCGCGGAGTGCGGGTCGTGCAGGAGACGGAGTAAACGAAATCCGGCTTCTGGCGGAGCGAGGAAATGAGTGTGGTTTTTCCCGCGCCGGAGGGGGCGGAGATGACGAAAAGGATGCCCGTGCGTTGGATGTCGAGGTTACTCAATGTTGGCAAGTTGTTCGCGGATGCGGTCGAGTTCGGCCTTCGCCTCGATGACGAGTCGGGCGATGGCGGTGGTGGAGGATTTGGAGCCGATGGTGTTGAATTCGCGGCCGAGTTCCTGCGCGAGGAATTCCAGCGTGCGGCCGACGGGGGCCTTGGAATCGAGCTTATCGCGGAATTGGGCGATGTGGCTGGCGGCGCGTTCGAGTTCCTCGGTGATGTCGCTGCGCTCGGCAAAAAATGCAACCTCCGAGGCGAGGCGGGCGTCATCCGGCTGGAGGGAAATGCCCGCGCGCTCGATGCGTTTGTGAAGTGCCTCGCGGTGGAGTTCGGCCACGCGGCCGGCGTGGGGGGTAATTTTTTTGGCGAGGGATTCGAGTTTTTCGGCGCTGCGGAGGAGGACTTTCTTGAGGGCGGCGCCTTCGCGGTTTCGGGTGGACTCCAACCCGCGGAGGGCCTCCTCGAGCGCTTTCATCACGGGATCGCGGGCGTCATCGCCGCCGGGCTCCGCGGCCCGCATTACGCCAGGAGCGCTTAACACATCTGCCAGCGTGACGCCGCCCTCGAGGCCGAGTTTTTTTTGGAGCTTGCGGGCTTGTTCGACAAAAACGGCGGCGCGTTTTTCATCGAAAAAATTCTTCGTTCCAGCGTCCGCTCTTTCAAGGTGCAGATTCACCTGCACACGGCCGCGGGAAATTCTCTCCAGCACTTTCTCGCGCACGGAGGGTTCTAGCCACGTGGCATCCCGGTCGGCGTGAAAGATGACCTCGGCCGTCTTGCGATTCACGGAATGGCATTCCACCACGGCGGACCAGACTTTCGTCCTCGCCTCGCCTCGTCCGTGACCGGTCATACTTGTCATGCGCGACTATGTATCTGGCGGCGGCTTGGAGTGTCGAGAGGAACAACGACCCACCTCCTGAACCCCGTCGGCTGCGAGTTTTCAGGGAATTCCATTGACGCATCGAGGGCACTGGATCAGCATCTGCCCCCTTTTCATCGCATGCGCCACACCATCTCGATCCTCGTGGAAAACAAATTCGGCGTTCTGACCCGCGTGGCTGGAATGTTCAGCGGCCGCGGCTTCAACATCGACTCGCTCAATGTCGGCCCGACCCTCGACCCCTCCGCTTCCCGCATGACGATTGTCGTCCGGGGCGACGACAAAATCCTCGAGCAAGTCACCAAGCAGCTCGAAAAATTAGTCGATGTGATCGATGTGGAGGATTTCCGCGACGAAGAATATGTGGACCGCGAACTCGTCCTGCTCCGCGTGAATGCCAACTCCAAAACCCGCGCCGAGGTGATGCAGATTTGCGACATCTTCCGCGCGAAGATCATCGATGTGCAGCCCGAGAAGCTGGCCATCGAACTCACCGGCACCGAGGCGAAGATCAGCAAATTCCTCAGCCTGATGGAGACTTTCGGCATCAGCGACCTCACCCGCACCGGCAAGGTCGCCCTCGCCCGCTCCAAGTAACCCACCCTTTTTCCAAACCAAAACAACACCACCATGCCTGCCAAAATCCACACCGACAAAGACGCCGACCTGAAAGTTTTCAAGGGAAAGACCCTTGCTGTTCTCGGCTTCGGCTCCCAGGGCCACGCCCACGCGCTCAACCTTAAGGAAAGCGGTTGCAAAGTCATCATCGGCCTCTATCCGAAATCCAAGAGCCGCGAAGTCGCGAAGAAGGCCGGCTTTGAAGTGTTCGACACCGACGAGGCCGTGCGCCGCGCTGATGTGATCATGGTCGCCATCCCCGATACCAAGCAGGCCGCGGCCTACAAAAAAGACATCGAGCCGAACCTCTCCAAAGGTAAGACGCTCCTTTTCTCCCACGGCTTCAGCATTCTCTACAAGACCATTGTTCCGCCAAAGAATGTGAATGTGATCATGGTCGCCCCGAAAGGCCCAGGCCACATCGTTCGCCGCCAATACACCGAGGGCAAAGGCGTTCCCACGCTCATCGCCATCCACCAAAACCCCGGCAAGGACGCGAAAAAAATCGCTCTCGCCTGGGCCAAGGGCATCGGCGGCACCCGCGGTGGCGTTCTGGAAACCACCTTTAAGGAAGAAACCGAAACCGATCTCTTCGGCGAACAGACCGTTCTCTGCGGTGGCGCCTCGGCACTCGTCCAAGCGGGTTTCGAGACCCTCATCGAGGCTGGCTACTCGCCCGAGATGGCATATTTTGAGTGCTTGCATGAGTTGAAACTCATCGTCGACCTCATGAACGAATCCGGCATTGCGGGAATGCGTTTCTCGATCTCCGAAACTGCCAAGTGGGGCGATGTGCTTGTTGGCCCAAAGATCGTCGACGCCTCTGTGAAGAAGCGGATGAAGGCCGCGCTCAAAGACATCCAGACCGGCAAATTCGCCAAGGAGTGGATCAAGGAATACGAAGGCGGCTACAAAAAATACAACGCCCTCCTCA
>JBDKIG010000237.1:0-3463 GCA_039797215.1 Verrucomicrobiota bacterium | reverse complement strand
CCGGAGCCGTCTCGGGACAGGCTCGCGTGGGGAATCCCCGAACCTTCGCCGCGCGCTGCCAGGAGATCGAGTATCTCTGCAATTTCAACCTCGACCGCCGAGCCTATGCGGCGTGGAACTGCATCACCGTCGTTCCCGGAGCGATCAGTGCCATCAAGCGCGAGGCGATCGAGGCTGCGGGCGGGATTTCTCTCGATACTCTCGCCGAGGATACCGACCTCACACTGGCCATCCACCGCGCCGGCTACCGAGTGGAATACGCCCCACAAGCGATCGCTTTCACCGAGGCGCCCGAGACATTTTCCCAACTCGCCCGCCAACGCTTCCGCTGGGCTTTCGGCACGATCCAATGTGTGTGGAAACACAACGATCTGGTTTTCAATCCCCGCTTCAAGGCCCTCGGGTGGTTCAGCCTGCCATCCATCTGGTTTTTTCAAGTCCTCCTCGTGGCCCTTGCTCCGTTGATCGACCTGCTATTCCTGCAATCCCTCCTGATGGGACACGGCAGCGACATCCTGCCGTATTTCCTCGGTTTTCTTTTATGCGATGTGGCGCTCGCCGTCGTTGCGGTTTCGCTCGAGGGCCTGCCCGCGCGACTCGCCCTGCGCATCATTCCCCAACGCTTTCTCTACCGCCCGCTGTTGAGTTGGGTGATCTGGAAATCGCTCCTCCAAGCCATGCGCGGCGCGTGGGTGGGCTGGGGAAAACTCCCCCGCAGCGCCGCCGTTCCTGCCACGCCATGACAATCCGTCTTTCCCTCACCGCCTTGTTTTTTTGCGCCTCCGTGGCCATCGCCGCCCCCGATCCGTGGCCGAACCCCGGGGAAAAAGGAATCCGCTTCGGCGCCTACATGGATTTCGGCGAGACCGAGGATGCCGTGACTCTCGAAGGCATCGAGAAATTCGAAAAGCTCGCCGGCAAACGCCCCGCTCTGATCGCTTCGTCAAGTTATTGGGGCGAGCAGAGTTTCCCTACCGCCAACCTCCGACTCATCGACCGCCACGGCGCAGTGCCCCTGATTTTCTGGTCCCCGTGGGACAAACCCTACGAGCAAAACAAAGGCCCCGATCGCTTCGGCCTCACCGAAATCCTCGCCGGCAAGTGGGACGACTATATCGACCGCTGGGCCGAGGGTGCCCGGGATTTTGGCAAACCCCTCTTCGTTTCATTCTGCAACGAAATGAATGGATGCTGGTTTCCATGGTCAGGCTGCTTCTACGGCGGACGCAACGGTGGCCCTGACATTTTCAAAAAAACCTGGCGTCATGTCGTGGACCGCGTTCGTGCCAAAGGAGCCGACAACATCCTCTGGGTCTTTCATGTGAATGCCTTCCCTGCCGAGAATGATGTCTGGAACATGATGGCCTCCTACTACCCCGGATCCGGCTATGTGGATTGGCTCGGCATCAGCGTCTATGGACAACAATTCCGCAACGACCGCGCGTGGGCTTTTTTCAAGGATCTCATCGCCTGGCCCCTCCAGGAACTCTCCGCGGTGGATCCCAAAAAACCGATCATGATCGCGGAATTCGGCGTCGGGGAATTTCCAAAAAGCGGCAACAAAGCCGAGTGGTTCGCCGACGCACTCACCATCCTGCCGAAGCAGCCCCGCGTCCAAGCCGCCGTCATCTGGCACGAACGCTGGCAAAATCTAGACGGCTCCTTCAGCAACCTCCGCATCAATTCCTCCCCCGCCGCACTCGAAGCCTTTCGCCGAGGCATCGCCGCCCCCGAATGGATTGCCGCCCCGCCACGGCCCTGAGTGTTTTTTCTAAAATCCCTTCACCCCTCTTGCGCTCGGCACGAGCCTGTGCATTGATGGAAGCCTATGAAAAAAGCTCTCTTCCTATTACTGGCTGCCGTCACCATCGCCCAAGCCGAAGTCCAAATCGGCCAACCCGCACCCGACTTCTCTCTGACCGATTGCTCAGGTAAAAAAGTCTCCCTCTCCGACTTCAAAGGCAAAGTCGTCGTGCTCGAGTGGGTGAACCACACCTGCCCCTTTTTCGTGAAGCACTACGGCTCGGGAAACATGCAAAAACTCCAAGCCGACGCCACCGCCAAAGGCGTTGCCTGGCTTTCCATCTGCTCCTCCGCCCCTGGCAAGCAAGGCCACCTAGCCCCCGCCGATGCCGCAAAAAAATGCACCGAGACCCAATCCGCCGCCACCGCCTACCTCCTCGATGAGACCGGTGAGGTCGGCAAAACCTACGGCGCCAAAGTCACTCCCGAAATGTATGTGATCGATGCCAGTGGCGTCCTCGTTTACCACGGCGCCATCGACGACAAAAAATCCACCAACCCCGGCGACATTGCTGGCGCGAAAAACTATGTCGCCGCAACGCTGGATGAGGTTTTGGCCGGCAAGCCCATCTCAACTTCCAAGACGGCCCCCTACGGCTGCGGAGTAAAATACGCGAACTGATCTGTCCGCCCCCCGCTCGGTGGGCGCGCGAATCGGTTTTTTTGGGGTTGCGCGCCACCATGCCGGGGGAGAAAGTCCGCCCCCATGGGTGCCTTGATTATCTTTCTCATTGTCCTCGCCGCCATCGCGGTGCTGGCGTTGGTGTTCGTCGTCGGCCAATACAATGCCCTCGTCGTCCTCCGAAACCGCTTCAAAAACGCCTTCTCGCAGATCGATGTTCAGCTGAAACGCCGCCACGATCTCATCCCGAACCTCGTTGAAACCGCAAAAGCCTACATGCAGCATGAGAGCAAAACGCTCGAAGCTGTGACTCAAGCCCGCAACCTCGCCCAATCCGCCGGAGGCCGCGCCGCCGCGAATCCCGGCGATCCCTCCGCCATGCGTGAACTCGCCGGCGCCGAGGCTGGCCTTACCGGCGCACTCGGCCGACTACTCGCCGTGGCGGAGAGTTACCCCGACCTCAAAGCGAATCAAAATATGATGCAGCTCACCGAGGAGCTGACCTCCACGGAAAACAAAGTCGCCTTCGCACGGCAGGCCTACAACGACTCTGTGATGGCCTACAACACGAAGCGCGAGGTTTTCCCGACCAATATCATCGCAGGCATCTTCAACTTCGCGGCCGCCGAGTTGTTCCAAGTGGACAACGCCACCGAGCGCCAGGCCCCCAAGGTTTCGTTTTCATGATTCCGCTGGATCCGCCCCGAGCGGCGTTTTTGGAAAAAGCGACCTCAGCCCGCGTGCTCCCGGTCTCCTGCGAGATCGTCGCCGATTCCGACACGCCGGTCTCGGCTTTCGCCAAACTCTGCGGCGAGGCTCCGTCGTTCCTCCTCGAGTCCGCCGAGCAGAGCGACCAAGTCGGCCGCTACTCGTTCCTCGGCTTCGGCGCGAAGGCCACATTCACCGCCACAGGAAAAAACATCACCATCTGCGAAGGCGGCGCGAACCGTTCGTTCGAAGCCACGCGCGATCCTCTCGATGAATTAGAGAAATGGATGGCGCCCTATCACGTGGCGTCCGACCCCGCGATCGCCCCGT
>JBDKIG010000236.1:0-3463 GCA_039797215.1 Verrucomicrobiota bacterium | reverse complement strand
GCTGGCCTGCTGCCACAGCGGTTCCAATCGCCACGCGCTCGGCGCACATGGTCAGACCGAAGCTGAGATTTTCGACATTGCAGCCGGTGAAAACCGTGCCGTCCTCGCACTCGAGCGCCGCGCCGACGGCAAAGTTCGAGTAAGGCGCGTGGGCGTTGGTGCGGGCGAGCGCGGCGGCCTCAACGAGTCGGGAGTTTTCCATGGATTGTAAAATCACGCCGGAGAGCTGCGGCGTCGAATGTTTTTCCAGTGAATAAAATCGAATGCCTAGAGAGACGCTGGATGTTTTCGTTGCATGGAGAGCTGGGCGGGAAATATCGCTAGCCCTCAAAATTCATGAGAGTTAAAGTCGATGAGTGCCGGAGATATTCAGACATCATGGATACCGATTTTTCTTTTTCAGTCGGGAGGCCGAAGAGCCGATCCATGTGCATGTTGAATCTGCTGAGTGTTATGCCAAGTTCTGGATGGAGCCGGTATTGCTGGCCGAGTTACACGGCTTTCTCAGCAAGCAACTCAAAGAAATTCGAGAACTTATTCAGCAAAACAAACTAGAAATTAGGAGGAAATGGGATGAGCACATTACTTGCCACCGACAAAGTCAGAACTGATGCACGAGCCATCGAAGTCGAGATTGATGACGACTCTCTTATTGTAACGCTCGCGGATGGCAGGATTGTGTCTGCTCCGCTTGAATGGTTTCCAAGGCTGAGGGATGCGAACCCCTCACAAAGGGCAAATTGGCGAATGATAGGGCCAGGAATCGGAATTCATTGGGAGGAAATTGATGAAGACATTTCCATCCGAAGTCTTCTGGCGATTGACACTTGAATGCTAACGCGGCGATGCACCCAGAACAGCATCGAATAGAATCTCCCATGACTGTTTCAACCTTAACCAATCGACACTGCGCAATCGATGGGCGCGGCGCGTTCGGGCGGTTGGCGCTTCGGGTCGCCTCGGTGCTCGCCATCACGGGGGCGCTGTGTTTTGCTGAGCCCATGAACGAGGAAAACGCGGTGTTGGGCGGGGGGTGCTTCTGGTGCGTCGAGGCGGTTTATCAGGGACTGTCGGGCATCAAATCCGTGGTGAGCGGTTACGCGGCGGGCAAAAATCCCAACCCGACTTACGAGGAGGTTTGCACCGGCGAAAGCGGGCACGCCGAGGTGGTGAAAATCTCGTTCGACCCGTCGGTGATTTCGTATGACCAAATCCTCGAGCTTTTTTGGGACGCACACGATCCCACCACGCTGAACCGCCAAGGGGCCGACGAAGGCACGCAATACCGCTCGATCATCATCGCGGAAAATGCAGCCCAGCGCGAGGCGGCGGAGAAAGCGAAAGCGGCCGCACAGCCGAAGTTTCGCGGCGGGATCGTGACGGAGATCATTGAGGGCGCGGACTTTTTTCCCGCCGAAAAATACCACCAGGACTTCGCCGAGCGGAATCCGGGGCACCCTTATGTGCGGGCGGTGATCGATCCGAAGCTGAACAAAATCAGGAACAAATAGGCGCCCCGCTTGCCAGCCTGCCGGGTCTGGACTAGGATTTTTGCCAGCGGGAGTCCGCGATTTTTTATGGCAAACGCAATGGTTATCGGCATTGGCGGAGTGGGTTCGGTCATCGGCCAAAAGCTCCACGAATACGATTGTTTCGACCGAATCGTGCTGGCGGATATGGATCCGGTTTTCGCCAACCAGCTCGCGGCGAAAACGCCAAAAAGCCGGTTCGTTGTGGTGCAGGCGAATGCTATGCACACCGATGAGTTGGCCGCACTAATGAAGGAGCACCGCATCGATGTGACCTGCAACGCTTGCGTGTGCCTCACGAACCACTCGGTGATGGAAGCCTGCCTGCGCGCGGGATCTCACTACATTGACATGGCGGCGGACATCTACTCCGCACCTGGCGTGAAAAAGCCCGGTAAAAATTCGTTCGAAGCGGAGATCGAGAAATTCAACCAACCCTACCTCGACCGTGGCATCGCCGGCATCCTCTGCATGGGGATGGACCCCGGCGCGGTGAATGTTTATGCGCGTTGGGCCATGGACCGGCTCGACACCGCCTCGAGCATTCGAGTGCTCGACGCCGACAACGCCGAGGTTCGCGGCTACCGGTTCGCGGTTTTGTTTTCGCCCGAGACATTTTTCGAGGAACTCGGCGCGCCGCCTTATTATGTGAAGGACGGCCGTGTCGTGAGCGGCAAGCCGCTCGAGACCGAGGTCGAGTGGGTGCGTTTCCCAGAGCCGATCGGGTTGCAAAAAACCTATGCCGTTGCGCACGAAGAGGGCGTGAGTTTGGGAATCTACCCGCCGTTTGTGGAGAAGGGAGTCCACTACTCGGTCTTCAAATACAGCGTTCCCGACAAGGTGGTGAACATCTCAAAGACGCTTCAGCTTTTGAACCTCGACACCTGGAAAAAAGTGAAGGTCGACGGCGTGGAGGTGGCGCCCGTGCGCGTCGCAAGCGCCCACCTGCCGAAGCCCGCCCAGCTTGGCGCGACGGTCGATGGCTACTCGTGCGTCGGCACCGAGGTGCGCGGCACGAAGGACCGCAAGCGCGTGGAGTATTTCGTCTACTCGATGGACAGCCACCGCGACACCTACGAGAAATACGGCTACTCGCTCACGCTGGTGCAAACAGGCATCCCGCCTGCCATCACGGCACGGCTTTTGGCCACGGGCAAAATCCCCGAGCGCGGCGTGATGATGCCCGAGGCGCTGGATCCCGAGGAGTTGATGTCGTGCTTCTCACGCGAGGGCTTGCCGACCTTTGTTGAAAAGCGCGAGGTTGAGCGGATCTGATGAAATCTTTCTATCTCGATGGTCGCTGGGTGGAGACCAAAACCTCGGAACTCGTTCACAACCCCTGGTCCGGCGAAAAACTCGCCGATGTTTGCATGGGCTCCGCAGAGGATGTTGAGCGGGCTGTCGCCAGCGCGCACACAACATTCCAAAAGACGCGAAAAAGCCCGGCTTTCGAGCGGGCTGAAAAGCTGAACGCGATCTGTGATCTCCTTGCCACGCGGCGGCAGGAATTTGTCGATGTGATCGTCGCTGAGGCCGGCAAGCCAGTGTCGTTCGCCGAGGCGGAGGTGGACCGCGCACGGTTGACTTTCCAGTTCGCCGCCGCCCAAGTCCTCGCGGATCAAGGTCACGGGATCAACATGGAGGCCAGCAAGCCAGGCGTTGGTCATTTCGGCCTGGTTCGCCGGTTTCCGATCGGCGTCATTCTCGGCATTACGCCGTTCAATTTTCCGCTGAATCTTGTCGCCCACAAAGTCGCTCCCTGCTTGGCGACTGGGAACACGATGGTGCTCAAACCCTCGCCGCGCACCCCGCTCTCGGCGTTGTTGCTCGCCGAGGTTTTGCATGAAGCCGGGGTTCCCGCCGGGCAGGTGAATGTCGTTCCGTTTGACCACTCACTGGTCGGCGGACTTCTTTCCGATTCTCGCCTGAAAATG
>JBDKIG010000235.1:0-3479 GCA_039797215.1 Verrucomicrobiota bacterium | reverse complement strand
CGATTTCGACCTGCGGGCCGATGTGGCAAAAGGGACCAACCTCGACGCCATCGTGGAGCACCGCCGAGGGATCGACGACCGAACTCGGGTGGATGAGCGTCATTTGTCGACGAGACCGAAGAGCAGCGTTCCCTCGGAAACCACCTCGCCATTGACGAGGCAACGGCAGGAGGCCTTGCCGAGGCGTTTCTTGGCGCTGGTGAGTTCGCACTCGATGAAGAGCGTGTCGCCGGGCATGACGGGTTTGCGGAATTTCACCTCGTCCGCGCTCATGAAGTAGCCGATTTTCCCGTCGTTCTCGGTGCGGCGCATCATGACAATGCTGGAAACTTGAGCCATGGCTTCGAGCTGGAGCACGCCGGGCATGACGGGGTGGCCGGGGAAGTGGCCTTGGAAATAAGGCTCGTTGATCGTAACGGCTTTGACGCCGGTGGCTTTAAGGCCGCCGTCGAATTCCACGATCCGATCGACCATGAGGAACGGGTAGCGGTGAGGGAGGATGTTCATTACAGCGTTGATGTCGAGGGCTCCCGAGGGGGCGGCGACGGGGCGCGGCGCGACGGAGGCGGCGGCTCCGACGATTTCGGCGAGTTTTTTGGCGGCTTCGGTGTTGATGCCGTGGCCGGGCTTTATCGCAATGACATGGGCTCGGAGGAAACGGCCGCAAAGCGCGAGGTCGCCGACGATGTCGAGGATCTTGTGGCGGACGAATTCATCGGGGAAGCGGAGCGGTTCCTTGCTGAGAACGCTGTCCCCGCGGGCAACGATGGCGTTTTCCAGACTTCCGCCCTTGATGAGCCCCTTGTCCATGAGCGGCTTCACATCCTCGTAGAAAACAAAGGTCCGCGCGGGCGCGATTTCCTTTTCGTAAAATTCGGGCGTGATCTCGGCGGAGAGGAATTGGGTGAAGCGGCCTTCGGGGCCGACCTGAGTGCAGGAGACGCGGAACTTCGTGTCGGGTAGAATGACGAGAGTCGAGCCGTTGAGTTCCACGGTGAGCGGCTCGCGGATGTCGAGGAAACGCCGGGGCGCGTCTTGCTCGACGATGCCGGCTTTTTTGATCAAGGCGACATACTCCGAGGCGCTGCCATCGCCGATTGGCGGCTCGTTGGCGTTCATCTGGATCAAGGCATTGTCGACCCCCAGCCCCACGAGGGCGGAGATGACATGCTCAACGGTATGGATTTTCACCGCCCCCTGAACGAGCGTGGTCGCGCGCTCGACGGTCTTCACATGAATCGCGGCGGCTTCGACGATCGGCTCGTCAGGAAGGTCGACGCGCTGGAATTTAAAGCCGTGGCCTGCGGGTGCGGGCAGGAGCGTGAGAGTGACATTCTCGCCGGTGTGGAGGGCGCTTCCGGTGAGGCTTGCAGAGGATGCGAGGGTGCGTTGGTTGGACACGATGGAATTGGGTGGTTTAGCGGGCCAGGCGGTGCAGGAGGTCGAGATACTTCTGGTTGGCAACGCGAAGGCGCTGGACGAGTTCGCGGCCGATCGAGCTGAGGATTTGGACGGCGGCGGCGGGTTGGAGTCCGGCCAGAACGCCGATCGTGGTGCGGGTGACGCGGAGGAGTTCGCAATCCTCGAGCGCCATGACATCCGCCGAGCGGGGGCCTTCATCGACGAGGGAGATTTCTCCAAAAAAGTCGCCGATTTTGAGATTGGCGAGTTCGACTTTCCCATCCGGCGGGGGGGCTTGGACGACGGCGGTGCCTGCGAGCAGGAGGTAGAGGCAATGACCTTCCTCGCCGGCTTGGATGATCTTAGCGCCCTTGGAAAAAGTCACCGTGTCCGTGAGTCGCAACAAGGCGGAAAGCTCGTCGTGGCCGAGTCCTGAAAATAGAGCAAATTGCTGAAGCCGAGGATCGTTAGGTTGAATGATTGATGACATGCTTGGAGAGGATGGTTCCGTCGATCATGTGAATACGCACCGGGGCCAGAGCGGCGACCGAATCGCTGTGCGTGACAATAATCAGCGTGGCAATTTTTTGGGAAGCAATCTTTGAGAAAGTTTCGCAGACATGGGCGGCGTTGGCGGAGTCGAGGTTGCCGGTCGGCTCGTCAGCGAGGAGGAGGGCGGGACGGCCAGCGAGCGCGCGGGCGATAGCGACGCGTTGCATCTCGCCACCGCTCAACTGGTGTGGGAAATGCCCAGCCCGGTGGGACATACCGACCAAATCGAGCATTTCCGCCACGCGAGGGGTGGTCTTTTTTTGGGAATCCCCGCGCAGGAGCAGGGGGAGCTCGACATTTTCCCGAACCGTCATGGCTGGCAGGAGATTGAAGAATTGAAAGACGATGCCGAGCGTGTGGCGGCGGTAATGGGTGAGTTCCCGCTCGCCCGCGCGGTGAAGCTCGAGGCCATCCACACGGATCTCGCCCGAGGTCGGCGTGTCGAGGCCACCGAGGAGATTCAGCAGCGTGCTTTTGCCGCAACCGCTGGGACCGGTGATCGTGGCAAAATCCCCCGGCGCGAGGTCGAGCGACACATCGTCGAGCGCGCGGACCACGCCGCTGCCCGAGGAATAGGTTCGCGTGAGATGGCGGAGTTCGATCATGGTGGCGGGGAGTGTTTCCGCGAAGCGATGACTGATCAAGCAGAGTTCCGGGTTCTCGGCGAAACGGCCGATCTGCTTGCCGTGGACAAACCCGCCGGGCTGCTTGTCCACCCGAGCAAGCCGGGCGGGCCGAAGACGCTTTGGGACGGCTTGCGCGAACTCCTTTCCTACGAGATCGCGAACAGCGGCCAAGTCTCACTCATCAACCGTCTGGACCGCGAAACCAGCGGCGTGGTCCTTGTCGCCAAAACCTCGGCCGCTGCCCGCCAGGCGGCCATCGCGATGCAGGAGGGCAAAATCCGGAAAACCTACCTCGCGATCCTCACCGGCCACCCGCCAGAGGAGACTTACACAGTTGATGCCCCGATCATTCGCCGGGGGGAGGTTTTGGATACCAAAATCCACCTCCAGCGCATGGTCCACCCGAGCGGCGCGGTGGCGCGGACGGAGTTTCGCGTTCTCGAAAAATTCGAAAACCGGCTCGGCAAATTTTCGCTCGTCGAAGCGAAGCCCCTCACTGGCCGCACCCACCAAATCCGCGTCCACGCCTCCCATGCAGGCCACCCCGTCGTTGGGGATAAAATCTACGGCCCGTCCGAGGATTGTTACTTGGAGTTTATTCAAACCGGCTGGACCCCTGCCCTGGCAGCGCGCCTCCATCTGCCCCGCCACGCTCTCCACTCGGCGGGGTTGGCGCTCGAGTGGAACGGCTCCCTGCTCGAGTGGCGGAGCGAACTTCCCGAGGAGCTTGCGGCATTTCTTGATTCCCAGCCGACCACATTGACTTCACCTCGCACCTTCTTAAGATAACGCGCTCGATCTTCTCGCCACCGTGTTCCACAACGACGAATTCATAGCCGAAACCCTCCGCGACCTAGGTCTTGTCACCAAGGCGCAGATTGGGGCCGCGCGCGAGCATTT
>JBDKIG010000234.1:0-3496 GCA_039797215.1 Verrucomicrobiota bacterium | reverse complement strand
GCCCCGCTGCGCGATCTCGTGAAGCGCCGCTCCGAGGGCGTGCCGCTCCAGCACTTGCTCGGCACGGTGGAATTCCTCGGCCGCGAGTTTCTTTGTGACGCCCGGGGATTGATCCCACGACCCGAAACCGAGGAATTGGTCGAGTTGGTTTTGAAATCCGCGCCCTCCGCGATGTCATTTCTCGATGTCGGCACCGGCAGCGGGGTGATCGCGCTTTCTCTGGCTTTGGAAAAACCCGAAGCCCGCGTCACCGCCTGCGACTTTTCACCTCAAGCGCTGGCTTTGGCCGCCGAAAACCGCGCCCGGCATGGACTCGAGGCGCGCGTCGGGTTGATCGAATCCGATTTGCTCGCGGCGGTGGAGGGTTCGTTCGATGTGGTGGTCGCCAATCTCCCCTACATCCCGACGGCGGAAATCTCCGGACTTTCCAGGGAGGTTTTGCAGGATCCCATTTCCGCGTTGGATGGCGGAGATGACGGTCTGCGACTCATCGAGCGATTGGCGGACCAACTTTCCAAACACCTTTCCCCGGTTGGCTTCCTGGCCCTCGAAATCGGCCATGACCAATCGGAAAAAGTCGTGTCCATGCTGAATGACCGAGGATTTCAAGAAGTCCTCGCCCATTCCGATCACCAGGGGCGCAACCGCTTCGTCACCGCCCGCTCTTAGCTCGAAGACCCCTCCCAAGATTTCTAAAAAGGGGATGTTTGGCAGCGCGGGCTCTCCATCCATCAAGTGATCCCGAGAATCCAGCCTTCCGCACTGGCTTCCCATTGCTCAGGCGGGCTCAAGGGTGGGTAAAAATAGGTGCTTAATTTCCCTGCCGCATCGGTTTCCTGCATCCAGCGGGCCGCGCTGTAGGCGTCGTGCTGGTCAGCGGTCCGGTCCTCGATCGGGAAGGTTTTGCTCCATAGGGAAGGATAGACCTCGGCGATCACAGAGCGATCCGCGGGAGGAGTCCAGCCCTCGAATGGCCAGAAATGAAGACGCGGGCCGAGTTGGCGGCGAAGGTAGAGAAGCCAAGGCAGGCCGGCATGGGTGGATTTCGCGACCGTGCCTTGCACATCGAAATGAAAAACCGATTTGGCGCGACAGCGCAGTTCCGTCAGGCGGCGCCATCGGGAAAGTCCCGTCCGGGCCGCCCCATTCCCGTAGGTTCCTTCACGAATGAAATCCACATACATGTTTTCCTCATCCGTGGGCCAGTGTTGATGGAAGTCTTCGAGGAATGTCGGCCAGTCGGGAGCGATGCGATGCATCTCGAAATACCGAAGCGGAAAGGAAAATGCATGGTCGATGCCGACAATCGTCGGAGGTCCTTCGCTGAGGGTTTCCGCGAGCCACTTGGCCACGCCCCGGCGAGTCCAATACTTGCGTGGGCTGGGTGGCGGAAGAACCTCGGTGGGCGTTTCGGAATGCGTGGCCATGTAAACGCAAAGGCCCTTCAAACTGCAGTCCGGCGTCCGCGCTCCGGAGTAGTCGATGCCGAGGTAGCGTTCAAATTGCGACATGGTCGGTCAGGCGGACGTGAGTTCGGCAGCGGCGCGGGAGTCGTCGAGTTGTTGTTCGAATGGGTCTGCCAAAGCCATCAGTGCATCCACCTTTGCCACGATTCGCTTCTGCTTGGCAAGGGACGGGGAGGTCATGCGAATCAGATCGAGCGGGATCTAAGGTTCAGCCGTGGCGATCGGTGCCCTCCAAAACCTGAATCCTCACACGAAGCCTCAAAGCCACGAAGGAAATCTGTTGTGGCAACGGCAGTCCTCTGCCGTTTTTGAAGCATGTTAATGTGTGGGACTGACTCCAACTTGAACCCTTTATTCACGGCTGCCGGAGGGCATAGTGGCCGGTTTTTTTGCCGCCGACCCTTTCCACCACGCCAGCTTCGAGCAAGGGGCGAAGCAGGTTCATCGCGCCTTGCCGGGATATACTCAATGCCTCCCAGATTTGCGCCGGGGTCATGCGTCCATGATCCCGGAGGAGTTGCAGCAAGAGTTCCTGCTTGGGACGCAGAATCAGCTTTTGCGGGATGCTCACCTGCAAAGTTTGGATTCTCAGCCAAGCTTTTTCGAGGGTCAGCCGAATGCCCTCCGCGCTGTATTCCAGCCAGCCTGTAAGATCGTCACCCGTCTTACGAACGGCATCCAGTGCGGCGTAGTAGCCGGGGCGGTCCTCCCAGTAGTATTCATCGACGGAGAAAATATGATGGCTGTCGAATCCCCGCCGATACAGCTCCCATAGCGCCAGGGCGCGACCGGTCCGCCCGTTGCCATCGGCAAAGGGGTGGATGTCTTCGAAACGATAATGCAGAATGGCGGAACTCAGCACGGGTGACAGGCCGACGGACTGGGCGTTCCACCACTCCAGCAGTTCGAACATCAATCCAGAAACATCAGCCGCCGCCGGAGGAAAATGATTCCCGACACGCACTGCGATCGTGCGATAGCGACCCGCCTCTCCCTGATCCATGACCTCGCCTGCCAAAATCCTGTGGAGTTCGAAAAGATCCTCGTGGCGGAGGTGCTTCTTCGCCGCATTTTTTTCCACATAGCGCAGACCGGCGAAGTAGTTGAGCACCTCCCGCCGCGAACGCTGATCCGAGGCCTCAATTTCCCGTCCTTCTTCCAGCGCCCGCACCTGTTCCAGCGTCAGCGGGTTGCCTTCAATAGCCGTGGATGCATGGACATTGCGCGTCCGCGTGTCCTTCTGCAGCGCGGGAACCCACGAAACCTCCACCGCCGCTCCCTGAATCCTCTCCCGCAAGGCGGCAACCTCCTCCACAAGAGAAAGTAGTCGCGGTGTAATTGTGAATTCCGGGATGTAGGGCATGAAGATAAGTCAAGCGTAAGTCAATTTATAAGTCAAGCGCTCCCAAGCGTCCATCCGGCCTTTAGGAAATAAGCGCCCACTAAAACCTGAATCCTCACACGAAGCCTCAAAACCACGAAGGAAATCCGTTGTAGCAACGACAGTCCCCTGCCGTTTTTGAAGCAAACTTCGAATGAGGCAAATCCTCGCGAATCGAAAATTGTAGCCTAACGATTCCTGCGACCTCCTCCCCTTTTCTTTACATCTTTAAAATTCTGACTGAGCAAATAGACCTTTCTCAGGCAGGGGCGAAAATCTCGTGTTGATACCTAAGACCAACCTTTTCACTCTGATTTCTTGCAAAGATTCCATGAATAACTCTAACACCAAGCACATGCTCGATTTCGTCGAGCAGCAGACCGGTTATCGCGTCTCGGTAGATTTCATCTCTGGCATCCATGAACACGCCCAGATGATCTCTGCGCGACCACAGAATCCCGTGCACATGATTCGCGTTAATGCAACGCAGCGTGCCTTTGCGGATTACATAGTCGCCGTGCAATGCGGAATCCTTCTTGTTCTGTGGTCCGATCCTCAAAATGTGCCCGCCATGGTTTTGGAGGAACGCACCGCCACCGACCTTGCCGCCCGCTGGGCGGGACTGGCGCCGCTAGTATTATGTAACACA
>JBDKIG010000233.1:0-3513 GCA_039797215.1 Verrucomicrobiota bacterium | reverse complement strand
TGGTTGATCTGGCAGGAATCCGAGCCCCAAACTTCATGAGCAACCTTTCAAAAACCGACCACGGACAGGTCGTCACGATTCACCGCCGAGGCATTGCTTGGGTTTGGATTTTCCCCGCTCTCGCCGCCCTGGCGACCACCTGGTTGTTTTTTACCCAGTGGGCCTCGCAAGGCCCCGAAATTGAAATCATTTTTGAGGAGGCCCCTGGAATCGAGCCAGGGAAAACCAGTCTCTATTATCGCGGCGTCAATTCGGGAACTGTCCAATCCGTTCGAATTCAAGACGACCTCCAAACGGTGGCAGTCAAAGTTCGGCTCAAAGGCTTCGCCACAAATCTTGCTACCGAGGCAACCAATTTCTGGATCGACCGCCCCGTTGTTTCCCTCACCGAACTCACCGGCCTGGAATCCATCGTTCGTGGAAACTCGCTTCAAGCCGGAACTCCGGGAGGAAAAAGCCAATATCAATTCACCGGACGCCCGAAGCCCCCGATCATCGCTCCCGATTCGCAGTCAATCAGCTTTTGGCTCGATGGCGCCCATATTTCGTTCCTCTCGCGTGGCACCCCAGTCTACCACCGCGGCGTCAAAGTCGGCGTCGTCTCCCAAAAAATCCTCGCCCCGGATGGTCGCGCCTCACTCCAAGTTTCTGTCGAGGCCGCATTCCGCGATTCCATCCGCACCAATTCGCGCTTCTGGTCCGTGCCATGGACCTCCGTAACCCTTGGAGCGGGAGGGCTAACGATTGATATCCCCGGCGTCGATTCCCTCCTCCACGGCGGCTTGGCCTTCGATAACTTTGAAGCCCCCGGCCATCCGGCAGACGCCAACTCCCGCTTTGAGTTTTTCCAAAACGAAAGCGCCGCTCGCGCTTCCGGCGAACCACTGACCATCAATTTCCGCAATGCTCACGGACTCCGCCCGGGCCACACCCCAGTTTGCTACCTCGGTCATCCCATCGGAATCCTGGATTCCGTCATCGCCGACCCCGCCAACCAGACCATCCGCACCACCGTCCGACTCCAACCGGAATTCCAAAACCTCGCTAAAACCACAACCGTCTTCACCCTCGTTCGACCTCAGATTTCTCTCGACGGGGTGAGCGGCTTGGAAACCCTCGTTACGGGTGAATTCCTCGCCCTCGAGCCAGGAACAGGCGGCGAACCTGCCACCGTTTTCACCGGCCGCTCCGTCGGCGATCAAGAATGGCGCCGCATGCAAGCCGAGCAAAACGGCCTCAAAATCCGACTCACCGCCTCCAACCTCCCCAACATCGACAAGGGCGCACCCGTTTACCACCGAGGCATCACCGTTGGCACCGTTCTCGACAAAACCCTTGATGCCAAAAACCAGCCCTCCCTCGATATCGCCATCCGCCCCGAATTTCGCTCGAGCCTCTCGGCTAATTCCCGATTCTGGCGTGTCCCCGCAACCTCCATCAAAGCTGGAGCAGGCGTCCTCCAAGTGGACATCGCCGGCGCAGAGTCCCTCCTGCGTGGAGGTGTGGCCTTCGATACCTTTGGCACCAAAGGCCAGAATGCCCAAGGCGGCGAGTCGTTCCGTCTTTTTGATGACGAACAAGCCGCCCGCGCCGTGTCCTCCCCGATCCGCATCCGGTTTGATAGCGGCCGGGGTCTTGTCGCCGGTCGCAGCCAAGTCCGTTACCTCGGTGTCCCGATCGGCCTCGTGGAAAGTGTGGAGCCAAAAAGCGGATACATCTTTGTGAATGTCCGACTGGATGAAGGCTACGAATTCCTCCGCCGCGAGGGCTCCATTTTCTCGATCGTTCGTCCGAATATTTCCCTCCAAGGCATTACCGGCCTGGAGACACTGGTCAGTGGCGTTTACATCGAGGTCGTCCCCGGCTCGTCCTCGAAAACCTCCGATTCCTTCGTGGGAGTTTCCAGTTTCGAATACGACAATGTCATGCCGACCGGCTTGAACATTTTCCTGACCACACCCAACAGCCCGATCGGAGAAGGAACGCAGGTCTTTTACAAAGGGGTCCCCGTCGGCCAGGTCACGGAGAAAAATCTTTCCAGCGATGGACGCGAGGTCATTTTCCGCGTCGTGATCGATCGCAAATACGATCAACTCGTCCGGGCCAATTCCCGATTCTGGGACTCGAGCGGGCTCAAAGCCTCCGTTGGTATTCTGAAATTCCGTATCCAAACCGAGTCGAACCTCGCCCCGGCCGGCCAAGTCTCCTTCGCCACACCCGATGGCCCCGCCATGGGCGCCCCGGCTAAAACCGGCGAGAAATTCATCCTCAACGCCACGCCAAAACCGGAGTGGTTGAATTGGAATCCTTCGATTCCCGAGGACTAATCCGCCCAACCTCTCGTCGACTCGGTTTTTTATCCTAAACCGGCGCACCCATCGGCCGATTTATTAGACAGGGGCTTCTATCCAGCAGCCACTCGACCGCGGAACGGAATCCGCAACCCACCGACACGGATATGTCATTCACCATACACAGCCAGCCTGCCGCCGCTTGTCCAACACTCGGCGTTCAGGAGAGAAACGCGCAAGATCGACGCCACCAGCATCGTTCGGCGAATCATGGGCCTCTGCCCAGTGATTCCGTCAGCGACCAAGGGGTTAACGACCAAGCGCAGGTTTCTTCGGCCATACGGCGCGCTCAGGACTCGATTGCAGTCCTGAGCGACGCGCTGATTTTCCTGCAGACCCAAGACCAAGCTCTTGCGCTTCTGCAGGACCTTTTTCCATCTCAGGCCGCGATCGACCCCCAGGTTCTCGCGTCGTTCGCGGCCGAAAGTTTCAACCACATCGCTCTCTTCGCCCCCACCAAAGACTCGGACACCATCCGCTTCGAGGATTTGGAAACTCAAGACGCCGCCGAGGTGGAACGCCCCGCCTTACTCGCCACGGAAACCCTCGCCGAGCGCCTCGCAGAAGCCCGCGAAAAGAATCACCGGGAACAATTACACATCGAGAGCATGATGGAATTCGACCGCCAGCACGCGATCTCCGAGGAATTCCACCTCGGCCACCTCACCACCCAAGTCGAAGCCTCCCGGGCCACTGACATTTCCCGCCAAGCCCTCCTCCTCCAAGGCCGCACCGCTCTCGAAATCCAAGCCAACGCGAATCAAGCCTCTGTCCTCCGCTTGTTTCACTAAGACTGCGGCCGGATTACTTTTTACCCATCAAGACGAGTTGCTGATCCCAAATGGCACGCAACTTCTGCATTCGCTCGGCTCGGGTCAGATTGGGTTCATTCCGGATTCGCAATTCCTCGGCTTCTAGTTGAATCATCGTTTTTCGAGGACTGGGGTTAGCCGTCACCACCGGGGGGGACGGCGAACTAACCACCGAGCGGTAACCGCCTAAAAATGCATCCACGATAGCCACATCATCAAGCACTGCCCCCTGTCGCGAAACACACCCGAAACAGCTCATCGCCAAGACAATCAAGAGTGGGAGTTTCATGCGCAGCGAGAGACATGATTCCATACCGGGTCTTGTGCAAGATGAAAAATCACCTCTCGCG
>JBDKIG010000232.1:0-3562 GCA_039797215.1 Verrucomicrobiota bacterium | reverse complement strand
GAATTCTTTTTCTTGATGGATTAGAGCAGGTCGAACCCCTCAAACAAAAAACCACCGGAGGACATCACTATGTTCACGAGCGCACTAAAAACCGTTTCGGCGACAGGATTGGGTCTGACGATTGCGATTTCTCCCCCGGTGGAGGTTGAGCCCCGGGTTTTACAAGTTGGAAAGCCGGGACCGGTTGTTTCGGGATATTTTAAGCTCGGAGCCAGTAAAGATCCCGCTGGGCGTGAAGTCTCGGTGAATAGTCGTTACCTCACTCTCGATGGGAGCCCTTGGTTTCCAGTGATCGGGGAGTTTCATTTTTCCAGACACCCTCATGAGGAATGGCGCGAGTCTTTGATCAAAATGCGGGATGGGGGAATCCGGGTCGTTTCCACTTATGTCTTCTGGAATCATCATGAGGAAATCGAGGGTGTTTGGGATTGGGATGGGCGAAAAAATCTCCACTGCTTTCTCGAGACCTGCAGGGAGTTGGGCTTGATGGCCTTGGTGCGAATCGGGCCTTGGTGCAATGGCGAGGCGCGATTTGGAGGATTTCCGGACTGGATCGAGAAAAACCAAAAGTGGTTACCACCGGAGCGTTGGGGGTTGAGACCGGAACACCCCGAATTCCTCGCTGCGGTGCAGCGTCTCTATCATCAGATCGGCCTGCAAATGCAGGGTCATCTTTGGAAGGATGGCGGGCCGGTGGTCGGGATCCAACTCGACAACGAGTATTCGGGCCCTTCGAAATATCTGATGTTTCTCAAAAAACTAGCGATCGAGTCGGGCATGGATGTGCCGCTTTTTACAAAGACGGGTTGGCCTCGGATGGTGGATCCGATGCCGGAGGGTGAGGTGATTCCTTTTTACGGGGCCTATGCGGAGGCAGCTTGGGAGGGTTCGACCGAGGTTTCTGCAGACATCGCCTACAATTACCTTTTCCGGGCCCAACGAATCGATGAATCCATCGCCAGCGATGTCAATACGGTCACCGGAGCGGAGGATGCCGAAAGCCGGGAGCGATATCCTTTTCTCACAGCAGAGACGGGCAGTGGAATGTTCGTTTTGTATCACCGCCGGAGCCGTCTGGATCCGAGAGATTCGGCTGCGCTCGCGCTTTGCCAGATCGGTAGTGGCTGTGCGGGGATCGGCTACTACATGTATCACGGCGGCGAGAATCCAGAGGGGAAGCTTACCACTCTCCAAAAATCAACAGTCAACGGAGATGTGTTCGATCTCGCGATCAAGTCTTACGATTTCCAAGCTCCGATCGGGCAGTTCGGGCAGATTCGGCCACATTACCAATGGCTCCGGAGGCTGAATTTATTCCTCGAGGATTTCGGCGGGGACTTGGCCCGGATGCCGGCATTTTTGCCAGCGAGGGACTTGGTGAATCCCACGAATACCTCGGATTTGCGATGGAGCGTGCGGTCGGATGGTCACTCGGGATTTGTCTTCGTGAATAATTATCAACGACTCCAAGCCATGCCGGATCATCGTCAGGTTCGATTCGAGATTCGGCTTCCCAATGGAACGCGTGCTGCTTTCCCAGAGTCTCCCGTAACGATCCCGGCCGGTTCCTTTTTCTTTTGGCCGTTCCATTGGGATTTAAACGGGGTTCGACTCCTGCATGCGACGGCCCAACCGCTCATCAAACACGAGGATGGCGAGGGGGGATTGATGGTGGTTTTTGCAGAAACGCCGGGGGTGCCTGCGGAGTTTGTTTTTGATCCAGCTACTTTGAAAAACTCCTCGGCAACGGAGAAACCGATCGTGATCAAGCCCAAGATCTCGCAACCCATCCAATTGGTCGCTGCGGATGGGCGAAACTTGAGGATCTTGCTGTTGAGTGAGAAGGATTCTCTCTCCCTCCGACGCGAAACCAAATCCTCGGTTGTGGAGTTGGAGGAAACACCTCGAACAAAAGCCACGCCTGTCGCCCTCAAACGGCTTCGGAATCCTGGGCCGGTCCGTAATTGGCGGTCGTCGAATCCGGAATTCCAATTGCCCGTTGCGCCTTCTGATGCGGATTTTGAAGAGGCTGCTGTGTGGTCACTCCGTTTGCCGGAGGGCATGGACATGAGCGCGAACCCGATTTTGCGAATCCACTACAAGGGCGATGTCGCCCGACTCCAGCTCAATGGGCGATTAATCAATGACAACTTCTACAACAGCGATGTCTTCGAGGTTGGGCTTCGGAGGTTTGCCCCAGAAATACTCACTGCCGAACTGACTCTCCAAATCCTCCCCTTGCAGTCGGGGATGCCGGTCTATTTTGAGCCGGGGGCTAAGCCTCGTTTCAATACAATGGGGCTCGCTCTGGAAATCGAGCGTGTGGAGGTTGTGGAACGAGTGAGTGAGCAGTTAGCTAATTTGGCTGTGAAAAAAATGGGGGATTAACCCCAGAAAAACTCGGATTCGAGGGAAGTGAATGTTTTCTAAAAAAGGCAGGAAAGCACCAAGCGCGCCCTGTCGATCTCGATGGGTTTACCAGCCCAAAGAATAGGGCTGAGAATTGCCCGTAGGATGGGATGGGGTTTTCTACGAAGTGCTACGACTCGAGCTGGAGTGTGATCGTGGTGGTATCGCTGACCTCGGCAGGGCCGAAGTATTGGATGGCACCGGGAAAAGCGTAGGAGGTTTCCTTGGCCCAAGTGGCGCGGTTTTTTTCAAATTCGCGGAATGCGGGGCTGTCGAGTTCGACGAGGGCTTTTTTAATGACGGGAACCATTTTGCCGTGGCGACGCTCCATATTCATCATCTGGGCCATGGGGACTCCGCCTGCCTGCCATTGAGCGGCTGGCTTGGTGAGGCCGCGAACGGAGCAGATGTAGCCGGTGAGTTTTTCCCGTATGAGAAGCGCGGCGGTAAAGCCAAGTGTGTAGCAGTAGTCGGCATCGAAATTCGACGGAAACGCACAGCGGCCTTCGTAGCCGAAGTAGTGGGGCAGGGGGGAGAAACTCCCTTTGTATGTGCCAGTCGATTTGAGGTCCTTCAGGCGGGCTTCCACGAGGTCGATGAGAAGGCGCTGGGTATCGATGCGGGCTACTTGGACATTGCCGTGCGGGTCGCGGTCGAGGATGAGCTGGTTGGCGATGTCGTCGGGCAGGGATTTGTAGAGGCTGGCTGAGGGAGGGGTGAGTTTTTCGGCGACGAAGGCACGCTTGGCGGGAAGGTCCGCCAAGGCGTTGAAGGCATCGCCGTGGTGGGCGAGGGTTTCGTTAAGTTCGCCGATGAGGACTCCCATTTCGGGGACGAATTCGATCAGACCTTCGGGAATGAGGACGGTTCCGAATTTTTCGCCGTTGGCGGCGCGTTGGACGACGGTGTTGGCGATGTCGTCCACAATGTTTTTCAGGGTAAGTTGGCGCTGGGCGACTTCCTCGGAAATGAGCGTGATGTTTGGTCGAGTCTGGAGAGCGCACTCGAGAGCGATGTGCGAAGCCGAGCGGCCCATGAGCTTGATGAAATGCCAGTATTTTCGGGCCGAGATGGCATCGCGCTGAATGTTTCCGATGAGGTCGGAGTAAACTTTGCAGGCGGTGTCGAAGCCGAAGCTCGTCTCGATGTGTTC
>JBDKIG010000231.1:0-3586 GCA_039797215.1 Verrucomicrobiota bacterium | reverse complement strand
TGTCCGATCGATGGCGGACTCGGGAGTTTCGAGATATCCCATTGCTGGTTGATATCCGGCATGATCGCTGCGCTCATTTTCAAGATTGGCAATATCGCCCCGTAGGCTCGCTCGAAAATCACCCGAGTGTCCAAGAAGCAAAATGCCTCGTTGGAGTTCCGATAAGCGCTCCGCGCATCTTGAAAGTTTGGCGAGTCCTGCAAAGTCTTTGGATGGCTTACCAGTGCGGCAGAGACAGATTTTGGGTCTGTCCCGAGGAGGAGAAATTTTTCATTCTGAGCGGCCGCGATCGGAAGCAGAGGGTGGGGGATCAAATGAACCGCTGGGCCTCCTGGCGAAGCGGGAATTACGGTGGTGTTGGTCAGGAGGTTTTGGTTTGGATTTCGAACCTTTAGAGCCATGAGCAGTGAGGGATTCAGATCGCCACTCTCCACCGTGCCGATCAGCGCACACTCGGGTCCGTAGCCTTCAGCCAAGGATTTCACTAAGGGCGCGATCCCTTGAGTCGCGTTGGGAAAGCTTTCGGAAATCCTCCCCAACCAAGTCGGGAGTGAGGAGAAATTCAGCACGAAGTTGAAAAAGAGCGTCGTCTCGGGAGTAGTCAGGCCAATCGTCTCGTGGGAGAGCGGCTCGGGCAGATCTCCGGAACCTTCGCGCAGAAGGAAAAATGCATCGCGGATCATCGCGCCATCCATTTTCCAAGCTCCGCCTGCCGCCTCGGTTGATTTGAGTTCATCGACCTGATCCGGAATCGCTGTGGCGCCCATCGAGCGGCCGATAGCCAGCAGGGAATCCACCGCCTTTTCTGGTTGGAGAAATACCAAAAGATCGGGCTCGGAGAGGAGTTCCGTAATGACTTTCAGGAACCGCGGATTGGCTGCCAGGGCGGGGGACTGGGCATTCCCCGTAGCCCGGTCGAGAGCCTCCTTGATCAAGGCGGCATCGTTCGAGAAAAACCCCCAGCGTCCAGCCATCGCGGTGTGGAGGAGGAGGTCTCCATGCCGGGTGATGGTGATTTCGAGTCCCCGATATTCTTCCTTGATCGGCTCGCCGTTGGAGGGAGCCAAGGCCTCGCGCACCTTCGCGGCCGCCTTTTGGAAATCCTCGAGTTTCCCCCAAAGTTGGACTCCGAGAATTCCCCGAAAATCCTGCTCCGAGTCGCTGGTCGCCGCGAGATAGATATTCCCGGGCTTGAGCTTGGTGAGAATTTCCCAAGCCTCCTTGTTGGCGGGCCTCTCTTGGAATTGGGCGAGGGGCTTTTGGAGGAAAGCCCGCACTTCGGGTTCGGCAGCGATTTTGGCCAGTGCGGTGCGAGACCAACGGAAACCCGAGAGAGGAATATCCGGAATATTGGCAAAAAATACGGAATCCGCCGGCGCAAGGGAGGCGGCATGCGAGGGGCCTGTCGGGCGATTGAAAATCATCACGCCGGCGAGGATCAACACGCCGACGATTACGAGTCCGATTGCGACTTTTTTCATGAGCCGCCCAGCTAAAGGCAAATCCTCCCCTCCCGCAAGGAGTCGGGCCGTGTTTTTCATGCGAAATCCAGTTCGTCCCCTTGAAAACCGCAAACTCGTGCTTAAATTTCGAAGCCTATGAAACTGCTCCTGCTTGTTCCGTTGTTGTGTCTTTCTTTGGATCACATCGCATCGGCCCAATCGGCCCCTTCTAGCCTGCGGCAATTGAGCGATTCTTTTGCGGGTGTCTTTGAAAAAGCCGCCCCGTCCGTGGTGGTGATCGAGACCCGCGGAGTCCCTGGCCTTCCGCAGGGTCTGCAATTTCTACTCCCCGATGGTCGCCCATACCGGATGCCGCTGGACGCGAGGGATTCTCAGCAAAACATGCCGCCCAATGTCGGCTCGGGGTTTATTTTTTCGGCGGACGGTCACATCCTCACGAACCACCATGTCATCGATGGAGCGAGTGGCATTCAGGTGAAATTGCGCGACGGACGGAGATTCCAAGCCGAGGTCTTGGGTTCGGACGAGCGGAGCGATCTGGCCGTTCTTAAGATCAACGGAGCTGACTTTCCTGTCGCTGAGTTGGGGGACAGTGATCGAATCAAAGTCGGCGAACTGGCCTTCGCGATCGGGACACCCCTCGAGCTATCCTACACCTTCACTTTTGGAGTGGTGAGTGCGAAAGGACGCAATCTCGGTCTTGGGGGAAACTACGACGAATTCATCCAGACCGACACCTCGATCAACCCCGGCAACAGCGGCGGCCCGCTTTGCGACATCGATGGGCGGGTGATCGGCATCAACACGCTCATCAGCGGCAACAATCGTGGGGTGGGCTTTGCCATTCCCATCAACCTCGCACGGGGAGTCGCGGAGCAACTTCTCACTCGCGGATATGTAAGCCGCCCTTGGCTGGGTATTTCGATTGCGAGCCTTGAAGACCTGGAGCAGAGGGCGAATTTCGCGCAGGGCTTGGAAGCCGGGGTGGTCGTTCGAGGCATCGAGCCCGGTGCCCCGGTTCAGCAAAGCGACCTCTCGCCTGGAGATGTCATCACCAAAGTCGATGGCAGACAGGTCGCCCTCGCCTCCGATCTGCAGCGGGAAATTCTTGGGAAGAAAATCGGGCAGTCCGTGGAGCTCGAAGTCTGGCGCAATGGCCGGACCCTCCGTCTCGATGTGCGGACCGGTGAGCATCCGGACAAATATGTTCGCGCCTCGGTGCGTCCCCAAGGCTCCCGAGCCTCCGAATCCTCTTCGCCACAGCCTGATCCTTCCTTGCCCGGCTTGGCGGTGGTGGACGCCACGCCCGAGGAACTCTTGAAAATGAAAATCCAGCGCAAGGAGCCCGGTGGCGCATTAGTAACGGCGGTCGAGCCCTACAGTGCCGCTGCAGCGGCGGGGTTGGAGGTGGGGGATATCATCACAGAGGCAGGGGGGAAGCCGATCCTCGGTAAAAATGATTTCGCCAAAGCGATGTCCGAGATGAGCCGCCAGCGCGGAGTTCTGCTTCTGCTGGAGCGCTTGGGTCAAAAGACCTTTGCGATCCTCAAACCCTAAGTTCGTCTTTTGCTTTTTTGTAGGGCTTGAGCTTGGCGATTTTATTGCCCAGCATCCCGCGCATGACAAAAAAACCTCTCCAGCTCGGCATGATTGGCCTCGGCCGCATGGGCGCCAACATGGTTCTCCGCCTCCTGCGCGACGGCCACAAAGCCACAGTCTTCGACCGCTCCCAATCCGCCATCGATTCCCTCGTGAAGGAGGGGGCCGTCGGTGCCACATCGCTTCCGGATTTTGTTTCCAAACTCGAGGCTCCCCGCGCGATCTGGCTCATGGTGCCTGCGGCGGCTGTGGATGCCACAATCGATGAACTCCTCCCGCTTCTCGAAAAAGGCGACACCATCATCGACGGCGGCAATTCCTATTACATCGACGACATCCGTCGTGCGAAGCACATCGCCCCGCGCGGCATTCACTATGTCGATGTCGGAACCAGCGGCGGCGTCTGGGGACTCGACCGTGGCTACTGCATGATGATCGGCGGAGAAAAAGAAATCGTCGACCACCTCGACCCGATTTTCCACACCCTCGCGCCGGGCATTGGCGACATTCCCCGCACCGTCGGG
>JBDKIG010000230.1:0-3590 GCA_039797215.1 Verrucomicrobiota bacterium | reverse complement strand
GGCATTGATGACCGCTGTGGAGATGCCGAGTTTTTCGAATTCCTCGGCGGCGGGGAGGGCGAGTTCGCACATGTTGCCGAGCGCAAAGATCGCCGCGCGTGTGCCGTGCCGCAAAACCTCGGATTTGCCGATTTCGAGAAGCTTCGGTTTTTTTGCTGGAACGACTCCTGTGCCGGCGCCGCGTGGGTAGCGGATAGCGGCGGGGCCTTCGTGGTGAGCGATCGTCCAGAGCATGTCGGCGAATTCGGCCTCGTCCTTGGGTTGCATGTGGATGATGCCGGGGACGGGTCGCAGGTAGCCGATGTCGAAGAGGCCGTGGTGCGTGGGGCCGTCGTCGCCGGAGAGGCCGGCGCGGTCCATACAAAGCGCGACATTGAGATTTTGCAGCGCGATGTCGTGAATGATCATGTCGTAGGCGCGCTGCATGAAGGTGCTGTAAATCGCGACGAAGGGCTTCATGCCTTGCGTAGCGAGGCCGCAGGCGAAAAGCGCGGCGTGTTCCTCGGCGATGCCGACATCAAAGAACCGGTCGGGATGGCGCTTCGCAAAATGGATGAGGCCGGTGCCGGTGGGCATGGCGGCGGTGACGGCGGCGATTTTGTTGTTCGTGTCGGCGAAGTCGGCGAGTTTTTCGCCAAGGAGTTCGGAGTAGGTCGGGGTGGGGGAGGCGACGGTCTCGCCAGTATCGAGGTGGAATTTTCCGAGGCCGTGGAACTTGTCGGGCTTCTCCAGTGCGGGCGCGTAGCCTTTGCCTTTGGTGGTGAGAATGTGGAGCAGAACTGGCTCGTTCTGAGTCTTTAAAAATTCGAAGGTCTGCGTGAGCAGCGCGGTGTCGTGGCCATCAATCGGGCCGTAGTAGCGGATGCCGAGTTCGTCGAAAATGACGCTTGGGGCGAGGAGGTTTTTCAGGGCGGACTCGGCCTTGTGAGCGAGTTTGCGCGCGGCTTTTCCGCCAATCCACTCGAGAAACTTCGCCGCGTTCTCGTGCAGATGCGCGTAAGCGGGGTTCGTAACGATGCGGTTGAGGTAGTCCGCTACGGCGCCGACATTTTTCGCGATCGACCACTCGTTGTCATTCAGAACGATGATCAGCCGCTTGGTCGTGGAGGCGATATTGTTGAGCGCTTCAAATGTGACGCCGCAAGTGAACGCCGCATCGCCCGCTACGCAGACGACATGCTCGTCGGAACCGAGGCGGTCGCGGGCGGCGGCCATGCCGAGCGCAGCGGAAAGTGCGGTGCCGGCGTGGCCCGCGCCATAGCAGTCATGCTCGCTCTCGTTGCGGAGCAGGAAGCCATTCAGCCCCTCGTATTGGCGAATCGTCGGGAAGCGGTCGAGGCGGCCGGTGAGAAGCTTGTGGACATAGCCTTGGTGACTAACATCGAAGAGAAACTTGTCACGCGGTGTGTCGAATACGCGGTGCAGGGCGAGGGTGAGCTCCACGACGCCGAGGTTTGGGCCGAGGTGCCCGCCGGTTTTGGAAAGGACTTGGACGAGTTCGTCGCGAATCTCCTGTGCGAGCTGAGGGAGGGATTCGGCAGGAAGGGCCTTGAGGTCGGCGGGGGATTTTATGTTGGCCAGAAGTGGGCCGGGTTTTGATCCACTCATTCAGTTCGCTTCCGCGTCAAATTCTTCAAGCGAGACTTCGCCTCGGGCGTTGCGGGCGATGATTTGGATACGCTTCTCGGCGGCATCGAGTTTTTCCTGACACATCTTTACGAGAGCAGTTCCTTCCTCATAGGACTCGATGAGTTTCTCCAGAGGCATGTCGCCGCTCTCCATCGAGGAGACAATCTCGGAGACGCGCTGCATTGCGATTTCAAGGGTTGGTGGATTTTTTTCGGTCTTGGTCGGCATGGTCGGGCGGCCGTGAACTAAGGACTACAACTCAGTTTGCGATCCGGCGCAATCCACGATTGGGCGCTGGACATAAAAACGAGGATTGGTTTGCACTCGGTCTGTTCATGCACTAATGCCAAAGAACTATGAGCACTCCAATGTTTGCCCTCTCTATGCCGGGTTGGCCCGAAATTGTTTTTATTCTGGTGATCGTGCTGCTCCTTTTCGGCGCGAAAAAACTCCCTGAACTCGCTCGTGGCATTGGTCAAAGCCTCGGGGAGTTCAAGAGGGCTCGCGATGAATTCGAGCGCGAAATCCACAAGACCGCTGCTCAAGTCGAGGTCAAAGAGGCTGCTGACAAGGAGCCTCACAAACCCGCCTGAGTCGGCTCGGTTTTCCCTCCATGAGATTGGGAGCCTGGTTGCTGGCGGTTGGGATTTTCTGCATCTCCGCCGCGGGAGCCCGAGAGGTCGTCTTCGTCCACTACAATCTCGAAAATTACCTACCCATGTCGCGCAAGGTGGGTGACCGGTTTGTTCCCGATGCACCGAAGCCCGATAAGGAAATCCGCGCCCTGATTTCTGCCATCAAATCGATCAATCCGGACATTCTCGGCGTGGCCGAAATGGGCGATCAAAAAATGCTCGCTGATTTTCAGACGCGGCTTCGCGAGGCCGGAATGGATTTTCCGCATCTCGAGTGGGTGAGGGGAGATGAGGGGAGTGATCGCCACCTCGCGCTCTTGAGTAAACTCCCGATCGTGGCACGCGATTCGATGTCAGATGTGCCGCTGGAATTAGATGGCCGTCGGCACCGCATGGGCCGGGGAATCCTCGATGTGACCGTGCAGGTTTCTCCGGAATATCGGCTCCGCTTAGTCGGCCTGCACCTCAAGTCCAAGCGCGCCGTTCCGATGTATGACCAGCAGAAATTCCGCGCCAAGGAGGCCTTGATCGTGCGCTCCCGCCTCAACCAAATCCTCGCCGCCGATCCCAACCAAAACCTCCTGCTCTTTGGCGACCTCAACGACACGAAAAACGAATTTCCCATCCGCGAAATCCTCGGACCCTCAAACTCCCCCACAAGCCTCCGCGACCTCCCGCTCCGCGACCGCGACGGCCTCACTTGGACGCATTTCTGGGACAACGCCGACCTCTATTCGCGCATCGACTACCTGATGGCCAGTCGCGGCCTCTGGCCGGAAATTCGACTCAACCGCAGCGGCATTTCCAGCTCGCGCCATACCCGCGAGGCCAGCGACCACCGCCCGATTTACACCACCATCGACGCCAACGAATGAGGCAGGCTTTTTTTCTTCTTCTCGCCGTTGCCGGATTCGCCATCGCCACGCCCGATGAGGATTGGAATGCGGTTGTGGCTTTGGATGCGGGGCCGGGTGCGAAGCCGAAAAATCTCCAGGAAGCCCGAGCCCTCGCAAAAAGCCACCTCCAGCAGCAAGAGAAATTGGTTTCCGAGTTTTTGGAAAAGAATCCCTCCGATCCGCGAAGCCACGAAGCCCGTATGCGCCTCGCCTCGCTCCTGGCCGCCATCGGCAAAATGGACAGTCGCCAGTCCCAAGTCGACGAGGCCATGCGAATGCTTCAAGCCCTCGAAAAGGAATCATCCGCCCCGCGCGAAGTCCGCGCCGAGGCCGGATTCCGCCGCGTTTCGCTGTTGATGCAAAGCCTGCAAGGCCAGGAAAACGAACGCCGCCGCGATATCGTTGCCGCCGCCCGCAATTTCCAAAACCG
>JBDKIG010000229.1:0-3594 GCA_039797215.1 Verrucomicrobiota bacterium | reverse complement strand
CTGGCTGGCATCGTCGCGCTGGTCGGTGTGATGCTGAAGTTCGAGTTGGAGTTTTTCATGATCTTCTACGCGACCTTTTTCGTCGGGTATTCGATTTTGGCCATTGCGCGGTGTTTCATCGTGAGCCCCGCGAATGCCATTCCGCAGGTGAAAATGTTCTGCATCGGCAGCATTGCCGTGCTGATTTTTTCGTTCGGATATTTCCTTCGCTCGCCGGAGATGCAAATCGTCGGGTCGCTTCTCCCGCTTGGCTATGTGGTCTGGCTGCTTATCAAACCCAGTGCCACCGAGGATTTCGCCACCGACACAGCGGAGTTGGAAGCGCCGGCTTCCAGTTCGCTGGCAACCTCTCCTCAAAGCGCCGTGAGCGTCGCGAGCCCGGTGACAATGCTCGACCCCAGCGCGATCCAGCACAGCCTCGCGGGACATTTTGAAGGAAAATGGTTCGTCCACACGCTCGTCGCCACCTACGCCGACACCAACTCGGTCGGGAATGTCTATTTTGGCATGTATGCCATGTGGGTCGGCAAGACGCGCGAGCTGTTTTTCAACCGTGTGATGCCGAAGTTCAATCTTCAGAACACGCCGTTCTATATCCTCACGCGCTCGTTCGAGCACAAGTTCATCCGCGAGACCCGCGAGTTCGAAACTGTGCAGGTGAAAATCCGCGTGGCTGGCTACAACCGAAAATTCGCCACGCTCGAGCATGAAATCTACGACTCGCTCGGCCAAATGCTCGGGAAGGGGAAACAGAGCCTGCTCTTCGTCTCCTCGTCGGACTACAAGATGCTCGATATCCCGCCGGATGTTTACTCGGCATTCATCGCCCACACCTGATCTGGCATGAGGAACTGGGCGGTCACACGAGGGCTTCTGTTTTCAGCTTCGGCCGCCGCTGCCCTGCTTCTGACCGCCTGCCCGAAGCCTCCGCCCCCGCCTCCTCCCACAACGCCCGCCCCGACTCCAACTCCAGTTCCCACCCCCACGCCGATCCCCGCGCTTGTCCGCAAACCGCTCCCCACGGCGACGCTTTTCAATGGCATCGCGCTCGAATCCGCGGTTGTCGCCGAACCTGGCGCGGACCTTGCCTCAGCCGACCGCAAGGAAAACAACGCTTACAAAGTCGAGGTCACCCTGCGGCTGCGTTTGCCCCGCCCCGCCGCGACGCTGGAGGACATCCTTTCCAACAAGCCGGACTTGGCCGCTGTGCTTCCGACGCTTCCAACGCTCCTCGCTAACGCCACCGTCTCCCCGTTTTTTGAGAAATTCTACGACCTCAAGGTCCGCGATGTGCGCCGCAAGCAGGCGAATCTCGACGCCGTTCTCTCTCGCCACAATTTCTACGATTGCGAGACGATGCTCGAGCTCCAGAACCCCGCCACCTCGCGCCGCGCCCTACTGGTGCTTTCGGATATGGATGTGAATACCGACGGCTCCGATGGCGACCGCAATGTCGCCGTGGATACCTCGTCCATGTTCTTCCTGCCGCAGACGAGTTATCGCTGGCCGAAACAAACTCCGCGCGTGAATCCCTGCCTGCCGATCGAGGAAAAAAAACTGGCCGACTTCGAGGCGGAGCTGGCCAAGCCTGGCCTCAAGCCCGCCCGCGTGCAGGAAATCAAGGACGGCATCGACCTCGCCAAACGCCGCATCCACGATCTCAAGAAGTGGAGCTTCCTCGTCTCCTCGGTGGACCCCTTCATCGTTCTCCCCGGTTTCATAATGCGCGACCACACCGGGCCGTTTGTTCCCAAGGTGGGCGACTACGCCGTGGTGATCCATGAGGGTCGTGCCTTCCCAGCCATCCTCGGCGACTCCGGCCCGTCGCACAAAGCCGGCGAGGCCTCGCTCCTCCTCTGCCGCGAACTCAATGGCAATTCCTCCAACCTCAGCCGCCCGATTAGCGATCTGAAGGTCGCTTATGTCGTTTTTCCCGGCTCTGCCGAACCCGAAAACACCCCTCCCGACTTGGAAAAATGGCAGGCGAAATGCCAAATCCTCATCGACGAACTCGGTGGTCTCGGCGTCCCGCTCCACACCTGGCCAAACCGCGTCCCTCCGTGGCCCACGCCCACGCCACGCCCTGAACCCACTCCAGCTCCGTCGCCGCAGGAATCCCTCACTCCTTCGCCGGAAGCTCGTTGATCGCGTTCAGCAAGAGGCGGATTTTTCCGAAGTCCCGCTTGTGCGGAGTCAGCACGATGCGCGGCATGTGGTGCAGGTGTGCGTCGTCGATTTCCTCCTCGAGTGCGCCGGTCTGCTCGATCCGGTCGGCGGCGAGCATTCCATCGAAACGGGTATTCAAGGCCTGAACCGACTCCTCGGTGAGCGGACGGTGGATGCGGATGACCATTTTTTCGCGGACCCAGCGGTAGGAGTGGAAATTCCGATAGAACGCGTTGATGTGCCGCACCGCGTCGTCCACATCGTAGGTGATGTGGATGAGGTGAAAGTCTGATTCGGACACGAGCCCGTTGTGCAAAAGATCGTTCGTGATGAAACGGCGCCAAGTCTCCCAATAGTGGCCGTTCTGGCGGTCGATCATCACGATCGGCACGATCGGCATTTTGCCAGTCTGCATGAGCGTCAGAATTTCAAACCCCTCGTCGTGCGTTCCAAAGCCGCCCGGAAACAAGGCGAACGCGTGGGTTTCCTTGGCGAAATTCAATTTGCGGGTGAAAAAATAATTGAAGTTGATGAGCTTCGGATCGCCGTGAATCGTCTCATTCGCGGCCTGCTCGAAGGGGAGTCGGATGTTGAGCCCGAAGCTCTTTTCCGCGCCTGCGCCCTTCTGCGCCGCGCCCATGATGCCGTCTCCGCCGCCGGTGATGAGCATGTAGCCGTGCTCGACGATTTTTTCGCCGAAGGCCACAGCCTGTTGGAATTCGTCCTGCTCCGGCTTGGTGCGTGCGCTGCCGAAGACCGCCACTTTCTTCACCCGATTATAACGAGCGAAAATCCTCGCCGCATTTCGCATTTCTCGCAGGGCCCGGCTCATGAGCTTCACCTCGGCGATCGTCGCCCGGTCCCGCCCGAAGCCGAGCGCCGTGTTGATCATGTCTTCGATGTGGCGGGCGGTTTTGCCCTCGGCGACTTCACCAGTCAGGGCCTTGATTCGGGGGTCGACTTCTTTTGATTTCATGCGATCGAGGGTTTAACACTAGGCACCGCGCCAGAACCGCGCCAACCGAAAAACATGATCATCGTCCTTCGCCCGCATACCTCCCGCCACCTCATCGAAGAGGTCATCTCCGAAGTCGCCAAGCTTGGCTACGAGCCTGCACCCATCCACGGCGCCACCCAAACCATCGTGGCCGCCATTGGCGATGAGAGCACCCACCAAAACCTCGAATCCCTCACCGCCCTCCCGCAGGTGGAGCGCGTCCTTCGCGTCCAGAAACGCTTCAAACTCGCCAGTCGCGAATCTCAATCCACGGACTCCGTCGTCGATGTGGATGGAGTCAAAATCGGCGGCGGGCATTTCGCGATGATGGCCGGTCCGTGTTCGGTCGAAAGCGAGGAGCAACTCCTCACCACCGCCCGCGCCGTCAAAGCCGCCGGGGCAAAAATCCTGCGTGGTGGTGCCTACAAGCC
>JBDKIG010000228.1:0-3607 GCA_039797215.1 Verrucomicrobiota bacterium | reverse complement strand
ACAATCGCCTCGTTGCTGAGTGTATGATGGGATCCAAACTGGCTAATGCCGAAGTCGTTCGGAATCCGTTCATGATTACTACCCGTGAGCCACTTTCATGGCCTGACGCGAGTGATGGTGTTTTGAGATTGGCGTGTGTCGGCCGGATGTGGCCGAGGGAAAAAGGGCAGGATATTCTGCTCCATATGCTCGCCCGCCGGAAGTGGAGGGAGCGCCCCGTGCAGGTCGACTTCTTTGGCACAGGCGTCAACGAGCAGGGCCTCGTGGGTATGGCCCAGCTTCTGGAGCTCAATAATGTTCGATTTTGTGGATTCACAAACGACATCACGGAGGTTTGGAAAAATCATCACGCTTTGGTTTTGCCGTCGCGGGCCGAGGGGTTGCCGCTAGCGCAGGTGGAGGCCATGATTTGCGGGCGCGTGTCTATCATGACTCCGGCCGGTGGGGCAGCTGAGATTCTTGAGGATGGAGTCACCGGGTTTCTCGCCAGCTCGACGAGTGAGGAGGGGTTTGATGAAGCCATGGAGCGTGCATGGAACCAACGCCATCAATGGAGGGAAATCGGACTCAAAGCCTCGCAGAGTATATGGAAATACTACCCTGCTGACCCCTGCGCGGATTTTGCGGACAAGCTGGAAGCTCTGCTTCCGATCTCAAATCTCGAATCTCAAATTTGAAATTCCATCTATGACCTACAAACGATTTGAGGATTTGCCAGTGTGGCAGGAGGCTATCCGTCTGGCCGAGGAGTGTGAGGATTTTCTCCTTGCCGCGAGGGAACACATCAGTTTCTCGAAGCGCGATCAACTCGACCGCTGCTCCCTCTCCGTTTCAAACAATATTGCGGAGGGCTTTGAGCGCGGCACCACCAACGAACTTCTCGCCTTCCTCTACATCGCTCGCGGCTCTGCTGGAGAGGTTCGCTCAATGCTCTGCTACTTCGAGCGCCGACCCGCCTTGCAGGATTTTAAATCTCAAATCTTTAATTTGAAATCCTCCGCCGAGAGTTGCTCCCGCCAAATCCGCGCTTGGACCGAGTCCTTGCAAAATTCCGACATCAAAGGCCAGCGTCACTTGAATGAAAAGGCCCATGCCGATTGGCAAAAAGCCCGAAAAACCGAAGCAGATAAAGCCAAGGCGAAGGATTTCGAGCGCAAACTCATCCTCTCGATGCCCCCAACTCATCCCATGCGCGTGGCTTGGGAAAACAAGCACGGCACGATCCCGTGATCTCAAATCTCAAATCTCAAATCTCAAATTTCCTATCGCCGATTCGCTCCGGAACCTGGTGGGAGTTCAAGACACCCATCTTTCTGGGGATCGCTTATCTGTCCGCTTGCGCTGGAGGCGTCCCCTTGGAATCCCTCTGGCCACAACAGCTGAAAATCCTTATCGCGCTGGTTCCCCTCGCCTCGTTCGTCTGCGTGCTCAACGACATCACCGACCAGCGCGACGACCAGCGGGCTGGAAAGGCAAACACTATGGCTGGGAAATCGCTTCTGTTCCAAGCGCTCTGGCTGGCAGCTTGCCTTGTGAGTGGAGCTTGTGCCGTTTGGTTCTGCTTCGAGGCGGACACCCAAGCCCTCTGGATCTACCTTGCGAACTGGCTGGTCTTCACCCTCTACTCGGTGCCGCCGGTTCGGTTGAAAAAAAGAGGAGCTCTTGGCGTGCTTGCGGATGCGAGTGGGGGGCAATGCCTGCCCTCGATTTGGGCAGCGCTTTTGGTCGCGCCCAAAGCCTCCTTCGGCTTTTTAGCTGCGCTGGGAATCTGGGCCTTTGCGCTCGGCCTGCGCAGCATCATCTTTCACCAAGCTGGGGATATCGAGAGTGACCGCAAATCAGGTGTCCCCACGCTTGCTGTGCGATTCGGACTGGGCCGCCTCGCTTGGCTGATCCGCTTGGCAATTTTTCCTTTTGAGATGTTCGGGTTTGCCGTGTTGTTGTGGTTTTCCGGTTCGCCCTTTGTCCTGCCGTTTCTTGCCATCTACGGTTTTTTCCAGTTCGCTCTCTGGCGATGGCTCCGTGTGAAGCCTGTCTTGGTGATTCCAAGTGCTGTGTGCCGAATGTTTTTTTTGAAGTATTATCAACTCTGGCTTCCTCTCGGAATGATCCTCACTTTGGCGCTGCAATACCCCTTGGCTTTGCTACTCCTGCCCTTCCATGCCATCTTCTTTCCCGACACTTGGCGGCGTTTTTTTGAACATTTTTCAAGGATTCGACACAACATTCATTTCCCGCCCGACTGGGAAAAACTGAGCCGCACCCAGCCATGAAGGCATCCATTGAGATCCGCTACTCCTCTGCATCGAGCCTGCGCACGCCCAGGCTCTTTATTGAGGAGGCGTTTTCCGATTTGCGGAAGGCGTGGGAGCCTGCGACGCATCTTTTTCTGAAAAACCTCCGCAGCCAGCACCGTCAGAGTGTTCTCGGCTATGCCTGGCTGCTCCTTCCACCTCTCGTCTCTGCCCTCGTCTGGACTGGGTTGAACTACTCGGGCATTCTGCCAGTCGGAAAAACTTCGGTCCCCTACCCCCTATATGTCCTGATCGGCACGATGTTTTGGTCCGCTTTTGTCGAAGCATTAAAATGTCCGCTCACGGATTTGAAAAATGCCCGCGAGATTTTGGTGAAGGTCCGCATGCCTCATGAGGCGGTGGTTCTCGCGGGGTTGGGCGGGGTTTTGTTCAACTTCCTCGTCCGCTTGTCGCTCGTGGGTGCTGCGTTCGCGTTTTACCGAATTGTTCCCGGCTGGAGCCTACTTCTCGTTCCTGTCGCCTTGCTGGCGATCCTGTGCCTCGGCTTGGCAATCGGACTTTGGCTCGCGCCGGTGGGATTGCTTTATGAGGATGTGCCCCGGGCGCTCGACCTCGTTCTCGGATTTGGATTTTTGGTGACACCCATCGTCTATCCGGTCCCGAAAATCTGGCCCGCCTCCCTGATCGCCGACCTCAACCCTCTGGTGCCGCTTCTGGAGTCCGCTCGGCACTGGATGGAAGGCACCCCGTATGTCCCGGGGCCGGGATTTTTCACTATGGCTGCGACATCGCTTGTTGCACTTGTTGGTGGCTGGTTGCTTTATCGGGTGGCGCAGCCCCACCTACTTGCGCGGATATGAGCCCCAATACCTTCCCCGTATGCGATCTTTTCTGGGCAGGTTCGAAACCCAACGCCCATGCCCTCTATGCCGAAGCACGGGACCGGAGCCCGGTGTGCTTCGATGAAAAACAAAACGCATGGATCGTGCTCGGCTACGAAGCCGCGCTCGCCTGCCTCAGGGATGTTGAGAGATTGAGTAACGATCCGGTGGCGGAATTCGATCCGTTTGTGGTCGGCGGAGATCCTCCGGTGCACACGAAATACCGCCGCATTCTTCAGGAATCGATCCGGTTTTTCGACAAGAGGGCCGTGGCGGCATTCACGGAACAATGGCTCGACATATTCTTCGCACGCATCCGTCCGGGCATGGTTTTCGATGCAGTAGCGGACCTTGCCGTCCCGCTTGTGGATGATCTCGCAGGGCACCTTGTGGGCCTTGATCCGGATGAGATGGAGTTTTTCAGATCGTTGCGGCCTGAAAATCGGTCTCATGTGAGAGGATTCGATGAGG
>JBDKIG010000227.1:0-3625 GCA_039797215.1 Verrucomicrobiota bacterium | reverse complement strand
GGCGAGGGGATCAGCAAAGTAGGTAATAAAATCGAAGGCGCATCGGGACAGTGACGCCTTTCCCGCGGCTTCTTCGCGGAATTTCTGCAGCGCTCTGGCTTCTGGGGGGCTCCTTGGCTTGTAAGCCCAAACCCTCCGCCAATGATTTGGTGGTGGGAATGGATTTATCCTACCCGCCATTTGAAACCATCGATCCGGCTGGCCGACCGACTGGCGTGAGTGTTGAGATCGCCGAAGCGCTGGCCAAGTCGCTTGGGAAGTCGCTTCGGATCGAAAATATCCCGTTCACCGGGCTCATTCCCTCTCTGCAGACTGGGAAAATCGACTGCATCATTTCCTCCATGACGGACACGCCCGAGCGCCGGGGATCCGTCGCTTTTTCGGAGCCGTATGTCGGAACCGGCCTCGCGCTTCTCGTGGGCAAGGATTCCCCCGCGACCTCGATCGCCGACTTGGATCAACCGGGCAAAACCCTCGCCGTCCGCCAGGGAACCACGGGGGAAATCTGGGCTCGCGCGAACATCAAAAACGCCCAAATCCTCGCTCTGGAAAAAGAATCCGCTGCGGTGTTGGAGGTCATTCAGGGAAAAGCGGATGCATTTCTCTACGATCAGATGAGCATTTGGAAAAACGCCCAAGAGCAACCCGAGAAAACCCGCGCCCTTCTCGCTCCTGTTCGCAAAGAACAATGGGCCGTGGCACTTCGGTTGGACGATTCCGCCCTCCTCGAAAAAATCAACGCCTTCCTCCGAGAGTTCCGAGCCGCCGGGGGATTTGACAAACTTGGTGAAAAATACCTCGGCGACCAAAAAGCCGCCTTCCGCGAGCAGGGCGTCGAATTTTATTTCTGAGCCAGAGCCGAGGCTTTGTTAGGCTAGGCGATCGAGGAGCTTTTGGTGGATGCCGTCGAAGCCGCCGTTGCTGAAAACGATCACGACATCGCCTGATTTTGCCAGAGGCTTGAGGCGCTCAATGATCGAGTCGGCGGTGGGTTCGTAGAACGCCGGTTTTCCAGTGGCTGCAATGTCGGAGACGACTTGATCCGGCTTGAGGCGCTCGTTTTCGGGCAACTGGTCGAGGCGGGCGACTTGGGAAATAAAAACCCCGTCGGCCTCGGCGAAAGCTTTTGGCAGGTCGTTCTGAAACACGGCGCGTCGTGTGGTGTTCGATCTCGGCTCGAAGAGAGCCCACAGACGCACGGGTCCGAATTTTTTGCGAAGCCCGGCGAGAGTTTCGCGAATGGCGGTCGGGTGGTGGCCGAAGTCGTCGATGATCGTGATGCCGTTAACCGTTCCACGAACTTCCTGCCGGCGGCGGATGCCTTGGAAACTTGCCAGCGCGGCACGGATTTTTTCGACAGGAACGCCGTAGTAGTGGGCTGCCGAAGCGGCCATGGCGGCGTTGCGAATGTTGAAATCTCCGGAGAGAGGGATCGTGAATGTCTCGTTAAATAATTCGAAGCTGGAGCCCGACGGGCTGTGGGTGGCGTTTCGAATCTGATTCGCGCAGTTCGCGGAGAAGCCCACTTCAACAATCGGGGCCGGGCAATTTTTTGCGACATCGAGGCAGTTCGGGTCGTCGCCGTTGATCAGCACCATGCCCTCGGAGGGGACGATGTTGAGAAGGCGGCGGAAGCTTGTTTTGATCTCATCCAGGTCGCGGTAGATATCGGCATGGTCGAACTCGATATTGTTCACGATCACTAGCTCGGGGAGGTAGTGGACAAATTTCGAGCGTTTGTCGAAAAACGCCGTGTCGTATTCGTCGCCCTCGAGAATGAAATGCTTCGAGTCGCGGATGTTGGCGCCCTGGCCGAGGTTCGAGGGAATTCCTCCGATCAGGTAACCCGGCTCGAGTCCCGCCGATTCAAAAATCCATGCGAGGATTGAGGTGGTGGTCGTTTTTCCATGCGTTCCAGTGACGACGAGATTGTGGCGTCCGCGAAGCACGAAATGCTTCAGCGTTTCCGGCAGGGAGAGATAGAGAAGTTTCCGGTTCAGAACGGCCTCCACAGCGGGATTGCCGCGCGACATCGCGTTTCCGATCACGATCAAGTCTGCGGCTGGGATATCGGCGGGATCGAAGCCGGGCGTAATTTTGACGCCCTTCGATTCGAGGAAGGTGGACATCGGCGGGTAGACATTTTCGTCCTGCCCGGTGACTTGGAATCCCTTGTCTTGCATGGCCGCGGCGACGGAACCCATGGCGGTCCCGCAAATGCCGAGGAAGTGGATGTGGCGTGGTGTGGTGTTCAAAGTGTTCGGTCCGGTTTCAATAGACATCCTTGCGGTAGCGTTTCTCTTTTTTCAGGGCCTCGACATATTCCTTGGCCTGTTCCTCGGTTTTGCCGCCGTGTTTTTCGACAATCGCGTGCAGAGCTGCATCGACATCCTTTGCCATGCGCTTCGCGTCGCCGCAGACATAGAAATACGCCCCGCTCTCGAGCCAATCGAAAAGCTCGGCACCTTTCTCGTGCATCCGGTGCTGGACATAGATTTTGTGCTCTTGGTCGCGGGAAAACGCGGTGTCGAGCTTGTGGAGCGAGCCATCAGCAAGCGCCGCCTCCAATTCCTCGCGGTAGAGAAAATCCGTGGCCTCGCGCTGGTCGCCGAAGAAAAGCCAATTCCTCCCCTTCGCCCCCGTTGCTTTCCGCTCCTGCAAAAACGCACGGAACGGCGCAATACCAGTTCCAGGCCCGACCATGATCATCGGTGTGTCGGGATTTTCCGGCATCCGAAAATGTTTCGCCGTGTGGACAAATACAGGAGCCGATCCGTTCGTGCGTTCGGTGAGGTAAGTCGAGCAAACCCCCTCGCGCTGACGCGGACTGTTGTCCACCGAGTAGCGAACTACGGCGATTGTTAGATGCACGGACTCGCCAACAGCTTTCTGAGAGGAGGCGATGGAATAGAGACGCGGCTGGAGCTTGCGGAGGACTTTGACAAATTCGGCGGGCGTGAATTTCGCGGCGGGAAATTGCTGAAGCACATCCAGCACATCCAGACCCCACAGGAAATTCTCGAGAGCGGCTTTTTCCTCTGGGAGCAGGAATTCATTCAAATAAGCGGCCGCTGGATCCAAGGTCGCCACAGCCTGCAGGAGTTGCTTCGAGGGCTCGGTGAGAATGTAGCTTTTCGTCAACGCCTCGCGGATCGGCATTTCCACAGCATCCGCGCTCGGCACCACTTCGTCGCCGGTGAAACCCAACTCGCGAAGCACGAGCTCGACCAACTCGTGATTGTTCGAGGGAAACACGCCCAGCGAATCGCCGACTTCGTAGTGCAGCCCTGAACCGGCGAGCGAGAGTTCAAAGTGGCGCGTCTCTTTTTGGGAGCCCTCGCCTGTGAGTTTGCGGTTCACAGCCAGCGCCGCCCGAAAAGGGTTTTTGCGCGAGTGAACAGAATCCGTCGATGACATAGGGCGCCAAGTAAAGAAAGGAACCCTGCGCCGCGCAAGCGCCATCACCACGCTCGGCAAGACGTAGACTTTATCTTGCAAAACCAAGTGCTCCCTTTAGCTTCAGCCTCCTCACGGCGCCTTCGTCTAGGGGTTAGGACACAGCCCTCTCAAGGCTGGTGCACGGGTTCGAATCCCGTAGGCGCTGCCATTATAATCAAGGAGTTAC
>JBDKIG010000226.1:0-3628 GCA_039797215.1 Verrucomicrobiota bacterium | reverse complement strand
GTCTCAACTCGGTTGGAGGCTCTAGCGCCTTGAATATCGCGAACGCCCTCGCGCAGGGTTCGCCGCATGTCACGATCGGTGCCATGGCCCGCCAACCTCTGAAAATCCCGAACGGTCTTTTGATTTTCCAAAACCTCGCCTTCCGAGGTTTCTGGCTGCGTCGATGGAAAGAAAACTCCCCCGCCACCGAGATTCAATCCACCTACGCCACCCTAGCCGATCTCCTCCATCGTGGCATCCTTCACACGCCCATCCATCAAATCCTCCCGCTTTCTGAAGCTCCCGCCGCTCTAGCCGCCGCAATGCAAGACAAGCGCACCGGTAAAATCCTTCTCGATTTGCAATCCTAGCTCACCGCCACACTTCTCCTTGCCCGAATCCAGCCGGTGAAGCACATTTCCAGCCTTCAAAAAATGCCCGGCGTTTACATCAAGACCTATGGCTGCCAAATGAACGAGCGCGACTCCGAACAGGTGTCGAAAATGCTCGTTGAGCGTGGCTATCGAATGGTCGAGGCCGAGAGCGAGGCCGATGTGATTTTGCTCAATACCTGCAGCGTGCGCGACATGGCCGAGCAGAAGGCGATCGGCAAGATGGGCATGCTCCGCAAGCTCCGAAAAACACGGCCTCACCTTGTGCTGGGCTACCTTGGCTGCATGGCACAGGCCCGTGGCGAATCGCTTCTTCAAACCTCACCGCATGTCGATCTCGTCGTCGGCACCCAGAAATTCCACCGCGTGGCGGATTATGTTCACGACCTTCTGCAAAGCCGCCAGCACGCGCTCATTGACGATGTGCGGCGTCCGATTGTGGATACCGACGAAGAGCCCGGATCCCAATCCACCATCCGCGAGCAGGAGCTCGAGGCAGGGCAGGTGACGGCTTTCGTTTCGATCATGCAGGGCTGCAATATGCACTGTGCGTTTTGCATCGTGCCGCAGACCCGAGGCTCCGAGCGTGGTCGCCCGATCGCCGAGATCGTTGCCGAGGTCCGTTCGTTGGCTGAACGCGGGGTGAAAGAGGTCACGCTCCTCGGCCAGATCGTGAATCTCTACGGACGCCACGAATTTCCCAAGGTCGATGGCAAAAGCCCATTCGTTCAATTGCTCGAGGCCGTCAGCGCGGTCGATGGTATCGAGCGCGTGCGCTTCACCTCGCCCCATCCGATTGGCTATCGTGACGATTTGATCGAAGCCTTTTCGCGCCTGCCCAAGCTCGTCGAGCACATCCACCTTCCACTCCAGAGCGGTTCCGACCGCATTCTCAAAATCATGCGCCGGGGCTACACGGCCGAGAAATTTCAAAAGCTCGCCGAGCGCATCCGCGCCGCCCGTCCCGGAATGGCGATCACCAGCGATATCATCGTCGGCTTCCCGGGTGAGACGGATGAGGATTTCCAAAAAACCCGCGACCTGTGCGAGGTGGTCTCGTTCGATAACGCCTTCGTCTTCCGCTACTCACCCCGCCAAAACACCCCCGCCGCCACAATGGAGGCTCAGATCTCGGAGGAACTAAAGGAGGCGCGGAACCAAGAGTTGCTGGAGGTTGTGAATCGCCATGTCGCTGCGAAACTCGACGCCCTCGTCGGCACAGAGGTCGAAATCCTCTGCGAAGGCGCCAGTCGCCACAACACCGAGCGACTCTCCGGGCGCACCCGCACGAACAAGATCGTCGTCTTCGAAGGCGCCCCCCGCCACATCGGCCAGATTTTCCCCGTCAAAATCACGCGTGCCTCGGGCTCCACGCTCTACGGCGACCCGGCGATTCTCGAATGAGCCACGGAGGAATTGAATGCCGGAGTGCCTCAAACTCTCTGGATGGCGCTCTAGAAAAACGGAGAAAAAAGCGATAATACGCGGGACTGACACCTTTTTTTGCAATGGCCATGCACAGTGGAGATTACCCTCACCTTCAAGAACTACGGCGCGCGCCTGCGTGAATACTTCGATTCGCGCATCCTGATTCCAGCCGGCAACCTTGTCGAAATCACATTTGAAGAACTTATCTCGGATCGGTGGCGGACAATCCTAAGGATATGCGAGACGCTCGAGCTGACGCCCACACCCGACAGCGAGAAGCTGAACGCCACCGCCCGAAATGCGCGCCCGCCCAGCACTCCCCAGGAATCTTGGATTCCTCTGATCCGCGAACACTACAAGCCCCTGTTCGACGCTGGTCTCTACCCCGAGCCCTGAGCGGCGATAAGAACTCAGATTGGAATCGGGAAACCGTATTTTGAAATATCGGCTTCGTATGTTTTTTTAGACTTGCGGTTTGCCAGCCGGGGATGTCTTTGTTTTGCTGGAATCCGGCGCCTTACCGCCCTTTGAATTAGCCCTAGCGCATCCTTGACTAAAACTGTTTTGGCCAGAACACTCCCGGCGATGATGGCATACACCCAGTCAGATTTGGTCATCAATTTCACGCCTACAGGAATGGTTCCAACTAAGCAGACCACGCCTCACATACCTGTCGCTCCCTCGGAAATCATCGAGCAAATCCATGAAGCGCATGAAATCGGAATTACCATTGCGCACATCCACGCCCGGCAGTCGAATGGGGCCCCGGCATGGGAGCCGGAGATTTACCGGGAGATTTTTGAGGGAGTGCGACGGTTTTGCCCGGGTTTGGTGATTTGTGCGTCGTTAAGCGGGAGGACGTTTCCTGAATTTGAAAAACGCGCGGCGGTCCTCGAGTTGAGACCGGATATGGCGTCCCTGACATTGAGTTCGCTCAACTTTGTGCGCGAGCCGAGCGTGAACTCGCCGGATATGATCCAGCGACTGGCGGCGAAGATGACAGAGTGCGGAGTCGTAGCTGAGCTGGAATGTTTCGACAGCGGTATGATAAATTACGCCAAATATCTGATCGGCAAATCGATAATAAAACCACCTCTTTATTTTAATGTGCTCGTCGGCAATATCGCCAGTGCCCAGGACGACCTGCTGCAAATTGGCCTATTGCTGAAAAGCCTCCCGCCTGGCGCAACCTGGTCGTTAGCTGGCATTGGCGATTCGCAACTTCGCGCTAACACCATCGCTATTTTGGAAGGTGGTGGCGTGCGCGTCGGACTCGAAGATAACATCTGGTTCGACACCGCGCATGAAAAACTGGCAACCAACGCGGAGTTGTTGCGTCGCATCCACGAACTCGCATCCGTGTTTGAACGTCGGATCATGACGCCGGGGGCGTTCGGCGCGCTGGGTTTCTACAATCGGCACCGCACGGCATCGGTGAAATGAGCGATTCACTCATAGGCCGAGCGTGGCAAACGTTGCGTCAGGAGGGCTTCCGCAGTTTTTGGTTCAAGCTCATTGAAGTGTTGGGTTATCGGAGAATGTTTTTGTTGAGCCGTTCGTTGGCGAAACCAATACCGGCGGTAGAGCCTAAAATTCCCGTAACAATGAGTTGGTTGACCACCACAGAAAGCGATGACTACATTGCATTTCGCCCTACCACCAACATGAATCAGCTCGCCGAGCGTTTCGAACGCAACGAACGCTGTCTCGTGGCACGAGGGGATGATGGAAGAATCGTCGGCGTGATGTGGGCGGCTATCGGTCGGGCTTTGTATCTCGAACGCGTTTGGCCGGTGGAACCGGGTCATGTTTACTTGTTCGACGCCTAC
>JBDKIG010000225.1:0-3645 GCA_039797215.1 Verrucomicrobiota bacterium | reverse complement strand
TTGCTGTCGGCGGAGGATTGGCCTGCTATGGGCTCCCCTTCGGATTCCGAGGGAGATGTGGAGGGGATGAAGTTTGGGGAGACACGATACTCTTTGACCAGCAATTCTTCGGTGCTTTCGGTTGCAGGAATAAGAGAGACAGCGAAAGGCTCAATTTTTTGTTTTAAACCAGTAAGTTCTGTGAGGTAACGGATGGCTTCGATGAGGGGAACATTCTTGAGATCTAAGTTGACGCGAGAATTCTCTGTGACAACAGGAGTGGCCGGCGCTTCCGATCCGGGCTCCGGAGTCTCGCCTTCCGTGCCGGGCGCGGCGGGAGGGGGGATTTTAAGCACGATATTAACCCCTTTTGTTTTGGAATCCGCGCTAAAGGAATCAAATTGCCGACTTTTCTGTTTCAAAATTTCCACGGCTTCACGAATGGTGACATCATTGAGGCTGAGGTTATCGATGACTATACCATTAAGCTTTCGCATCATGTCATCCTTGGTGGATGCAGAACCTCCGCTCGAGGCGCCCTCCGTCGAGCGATCTTTACTGATCCTGCGAACCGGCTTTTCCCAAGCGCGATCTGCCAACCAGAGCATCTGGCTTCGGGTTTCGTTGTAGGCCTCGTTGTAATATCCCGTGCGTTGCTGGTTCACCTGCTCCATGCCTTGGCGGGCAGCGATATTGTAGGGATCGAGATTTAAAACCTGCTCGTATCGCTTGATGGCGAGATCGTTCCGTCCAGTGGCAAAGTAACCAGCGGCTTGGTTTAGCAATTTATCAATCTCATCCCGTTTGGCGGCAAATTTCGGATCGATCGTGGTGTTGTAATTTTCGTCCTCCAGTTGGGCAAGAATTCTAGCGGCTGGCGTGTAGGTGGGGTTGATTTGGGGATCAAGAACGGTCTTGGCGACATTTTCCGCCTCGGCGTAGTTGCCGCGGGCGATGAGGCTGCGAGCGTAGTCCACAGCAGTTTTACTGAATTCGTTAAGAACAGCTTGCCGGTTGGTCGCAGTCGCGGTGCCGGCAGGAATAAGTTCCAAGGCTTTGAGATAATCGGTATAAGCTTGTTTGAGGTTTTTGTCCTTCACGGCCCGCTCCGCTCGGACCACAAGATGTTCGCCTTGTTTGACTTTTTCTTGGCGACGAATTTCTTCGCGTTCTGCCAAGCGGACCAGGTCGGTCGCCTGAACAGCTATCGGAATCCAGATTGTCGAGAGAAGAAGAATTGAGGAAAGCTTTTTCATGATGCGATTTATTCAGGCAGCGGGGCGGACAAAACATCGCCCGGAATAGACTCCTCAATCATTTCGGCCACGCTTGGCTCTCCCACAATGGCATCTTCTTCCTCGGCTTTAATGATCGGCTGGCCTGCGGGATCCATTAAACCTGCCGTGACAAACATCACCAAATTCCGCTTGATGTGTTGATCGACATTGCTACGAAACAATCTTCCTGCCATAGGAATATCTCCAAGAATAGGGACTTTATCTTGAACCTTTTGCACATCCTCTCGCATAAGGCCGCCCAAGACCACGGTTTGTCCGTCATAAATGGAAACCTGGGTAGTCACCTCGCGGGTGGAGAAAACAGGTTGATTCATAGTATTAGGAGTGGCTTCGAATGTTCCAGAGGGGCGTGTAAGAATGCCTAAAGGATCGACAAACTGAACCGTTGCATTAATTGGGTTTCCATAATTTATAAAACCATCAAACTCAATGACCCGTGGAGCCAAGACCAACTCGATGGTGTAATTATCCGGGCCAATGGTGGGCTCGACTTCCAGAGTGATGCCTGTGTGCTTGGTTTCCCAGCCAGCAGGAGTATTTGGAACGACGGGGGTGTATTGGGATCCATTGGTTGCGGAAACTTGGGGCGGCTCGAACTCGGTTGGGTAGCGGAAATCACGAATGATTTCGATCAAGGCCCGCTGGCCGCTCTTGGAGGTGACGCGTGGAGCGCTGACGAGATCGATGCCTTTCTTTTGGCTCAAAGCGCGCAGAACGACTTGAAACTGGGGATTTGTAAAAACACCCGCCACACTCAAAATACCAGGAGCGGCCCCGACCGGAGATCCTAAAAGGAGCGCATCCACGGCATTGAGTTGAATGGCGGTATCAAACCCCGAGCCACCAGCGCCGCCTCGGTTGCCAGCAGTGATCGGACCTGAAGTCGAGGAAGAAGCTCCCACGGGAACTCCCGAGCCGGGATTGATCAAGGGGTAGCTCGAATTATTGATGTTGCGCCCAAAACCCATGGTTCCGCCTCCCCCATAAACTCCAGACCCTCCGGCTAATGCAAATTGGCCGAGCAGCCAATCGAAGCCGAGTTCGTTGAGGTTGTTTTGAGTGACCTCCAAAAACTTCGCCTCGATCTCGACTTGGGTCGGCCGGGCGGCGACGGCTATTTCTACCAAGCCATCAATAAAATCCAAATTTGGTTGGGAATTTTTGACAATCAATCGGCTGGAGCTGGGGATGTAATTGGCGCTTGCTCCAGGGGGGAATTCTACGCCTTGGGAGACGAGAAAGTTCACAGCCTTCGAGCTGGCCGCGACGGGTTGGCCATCTGGGCCGGTTTCGGGCGCGCTTCCAGGCACGGTCTCAACAAATCCAGGTGGAACTTTGTATTCCTTGGTGATCAGCACATCGGTATTTTCGGTTTGCGGAACCACCACCACGGCATGGCGCTCGATCTTGATTTTTAGATTTGCCGCGCGAGAGACATAATCGAGGGCCGAGCGGAGGGGCACATCCTGTAGCGAGAGGGTAATCGGATAGGAGGCATCCGGAGAGTCGGGAGGAAGTTTGAGAACGATATTAACACCCTTATTCTTCGGATCGGCTTCTTCGTCATCCAACTCCGCCGCACGTTTGCGAAGGAAGCCAATGGCTTCGACAATGGAGGAATCTGTGAAATCGAGCTTCGGAATAATGATTGTGTCGAGTTTGTCGCCAATGATTTCCGTGCCGCTCTGGGCGATGTCTGGCTGCTCGATGATGGATGTCACGCCCTCATTAAATTTCCGAACCGGAAGCTCCCAGGCTTTTTGCACCTGCATGAGCATGTCGCCGCGGGTTTCATTGTAGGCGGCGTCCGCATATTTTTGGCGGGCCCCGTTGATGCGTTCCATCAATTTTCGAGCGGAGATGTTGTATTTATCAACATTCAAAACTTGCTCGCATCGCTTGAAGGCGAGGTCGTAGCGGCCAGTTGCAAAAAACCCTTCGCTTTCCTTGATGAGTTTTTTGACCTCTTCGACCTTGGCGACATGACCCGGGGTCAATGTGCCGCGATCCACGAAGCTGGTGGGGCTCATGAGCTGCGAACGGAGAGCAAGCGCCGGGCCGTAGTTGGGATTATAGGCAGCCTCAAGTGGCACCTCCACGATCGTTAGGGCATCGGCGTAGCGGCCCTCGGAGACACGCTGGCGGGCGAGCTTCACGGCAGCATCGCAAAATCCATCCAGAGCCTGTTGCTTCACATCAGCCATGGCGGTTCCCCCTTGCGGCAGGATATCCACCGCGCTCTTGAAGTAGGCATAAGCCGACTCGTAATCCAAATCCGCCATCGCCTCGTCAGCCTTGGAAATCTGACCTGCGGCGTATTGTTTTTTTTGCTCGAGGAGTTGGATTTGACGCTCGACGGAGCCTTGAA
>JBDKIG010000224.1:0-3680 GCA_039797215.1 Verrucomicrobiota bacterium | reverse complement strand
CGGTGAACGGGGATTTTCCGGAACTGGCGGGGTCTGTGGACATCGCCTGCCAAGGCACGGCTTGGTTGTCCGTAAGAATGTGGATTTCCATCTCGCGGTTCTCGTCGGATTTTTTGAGTGCCTTGGCTGCTTCCTCCAGCGCGGGGCCCATCTGCGAGGAGGTCGATCCGAGGGTAAGATTTTTTATTCGAGTGAGGACTTCCTTTTTGTCGGCGATCGGCTCCACGACGACCGCTTCGGGTTGCTGTCGGGCGAGGTAAACGCAGACGCGGTCTTTTTCGCCGAGGCCCTCGATGATGGCGGCGGCCGACTCGAGGGCGTGGTCCCACACGGGCATTCCGGCTTTTCGATATCCCATGCTGGAGGAGGCGTCGATGACGAGAGCGATATCTCTCGGTGGTTCGCCGGACCACACGAAGGCACTCTTGCGGAGCATCGGCATCGCGAAGGCCACTCCGATAAGGCCCATGATCAGGGTGCGGAGGAGCCACAGCAGGAGATTCTCGAGCCGGACTTTGCTGGAGGATCGTTTCTCCGCGAGCTTCAGGAATCGGAGGGTGGGGAAGGTCATCGTGACCTTTCGCCGGTTCTGCATGAGATGCAGGAAGAGCGGGACACTGGCTCCCACAACGGCGGCGATCAAAAACAAAGGGGAAAGAAACATCGGCGGCTATTTCGACATGCGCTTGCGTTCCTCTAGGTAGGCCCTCACGAAGGTGTCCAGCGGTTGATCCGTGCGGACGATGCGATAGTCGATGTTCAGAGAGGCACAGCTTTTGCGGTGCCTTTCGAGGAATTCGTTGAAGGATTTCCGGTAATCCGCCGCGAGGGCCTTGGGATCGACGCCGAATTTCTCGCCGGATTCCAGGTCGACGAGTTCGCAGGGTTTCATCAACGCAAAGTCGATCTCGGCCGGATCGAGGACATGAAAAACAATGACATCGTGCCGTTGTTTACGGAGTCGAGCGAGGGCGACGGCGATCTCGGCTTCGTCGTCGTAGAGGTCCGAGATGATGACAATCATGCCCCGGCGTCTCACCGCGCCGGCAATCTCATGAAGAGCGGCGGCGATATTCGAGCCGGAGGAAGGCGGGGTCTGCTGGATGCGCTTGAGCATGTTGTTCAAGTGCTGGAGCGAATTTGCGGCCTCCACGCGCAGGTCGACCTTGTCGGAGTGGAGGAAGAGGCCGATGGAGTCGCGGGCTTTGACCACGACATAACCCAGAGCGGCGGCGAGGCGCGAGGCGTGGTGGAATTTCGTCGGGCCGTCCGGTGAGGACGAGAAACCCATCGATGCGCTGCGGTCAAAGGCGAGATAGACGCGGAGGTTCGTTTCGTCGTCGAACTGCTTCACATAATGTTTGTCGGTGCGGGCGAAGACGCGCCAATCGATGTGTTTCGGATCATCGCCGAGGCCGTATTGCTTGTGTGTGGCGAACTCGGAACTCGGCCCTTGGAGAGGGCTTTTGTGGGCGCCGGCGAGGTTTCCCTCCACGGTGTAACGCGAAAAAAGAGTGAGGCGGCCGAGCTTGAACATCTCGGCGGGATTGAGGAGAGCGGCGATGCCCTCCTTGGCGGATTCCTTTTTGTCGTTGCTGTCGGACACGCGGTTTTACTTGGGCCGAAAATTGAAAACTTTCCAGTGCGTGGCGTCACAGACCACAAGGATTTCCTGGCCCACGAAGGCGAGCTGGATTCCCTTGGCGACTTGGCCCTCGCCGAGGACGGTGACCGACTTCGAGTCGGTGGCTTGGAAGTTGATGATCGAGGCGACGCCTCCGGGGGCGGGACTGATGCTCGCGGGCTTGATTTTGATGTGATCGGCGTAGCGGAGTTTGAGCGAATTTTGGAGGTCGGAGAGTGGGCCGAGTTCGGCGCATTCGAGGGAGTATTTCTGGTTCTCGAAGCCCGGCATGTTTTCCATCCCGACGAGTCGGTATTTCCAAGGAGTGCCAAACGGGTCGTTTGGTGCTGGGTAGGCTTGGACGGGGATTTTTGGATGGGCAGAGATTTCGGCGAGTTCCTTCGGGAAGGCGATTTCCTGACGGTAGAAAAGTTTCAGGGAGGCCGCGACTTTTTGCATCTCTCGGCGGCTGATCCAGCCCTTCGCCACCCTGGCGGCCCCGGTCTGGACGGCGGTTCCAGAGAGATTGGCCTGGCTCTCAAAAATGGGCCAGGCCTCGTTGTCACGACCTGCGGCGATGAGATGCCAGGCCTCGAGGCTTTTGGCGGCTTCGCGCAGGGGATCGCCGGGATTCAAATCATAAAACTTGCGGCACAGCGTGATGATCTCGTCGTGCTTCGTGGGGGTGGCTTCGCGTTTTTTCCAGATCTCGTAAAAGCCAGCCTCGTTCGCTCCGTGAGCTGTCTGCAGGCCGATGAGGATGAGCGCGAGGGCCGCCCGGCGGGCGAGCGATCGGCTCAAGGTTGGCCCCCTTTGGCGGCTCGGGCGGCGGCGCGCTTGGCGAGTTCGGCTTCGAGATATTCAAACCATGCCTTGCCGCCGCCATTGGCCATGATCTCGTCCTTGCGCTGGAGCACATCGCGGTCGCGGGCTTGAACCATCAGTGGCCGAGGCCCCTCGGTGTAGGAATACACGAGCGCGGTGGGATCGACTTCAGCGAGGAGTTCCTTGCCGGGTTTGGGTTTCGCCTTGTCTTTGTGGCGCACGATCGGGCTCTCCAACAAAATCGCATTTCGGCTGTTGTCGCAGGAGGTCACTTTGCCGGTCACAGCCACGGCATCGCCGACTTTGCTGCGAGGTTCGTCTTGCAGGAGTTTCAGGGAATTCGATGCGGTGACGGTGAATTCCACGGACATCAAGGAGGCGGGTTCCGAAGCGAGAATGCGGACGCCGGGCCGGCCCTCGACTTGGACATCGGACATTTCAGAAATGGTCAGGTAGCGGAAATTATGGGGACGCCCGACCGCGTCGCTGAGGACGGTGGTTTTCTCGGCGGGATTGCGGGCTTCCGACAAAGCGAGCGCGAAGTCATTTCCATTCGAAGTCGCGGCCTGCATGGGGAGCGTCGTGGAGATTCCAAGGCACAATAGGAGGAGGGAGAATTTGGTTTTCATGGTCATGGATTGGGTCAGTTGGTGAGGGAATACATCAGAATATTTTGGCCGAGGTGCAAGGCGCCGGAATCATTAACTCCGCGCGCGTAAGGGGACTGAGACATCTCCCAGCCGCCCGCGAGGCCGAAGGGGCTGTAGATGACTCCATAGTGGCCGCCGAAATCCATGCCGAAGAGGGCGGGTTCGGTGCGGGCCTTGCCGCCGCTCTCCTGCATCAAACCTTCGGTGACGCCGACCGCCTTGATCTCATTCGGTTCCTTAAAAAGAATCGAATCGAGAGGAATTCGCTCCAATTTTTTTGAAGGAAAAATCGAAGCGATCATTGCCTTGAATGCGGCATCGAAGCCCTTACGGCCGCAGCAGGACTCGGCGAAGAGGAGGCCGCCATTTTCGATGTATTTTTTGAGGGAGGCTTTGTCTTCGCTGCTCAGTTCGAAATGCTCGTGCCCGGTCATGTAAAGAATAGGGGAATCGTAGATGCCAGCTTCCGAGAGTCGGAGTTCCTTTAAGGCGAACTTCACTGGAATTCCGGTGCGGGCGTTGAAGGTCTGCAGCATCACGGGAAGTCCGGCGTGGCGGGTTTTCCAAACTCCATCGTAAAC
>JBDKIG010000223.1:0-3716 GCA_039797215.1 Verrucomicrobiota bacterium | reverse complement strand
CGAGGCCGGATTCCGCCGCGTTTCGCTGTTGATGCAAAGCCTGCAAGGGCAGGAAAACGAACGCCGACGCGACATCGTTGCCGCCGCCCGCAATTTCCAAAACCGCCACCCCGGCGACCGCCGTGCTCCCCGCCTCCTCGTCGAGGTCGCGACCATCTGCGACAACAACCCACCGCTGAAACGCGAACTTCTCGACGAAGCCCGCCGCCTCTCCAACGAGCCCGCCCTGAACCGCCGCATCGCCGACGACCTCCAGCGCCTCGAGCTTTTGGATAAACCCCTCGCTCTGGAATTTCCGACGATCCAAGGCGGTCGGTTCAATATTGCCGCCTGCCGCGGCCGGATCGTCCTGCTCGTTTACTGGTCCACCGAATCGCTGCCCAGTCTTCTTTGGATCGAGGATTTCCGCCGAGCCCTCGCCAAGCTCCCCGGCGACAAACTCGCCATCGCCACCATTTCTCTCGACCAAAAACCCGCCCCCGTCCGCGAGGTCATGGAAGGCCTCGGCATTTCCCAATGGCCCACCGCCTGTGATGGGCAAGGCTGGCAAAGTCCCCTCGTCCGCCCCCATGGCATCAACGCCCTCCCCACCATCCTCCTCCTCGACCAAAAAGGCACCCTCCGCGCCATCAATGCCCGCAACAGCTACGAGTCCTGGATTCGAAAATTGCTCATGGAGCGGAATTGAGGCTCTATAAAAATCCAAAACAATCATTGAAATGAAAATTCTCGTCACTGGCGGGGCCGGATATCTCGGCTCTGTTTTAGTTCCTCAACTTTTGGCCACTGGTCATGCCGTCACGGTTCTCGACAGTTTCATGTTTCGTCAGGCCACGCTGGCAGAATGCTGCGCTGCGCAGTCATTCGATGTGGTAAGGGGCGACTGCCGAGACGAACGCCTGATAGCTAATCTTCTCAAAAGCCACGACGCAGCCATTCCGCTCGCTGCCTTGGTGGGCGCTCCGCTCTGCGATCGCGACCGACTTGGTGCGGTTTCCATCAATCGGGATGCTGTGCGACTTCTTTGCAAGTTGGCGTCGCCATCTCAGAGAATCCTCATGCCAGTCACCAACAGCGGCTACGGTATCGGTCAGCCTGGAGTTCCCTGCACAGAAGATTCTCCCTTGAAGCCCATCTCCCTCTACGGAACCAGCAAGGTCGAGGCCGAGCAGGCTGTTCTGGAGCGCGAAAACAGCATCAGCTTTCGCTTGGCTACGGTTTTCGGCATGTCCCCGCGCATGCGGCTAGATCTGCTTGTGAACGATTTCGTTTACCGAGCGGTGAACGACCGGGCTCTGGTCGTCTTCGAAGGGCATTTCAAACGGAACTACATCCACATCCGCGATGTCGCTCGCGTCTTTTTGCACGCACTGGAAAATTTCGAGACCATGCGAGGGCGCGCCTACAATGTAGGCTTGGAGGATGCTAACCTTACAAAGTTAGAACTCTGCGAGGTTATCCAACAGCATCTCCCCAACTTCGTTTATCTCGAGGCGCCGATCGGCGAGGACCCTGACAAACGAGACTACATCGTCTCGAACCAGCGCATTCTGGCCACGGGGTGGAAACCCGCCCACTCTCTCGACGACGGCATCCGCGAACTCATTAAAGGCTACCGCATCCTCAAAAACAGCTCCTACGCGAATGTGTGAGGCTGTTTAAGAAATGACGAAATTGACTAACCTTTCCGCCGGTTTTTGAGTGAAAATAAAATCCTCCCTCCCACTCTCCGGCATCGATGTGGCAATCTTGGTCGGAGGCCTTGGCACCCGGTTGAGGGGAGTGGTGGATGATGTGCCGAAACCTCTCGCGCCCGTGCTTGGTCGGCCGTTTTTATTTTATCTCCTAGACATGCTGGCCCTTCGCGGAGCGCGCACAGTCACGCTCTGCAGTGGCTACATGGCTGATCTGGTTCAACACAAAGTCGGCAGGGAATGGCTGGGAATGCCCATACACCACTCGGTCGAAGACCAACCAATGGGCACCGCCGGCGCCCTGGCGCATGCAAAGTATTTTTTAAAAAGCGAGCGAGTGCTTGTGATGAATGGCGACACTTGGTTTGAGCCCGATTTTATTGCCTTGGTCGAAGCCTCGTTGGATTCGGAGTTCACCATTGCCGCTGCGAGGGTTCCTGACGCCTCCCGCTACGGAACTCTTGAAACCCATTCCTCGGGCCAACTCATTTCTTTTAAAGAAAAGTCTCCCTCCGCCGCTCCGGGCCTCATCAATGCCGGGGTTTATCTGGTTTCCCAAAATTTCCTTGCCGCCATTCCCTCTGGCCGCATTTCTCTCGAAACCGAAATCCTGCCGACGCTCGCCCGCGAAGGACGCGTGAAGGTTTTCGAATCGAATAGCCCATTTCTTGATATCGGAATCCCCGCCGATTTTTCGGCGGCCGGGGAGTTTTTCAATCGTCTTGGAATCTCGCCTAACCCGATGGTTCGTTTGTGATGCCAAAAGCATCGTGAATTTCGGTTTTTGAAATGTTGTATGCGCGGCTTGCTATAAAGCACAAACATTTCTATTTTATAATATAATTCATCTAAAATCATACTTAATTTGGATGCCTGAGAGTCATTGCTATAACTCTCGGCAACTTGATTGGATCACGCTGGCTGATGTCTTTTGTGTGTTACCTTGACAAACTTCTGCAGCGTAAGATTGTCTTACTATGACTACCACGCTGTCGTCCAAAGGGCAGATCGTTTTAAATGCCAATCTCCGCCGCGCACTGGGCCTTACTCCCGGGATGAAGTTTGAAATTCGAGGTGAGAGCGACCGCATTGTTTTAGAGCCGCTACGTCCTCAGAAGCCAAAGGCCAGAATCATCCAAGAAAACTCCACTAAGTGTTCTGTTTTGGATGTGGAAGAGGCCCCTACTCTCACCAGCGACCGCGTTGCTGCCGCGCTAAACGACTTCCCATGAGCTATCTTCTCGATGTTAATGTGCTCATTGCGATGGGCTATAAAAAACACGAGTTCCACCAGCGAGTGACTCTCTGGGCAAAAGGAAAAAATCTTCACACTTGCAGCATTTCAGAGCTTGGCTTTGTGCGAGTTTTGTCTGGGCTACCCGAGGCCGAAGTCACGGTTGCACTCTGCTGCCAACTCCTCATGCAAATGAAAATCGATTGGAAAATAAATTTCCTCCCGGATCTCCGCTCTGCGGAAACTTTGCCTGATTGGGTGCGGACTCCGCGCCAAGTTACTGATGGTCACCTACTCGATTTAGCTCAAGCCAACCGGATTCAGTTGGCCACGACCGATGCGGGCATACCCGGCGCGTTCCTGATCCCGAGCATCTCATAAAAAATGCCCGCGCCGCCTGAACCTAAGCCCGCACGACCGCTCACGCGGCTCTCGGTCGTTATCCCCGCGCGGGACGAGGAGGGGTGCATTTCTTCCACTATTGAGCACTTGCATTTGGAGTTGTCCCTTCAATCCGTGCCTCACGAGATTATCGTGATCGATGATGGCTCCTCGGATGAGACTTGGGAAATTCTTCAACGCGAATCCCAAAAAATCCCCAGCCTCCGCCCGATTAAAAATTCCAGTCCGCATGGCTTCGGTCGGGCTATCACGAAAGGCCTTGATTCCATGACAGGCGATGCCGTGGTGATCATGATGGCAGACGAGTCGGACGACTGCCGTGATGTCGTGCGCTACTGGCAGAAGCTTAATGAGGGTTACGACTGTGTCTTTGGCAGTCGCTTCCT
>JBDKIG010000222.1:0-3738 GCA_039797215.1 Verrucomicrobiota bacterium | reverse complement strand
AGGCTCTCGAGCGGTTCACGAATCAACTCTTCGATCGATGACGCCGGTGGATTGGCCGTGTCGATGAAATTGTCAGCATCCATCCGCCGGACGGAAGCGACACAAGCCAATGTGAATAATGCGCTTTCATTGCTTCAAACCCAAGATGGGATTTTGAAGAATGCTGAGAAAATTGTGTCTCGCATTTCTGAGCTTACCCAATTGGCAACCGATGTCACCAAGAGCACAGACGACTTGAATCTTTACCAGACAGAAGCTGACTCGTTGATTGAGCAACTATCACTTATGGTCGATGAGGAATTCAATGGTGTCTCTTTATTTGATGGGACTGCACTCTCGGTGGTTACATCCGAAGATGGCTCACAGGCAATCGACATTTCAGATTCATCGGATGACTTTGATACTAATATTGCAACAGCTCTTAATGGGTTAGACATTAGTAGCGCCGTCGGTATTGCGACTTCTGCTATAACAACAGTCACAACTGCTATTGAAAATCTCGCCACCCTGCGAGCCACAAATGGCTCCGAGCAGCAGCGTCTGACCTTCGCAGCCGACATGTTGTCGATTAACAAGGTGAATCTGGAGTCGGCAAACAGCCGGATCGCGGATGTGGATATTGCGAGTGAAAGTGCCAATCTGGCTCGATTCAATATCTTGCAGCAAGCCGGAACGGCGATGTTGGCTCAGGCGAACATGTCTCAGCAATCGGTTCTTCGACTGCTGGTCTGAACAAAATCCAGGTGAACGCCAAACCTCAGGCGCCAAAACGGAGGTTCCAGACCTCCGGAGGCGCCTAGGTGAGGTAAAACCAAGGACAGGAAAAAGAAACGGCAAGGAAGCCGAGCCATCACAGATCAAAGATGAATTAACCAGCAGGGAATCACTGCAAGGAGACATCTTAATGAAACCATCCGAAAGTATCTTTGAACGCAGGCGAGACGCTTGCGCCACATTTTTACTGCGGGTTGTGATCCGCATTCATTAAATATTTTATTAAATATTATTCAGGAATAATAACTTGAGAGGTGAGGTCGAACACCGCATCAAAACGGCCCGATGCAGCACGGAAGCTGTAAAGAGAAAGGAATTAGCCTATGTCGCTTCAAGTAAATACCCATGCGGCTTCAGCCAAGGCATTAAATCATACCAGCCGAACAAGTAATCTGTTGAACACGGCTGTCAATGGTATGTCTGGGGGTGTAGGATCAAGCCCCCCACGAGATCATGCGAGAGCATTTGGAATGGCGGAGTCGTTGTTCCAAAGTGTTTTTGGCGCAAGAAAAAAGCCATCTACCAGAGAGAATCCCCAAGCCTCAGCCGAAACTGATAAAGTTGTGGCTAGCGCGGGCGGATTAGCTCGGATGGGAGGCCTTTTCCCATCGATTGATAATAGCCAATCGATCAATCCAGAAGCTGCTCGAGATAGCTCCCTAAGCGCTCAGCTCGGCATCGCCAGAAATCCGATCCTGGCAATGAGTGCCCAAGCCAATCAGAGATCAGATGCCGTTATGAAGCTTTTGGAGTAAATGAGTTCCATCGATAAAAAATTTCAAAAGGCGGGAAAGGAATTTTCTGCCTTGGAGTTGGCTTGAACCTTTGTATCTCTGCGAAGCAAGGATGAAAGTGCGCCACCCAGTCACGGATGACTTGCGAGTTGAAAAGCTCGATTGCACGCAAGCAGGAGAAAAAGTTCGATACAATTCCAACGGTGAGGTCACACACCTAGTTATGCGACCCGCAAGCGGCACGGATGCCGCAAATGAAATAAAGGAATATGTAAAATGATTATCTATACAAATACTTCCGCGAATGCGGCCCAGTATAACTTGGATCAGACAAATGAGAACCTCCGCAAAAGCATCACGAGGCTCTCCAGCGGATTGCGTATCAACTCGTCGCTGGATGATCCGGGTGGACTAGCGATGTCCTTGAAGCTCTCAGCGGCTATCCGCCGGACGGATGCGACTGCCGCAAATGCCGGGAACGCGCTGTCTTTCCTGCAAACGCAGGACGGGGTGCTGCAAACAGCTGATTCGGTGCTATTAAGGATGTCCGAATTGGCGACATTAGCCGTCGACAGCACCCTTACGAGCGATGATCGGGAGTTATACGATACGGAGTTTACCGAGTTGGAGGAGCAGTTGACGAATATGTTGGGGGAGGAATTCAATGGAATCTCTCTCTTTTCCACAAATTCTCAAACTTTGGTATTAAGAACATCTGAAAATGGAGTTCAATCCATGGGGGTCACGCAAGTAGATCTCGAGGCGATCGAAAGCACTATTTCCGATGTTTTGAATGTTAATACAACGACTGCGGCTAGTGCTGCGGGGCTAGTTTTGGACACAGCAATCCAAAACCTCGCCGTTTTGCGAGCATCCAACGGGGCCGAGCAATCCCGTGTCACCTACTCAATGGATATCCTTGAGGTCAACCGCATCAATCTGGAGGCGGCGAACAGCCAAATCATGGATGCGGACATGGCTCAGGAAAGCACCAACTACGCCAGAAATTCGATTCTGGCGGAGGCCGGTGTGGCGATGCTGGCGCAAGCTAATACGGTCCCAGAAAGAGCCCTGAAATTGCTCGAGTTTGATTGAGCGTAACGCACAGACATAAAAATACAGAGGCCACCTCGCAAAGGTGGCCTCATTTTATCCAGGGATCGCATTTTCCGTAGCGGAACATGGAACATGTTTCGCCCCCGTGATGGACGGTCATGCGCTGTTTATTGCGACAATGGACAAGCGGTCCTCGAAAGCCGTTCCGACTTCCGCTACTTCGCCCAAAGGTTCCGAATCACAGGGATCGTCGGCACCACTCGCCCCAAGCTTGGCGAAGGGCGGCTTCGAATCGCTTGGCCTGGTCGGCATGGTTAAGAAGCGAACTTTGGGAAACATTCTGGCGGAGGGTTTGGCGAAGTGCTTCTCGCTTTGGGCGGTCGTGGGCCAGTGCGGCCGCTTTCTCAATGTAGGCTTCGGTGTTCTCGGTAGCCCAGTCCGCGTGGCCGACTGTGGTGAGAAGGGACAACCCAACGCGCGAGGCGTGGCGGTCGCCGATGAGTGAGACCACGGGAACGCCCATCCAGAGCGCCTCGCAGGTCGTCGTGGTGCCGTTGTAGGGAAAGGTATCGAGCGCCACATCCACGCGGGAATAGGCGGCGAGGTGCTCAGTGGGGCTTGCAAAGAAGCCGAGGAGTTCGATGCGATCGGTCGCAATTCCAGAGGCGGCGAGTTTTTCGCGGACGCTGGCGAGAACCTCGGAGTCCTCGAGGTAGGGGCTTTTGATCAAGAGGCGTGAGCTGGGGGCCCGCTCCAGAAGCTGTTTCCAAGTCGAAAGCGTCTCGGCGCTAACTTTCAGAAAATTGTTGAAGGAGCCGAAAGTAATCGGCGCCGAAGCGTCAGGCATCGATGGAGAGGGGGAGTCTTTGGGCGGTTCGTAGGCCCAGGCACAAGGCGAGAAGCGGAGGAGTTTCTCGGTGGCGAGGGCGTCTGCTTCACCGGTGGGGTCGGTAGTTTCATCAACCAGTCGATATCCGATGGCGGGAAGGCCGGTGGTGTTCGGATAACCCAGATAGGTCATCTGGACGGGGGCGAGATTTTTTGCAAAGAGCGGGAGGCGGTTCATCGCGGAGTGCCCGGCGAGGTCGATCAAAATATCGGGCGCGTCCTTGCGGATGATTTCGGCGGCGAGGTTGTCATCGATGCCATTGAGGTTCGTCCATTTTCCGGCAAG
>JBDKIG010000221.1:0-3754 GCA_039797215.1 Verrucomicrobiota bacterium | reverse complement strand
GCTCGGTGAGGTCGCGACCGAAAGATTTGAGCGCGGGAGTTTTCGTAGAGGACTTTGACCCGCCAGAGGCTTCGGCGGGCACGGAATCGTCGTCATCGGAGGGGGCGAAATTCGGATCGAGTTCCTTGAGGATTTCGTTGCGGGTGCGCTCGATATCGACTTCAAGATTCTTGAGAACCCGGGCGGCGACGCCTTCGCCTTCGCGGAGCAGACCGAGGAGCACATGCTCGGTGCCGACATAAGAATGTTGAAGGCTTTTCGCTTCCTTACCAGCGAGGGCGAGAACCTTTTTGACGCGGGGCGTGTAGGGAATGTTGCCGGCCATCTTGGTCTCGGGTCCGGAGCCGACTTGTTTCTCCACCTCCATGCGAACGGTCTCGAGGTCGAGGCCCATTTTTTGAAGGACATTCACGGCGACGCCCTGGCCGAGCTTAATGAGGCCGAGGAGCAGGTGCTCGGTGCCGACATAGTTGTGATTAAACCGATCGGCCTCCTTACGGGCGAGGGCCAGGACCTGTTGAGCGCGTGGAGTGAAGTTGTTCATCATTGTTTGGAAGTGGCAGTGGGAACGGAAATTTTCAATCGGGACATATCCGGCCCGGGCATCTGGTTGAGTTTGGCGCGAATGATCGTGGCGCGCAAGGTGTCCCTTTCCTCCGAGGACATTTTCTGGACTTGGGCGCCTTTTTGCAAATGAGCGGGCTGGGTTTCGATAAAAAGCTCGTCGACGGGAAAGCGGTGGGCCTCCGGAAAAACATCCAGGTCGATGCCGAGTTTGATCACCGAAAGAAGGTTCAAGGCCTCCTTGGAACTCATCGAAAAGGCGTGGCAAAGGATACCGTAGGCGCGGCCAATCTGGTCGTGGAGTGTGACCGGCTTGCGCTGGGAGAGAAGCGCCCGGGCATTCTGCTCGTGCTCGATGATCTGCTCGATGACGCGGTTCAGGCGGCCGATGATTTCCTCCTCAGTCTCCCCGAGGGTCGTTTGGTTCGAGACTTGGAAAAGATTGCCCATCGCCTCGGTTCCCTCCCCGTGGAGTCCGCGAACGGCGAGTCCGATTTTGTTCACCGAGTTGATGATTTTGTTGATCTGGTCACTCATGACCAGCGCCGGAAGGTGCAGCATGGCCGAGGCGCGCATGCCCGTGCCGACATTCGAGGGGCAGGCAGTGAGATAACCGAGGTGCGCATCGAACGCGAAGTCCAACGACGACTCGAGCTCGCTATCCACCCGATTGATCATGTCGAAGACATTGCCAAGCTGAAGCCCACAACAAATCGCCTGCATGCGGAGGTGGTCCTCCTCATTGATCATGACGCTGAGGGACTGGCGGGCATTGGTCACCACCGCGCTGCCGACGGCCTTGGCGGCGTGCTCGCGGCTGATAAGATGGCGCTCCACGAGAACTTGTTTTTCGAGCGGTGAGAGGGATTCCAAAGGCTCGGAGTAAGACTCCTCCATCTCGGGCAAAGCTTCCACGGCGGTCTTCACAAGACCCATCACCTCGAGGCGCTCGGCTTTTTTGGCCCAACCGGGGAAGGGTTTATTGCGGATATTGCGGGCGAGGCGGACGCGACTACTGACGACGATCTGGCGGTTTGGGCCATCGCCGGAAAGCCATTCGCCGGAATTCGCAATGATGCGTGAGAATTTCATTTAGACGGGTTCCGCCTCGAGCAGGCGGATTTGGTCGCGAAGTTCTGCGGCTTTCTCGAATTCCTCGGCCGCGACGGCCTTGGAGAGATTGTCTTGAAGAGATTTGAGTTTCTCACCCCGCTGGCGGGTCATGTGGAATTTCGCCGGGGTTTTTCCGGTATGAGCGGTGCCCTTGTGCATGTTTTTCAACATCGGAGCGATGCCATCGTCGAACACGGAGTAGCAATGACTGCAACCGAGGCGGCCGGTTTTTTTGAAGTCTGCTTGGGTGAAGCCACAAACAGGGCATTTCACACTCGAGGGATTTTTTTCAATTTGCTGGGAGTCGCCAATGCCGAGAAGCAGGTCCGCAAGGGCGAAACCGGTCGGGTCATTAACGCCTTTCTCTTTGGAGCAGGATTCGCAGAGGTTCACTTTCTGCATCTTCCCATCCACGATCTGGGTCAGAAAAACCGTCGCTTCTTTTGAGTGGCAAACATCGCATTGCATCGTTTTGGTCAGCTATAGATCGGTGTGCCGGTGGAGGCTGTCAACTCACGGAAACGCGTAATGAGACGGCGCGTGATCGGGCCGGGCTTGCCATCACCAATCGGGCGGGTATCGAGCTTCACGGCCGGGATCACTTCGGCGGCTGTGCCGGTGAGGAAGCACTCGTCAGCGGTGAAAATATCGTAGCGGGTCATCATCGGCTCGCGGATCGGAATGCCGAACTCGGCAGCAAGATCAAAAACCACCGCGCGGGTGACCCCTGCCAAAGCGCCAGCGGCAATCGGGGGCGTAGAGATGACGCCATTTTTGATGATAAAAATATTATCGCCCGTGCACTCGGAGACAAAGCCTTGCTCGTTGAGCATGAGCCCCTCGCCTGCGCCGGCATTTTGGGCCTCGATCTTGGCCATGACATTGTTGAGGTAATTCAGCGACTTCACCATCGGGCTGAGCGCGCCATGAGGAATGCGCCGGGTTGCACAGGTCACCACATCGAGGCCGTTCTCGTATTTGTCGGCGGAGTAGAGCGTGATCTTCGAAGCGATGACGAAGATCGAAGCCTTCGGGCAAAGCATGGGATTCAGGCCGAGATCCCCTACCCCGCGTGTGACCACGAGACGGATGTAGCCGTCTTGGAGGTTGTTTTGGCGGATCGTCTCGAGCGTGGCTTCGATGACAGCGGCTTTATCCATGCCGATGTTGAGGGCGATCGCACGGGCGGAATCGAAGAGGCGGTCGATGTGCTCTTCGAGACGGAAAACCCGTCCATTATAAAACCGGATCCCTTCAAAAACCCCGTCGCCGTAGAGCAAACCGTGATCGAACACGGAAATCTTCGCGTTCTCTTTGTCGTAAAATTCACCGTCTATGTAGATTTTCATGTGGAAAAATGGCCCGGCAATCCAGCGCCGAGATGAACAAAAAGACTAATGGAGCGCGGAAGCATCACAAGCTCTCAGAGCAGGATTTTGTTCAAAAATCCGGAGTGCCTCGCCGGCGAGAAAAAGCGATCCGGTGACGAGGACCGGTTCCGGAAAATTCAGAGATGCGCGAAGGGCGGGATCGAGCGAGAGGTGAATTTGCGCAGAACAGTGAGCCAGGGTTGCCAGCGTGGCAGGCGATTCCGAACGAGGATTATCAACCGGGACAAAAAGAAATCGTTCGGCAAGAGGTTCGAGCCGCGAGAGGATTTCGGAGTAGTTTTTATCCGCGAGAGCGCCGAAGACTATCGTGGCACTTCGATTGGCGAAAACCTCGCGCCAAGTCTCGACGAGAGCGTCAGCGGAATGGGCATTGTGCGCTCCATCCACAACGAATCGTTCGCCAACTCGCTGAAAACGGGCGGGCCATTCGGTGCAAAGGAGGCCTTCTCGAATGATTGCATCAGAAATGTCGAGGCCGCTGGCGCGAAGGGTTTCCACCGCCAAGGCGGCATTCCACTTTTGATGAGCCCCTGCCAGAGCGAGCGGGTGTAGGCATGGCTCGGAAACAAATCGGATCTCAGATCCGCGCTCGGCGGCTGTGTGAACTAAAACCTCGGCGGCGGCGGGTTGCTGCGGAGACGAAACCACAGGGACTCCCGGCTTGATGATGCCGGCTTTTTCGGCGG
>JBDKIG010000220.1:0-3777 GCA_039797215.1 Verrucomicrobiota bacterium | reverse complement strand
TAGGGGGCATCAAAGCTCCAGGCTGATCCCATGAGTGATTTGTATTTTTGGTTTGTAGCTGGAGAAGAGAGTGGGGATGCGCGGGCTTTCGAGGTGATGCAGGCTATTCGGGAGCAGCAGCCATCCATGCGGTTCGGGGGAGCGGGAGGGGAGCGGATGCAGTCGCTATGCGGTAGGCCGTTTGACAACTGGATCGGGCGTGCGGCGGTGGTTGGGTTGTGGGATGTTTTAAAAAATTACGGCTATTTTCGGGGGAAGTTCGAGGCGGGGCTTCGCGCGATCCTTTCGGAAAAACCCGATGCCGTGGTTCTGGTGGACTACCCGGGTTTCAATTTGCGTCTCGCAAAGGCGCTGCGCTCCCGGGGCTATCCGGGGAAAATCCTGTATTACATCAGCCCGCAGGTCTGGGCGTGGAACCGCTCCCGAATTCCGAAGATGGCGAAGATTCTTGATTTGATGATCTGTGTTTTTCCCTTCGAAGCGCCGATGTATGAGGCGAGCGGATTGCACACGATTTTCGCGGGGCATCCTTTGCTCGAGGCTCTGGCTGAGAAAAGGGGGACGGTGACGCGGGAGGAAAATCTTTTGGGTTTGTTTCCCGGAAGTCGTGAGCGCGAGGTGAAGCGAAATTTTCCGGCCATGCTCGGAGCGGCGAGGATTGTGGCGAAGAGGATGCCGGGGGTGCGATTTGAGGCCGCTGCCGCCGGCCCGGCGAGGGCTGCGATGATGCGACGCATGGCCGAGGGTTTTCCTGTCACGGTATTGGATGGGGGGGCGCACGATTTGATGCAGCGGGCTACGGCTGGGTTGGTTTGCTCGGGCACGGCGACGCTGGAGGCCGCTTTTTTCGTGCTACCCTACGCGCTGGTTTACAAAACGGCTTGGCTGAGCTTTGAGGTCGGGAAGCGGGTGGTCGATGTCAACGCCCTCGGGATCGTGAATATTTTGAATAATTATTTGGTCAATCCCCCGCCGGACCCTCGCCTGCCGGCGTCTGGCGCGCCGCATGTGGTGAGGGAGTTCATTCAATCGGATGCTTCGCCGGAGGCCCTCGCCAGAGAGGCTTTGCGGTTGCTTGGAGACTCGGCTGCGAGGGAGGCTTTGGCCGTGCGACTCGAGGGAATCGTATCCAGTCTCCGGGCAGAGGGAGCAGGGAAGCGTGCGGCGAAGGCGTTGCTCGACTCGGTTAATGGAAGTCAGGCATCCTCGACGCCATGAGCGAGGAATTTCCGAAGAACCATCTCGAGTCGATCTGGGCGCCATGGCGTGTGGAATATTTCCGGGCTGAGCACCAGAGCGGCATCGATTTTTTGACCGAGGCGGCCAATGCGACTGACGACGCGGCACACTTGGTGGTGAAGCGTCTGGGCACGGCTTTTTTGATCATGAATAAATATCCCTATTCGGCTGGACACTTGATGGCGGTGCCTTGTCGCAAGGTGGTGAAAATGTCCGATGTCCTCGCCGAGGAGGTGCTCGATCTTTGGAATCTGGCGGTGCATGCACAGAGCTTGCTGACCGAGGCCGTGAAGGCTCAGGGTTTCAATGTGGGCTGGAATCTCGGCAAGGCTTCCGGGGCAGGGGTCGAGGATTATTTGCACATCCACATCGTGCCTCGCTGGGTTGGTGATTCGAATTTCATGGCCGTCACGGGCGGGACGCGGATCATTCCCGATGGACTCCAGCCCCTCTACGAGCGCTTGCTGGAAATTCAGGCGGGGCTTGCCAACGCGCCCCGCTCGGCTATCTGTAACTCCACTCAGCCACCGGGGGCATAGCTCAACGGTTAGAGCAGGCGGCTCATAACCGCTTGGTTGTCGGTTCGAATCCGGCTGCCCCCACCAACTCGAGGGATAACTGCTTGTCTGTGTCACCGAGTTGGGTGTAGTTTTTATTCTCTTCTATCGGGCAGTTAGCTCAGCGGTAGAGCGGTAGTTTTACACACTATTGGTCGGGGGTTCGATCCCCTCACTGCCCACCCCCCAATCAAAAAACTCGTTTATTAAACGAAGGTTTAACGATCATTTTTTTTGGATTTTTTATTTTTAGGGGGGTTGACAAATCGGGCGCACTTCTACACAAACGCTTTCTTGGAACGGTCCACACCCATGGCTCCGACAATCTTAAGAACACAACCCCGTCCGGATATTCGCACATACAGTGCTGCTGTTTGTGCCTGCATGGCGATCTTTACCCTGTCGGCCCAAGCCACAGCCCAGACGGTCTTGACGGTTCGCGACGCGGAATATCGTTCACGCTGGGCGGGCAAGCAGGAGGACCGTATCGTCACTCCGCAATACTTCGCCCCCGGCGGAGGGTTGGACGAGGAATCCGCTGGGGCGTCCAGCACAGAGGAGCCCACCGAGCCCAGTCTCGTCGAAAGCATGGACCAAATGGCGGAAAATGTGAAACGCGGCCTGCGCTTCGGCCCGCTGGATTTTCAACTCGGCCTCTCCAACGGCTGGGAATACTCCTCGCAAAACTCGGTCGGCGGCTCGAATGACTTTGCCGACAACAATAGCTTTTTCACCGCTCCCACGATCGGCATCACCTACGAGCGAGAGATCGGCGTTTGGACCGTCAACGCCCGCTTCGGAGGCGGCTACCGCTACTATTTCAACCAAGATTACACGGCGGCCGGAACCGGTGTTCAGCGCAATCCGCTCGCTCTCACCGGGGGGATCGACATTGGCTACAACACGAGTCGCCTCTCGGTGAATCTTAGCGCCAGCGCGTCCTCCGGCAGTGGCTACGACATCACCACGGGCAGCAACAGTTGGCAGACCGCGGCCTCATCGGCGCTCTCCTTGCGCTACATCATCACCGAGGAATTCAGCACTGGCGCGGCGGCCTCCATTTCCTACTCCAACACCGCCGACGCCCAAGCCGCCGAGGGCGAGCCGGCTCAAGAGAACAGCTACAGCCTCAATTTTGGCGCGAGCGCTTTTGCCGATTACCTGCTGACTCCGAAAACGAATTTGCGCTTTTCGCTCAGCGCCGGTCAGGACAGTCAGGCCTTTTCGGGATTATCGAATGAAGGGCGGCTCTACTACGACGCCATGCTGACCCTGACCTACCAGATCGCGCCGAAGTTTTCGATCGATGCGGGTGGCGGTATTGGCTATGTGATCGATGAAAATATCCCCGATGGCAAATACGCGGGCCTGCGTCCGATTTACACGGGGGCGATCAACTACACGCCGACGGAGAAAACCTACTTCAAGGCCAGCATCTCGATGCTGGGGGCCGACATCATGCCGAATTTCAGTTTGGTGGCAGGCTGGGACGCCCGGGAAAAAACCCGTCTCTCGATGTCGGTATACCAAAACCAAGGGTTCTCGAGTCTTTCTCCGGATCAATACAATGTCACCCGAGGCATTCTCGGAACCGTCTCCCAGCGCTTGATCAAAGGCATCGACCTGTCGCTCTCGGCCGGTTACGAGCAATCGATCTACGAGGGATTGGACGGAGCCGAGAACGCTCCCGCGGCGGTGGAAGGCCCAGCGGATTACTGGCTGGCGAACGCCTCGATCTTCTGGCGCTTCCGCGAGTGGCTCGCTTGGCAGAACACCTTCATGCTCTCCACCGGCCAAGGCGAAAGCAACGAACTGCAGACGCGCTTTTCATCAAGTTTAAATTTGAACTTCTGAACATGGTGATTAGCTTCAGTCACTGATGTTTTTCCGCCATCCTAATTCCCGCCAAAAATTCGCACTCCCTGCGGCGACCTTAATCTTTGCGGTATCCGCGCTCCATGCCGCCCCTCCTGTTCTGCCT
>JBDKIG010000219.1:0-3815 GCA_039797215.1 Verrucomicrobiota bacterium | reverse complement strand
CATCGGCAACCGCCAGGATATCACTCTCCGCGCCGTGGAGACGCTCCAATCCGCCGACCTCGTGGCTGCCGAAGATACCCGTCACAGCGGACTGCTCCTCCAGCATCTCGGCATCAAAAAGCCATTCGTGAGCCTCCACGGGCACAACGAAGCCTCGCGTTGCATCGAGCTGGCGGACCGCATGGCGGATGGGACCCATGTGGCCTTGATCACCGATGCGGGAATGCCAGGGATCTCCGACCCCGGACACCGCTTGATCAGGACCTGCATCGAGCGCGGATTGCCAGTCTCCGTTTTGCCCGGACCTTCGGCTGTTCTAACCGCGCTCGTCGGTTCGGGATTTCCCAGCGATCGGTTTTTCTTCGGCGGATTCCTTCCCGTCAAAAGTGGCCGCCGCACTCGCGAACTCACCGAAGCCTCGGCGCGCGATGAAACCGCCATTTTTTTTGAGTCTCCCCACCGGTTGGAAAAAACCCTCGCGGCTCTTGCGGAAATCATCCCCGACCGCTCCGTATGTGTCGCCCGCGAGTTGACAAAAACCTTCGAAGAATTTCGTCGCGGAACTCCAGCCGAGCTTCTTGCCCATTTTCAAAAACACCCGCCCAAGGGCGAGATCACGCTCCTCATTGCTCCGGAGCCAAAGAAGCGTCGCCCGGCTGCTGAGGAGGAATGAAAAATCTTCTTCCGCCCCTGCTCCCTCACGAGCGATGGCTGCGCGTGGTATGTGCGGCGATGGTAGGATTGGCTTTTGTTTTTTTTGCGCTCCACTCCGCGCTTCCGGCCTTGCCGTGCGGGTTTCGCAGCTTGACGGGATTGCCGTGTGCGATGTGTGGCGGCACGCGATCAGCCTCTGCTCTTCTCTCTGGCGATTGGCGGCAGGCCCTTTATCTCAACGCCCTTTCGATCCCGGTTTTGAGCGGAGCGTTGTTGTTGGCCGGAGTTGCCCTATTAGAAAGCATGAGAGGCCGTGCGTTTACCGATTGGAACCTATGGAAACGACGGCTGGGGAAATTTATCCCCGTGACTCTTTTGGCGCTGCTCGCTTGGTGGATTCCCCATTTGATCGTCGCACTCAAAACTCCAAAACCTGAATTGATCGACCTCCGAAATCCCATCGCTGCCAAGGCTGCGGCTTGGTTACGTCAATAGAAACAACGCCGCCAACTCGATCTCGGCAGTTTGTGGGAACATGTCGATCGGTTGAACGCGGGAGAGCGTGTAGCGCTCGAGAAACTTGGCGGCGTCTCGTGAAAAGGTCGCGGGATCACAGGAGACATAGACGATTCTCGCCGGGGGATTTTCCAAAATGGTGCGCGCCACATCGGGCGAAAGCCCCTCGGCAGGCGGATCCAGGAGAAGAGTGGTTTCGGCTAGTGAGGCCCCTGCAAGAATTCCGGCCAACGAGTTTTCCACCGCGCCGGGAACATAGGTTTCCTTCTCGGTCGCCGTTCGCCGCGCTTCGGCCACGGCGCCTTGGCTCCATTCGAGCCCCGTGATTTTTTGAAAAGGACCAAGCAGTCGTTTCGCAAAAAATCCCGAGCCGCAGTAGGCATCGATGAGAAATTCGCCGGAACCGGCCATTGCGACCACGGTCTCGGCGAGGAGTTCCGCCGCCGCCGTGTTGACCTGCGAGAAGCCGCGCGGGGCTTCGGGTTCGCGGAGAGTGAGGCGATTCTCACCGCGCGGGGGATTTTTGCGGAGATCGGCGAGTTGGGCATTCACTGCATCCGTGGCGAGCGGGCAGTTGGCGACATCGACGAGTTGGTGGGATTTGCGGTGGTAAAATCCGATCCGTTGATGATCGAGGTGGATCGATATGCGGTTTCGATAGGCCCACTGGCTGGGAGAGGGGAGCATGGGATCCACAGGGGCATCCGGGATTTTTGCCATGCGGCGGAGGAGATCACGGACTTGGGAGGTTTTGACTTCGAGTTGGAGATCGTAAGTGGCGTGCTGGAGGGCGCAGCCACCGCACTCGCCATAAACCGGGCACTTTGGCGTCACCCTGCGGGGAGAGGCTTCAAGAATCCGAACGGCCTCGGCCTCGGCGTGGTTTTTCTTTTCCTTCGTGATCCGCGTGAGAACGCGTTCGCCAGGGAGTGTTCCATGCACAAAACAAACGCGTCCGTCGGGAAGTCGGCCCACGCCAGCACCTCCGTAGCCGAGACTTTCAATGGTGAGTGTGGCTTCGGATGGAGTTGATGAATTCATGGCGAGTAGTGGTTCACGACCTCGGTGTAGATGTTGAACAATCGGCTGAAGGCGCTCTTCCAGGAATAGCGTTCGCGGGCTTCCATGCTGGCGGCGAGGCCCGCAGCGGGGAGGTTTTGGGTGAACTTCTGCTCGATCGCTCCGGCCAAGGCGGCGGGGGAGTTTTCCGTGGCCCAATGTTTCTGGTCGGTGAAAATAATGCGGTCCATGTAGCTGCCCTTGATTCCCACGACAGGGGTTCCGCTGGCCTGACTCTCGAGTGCGACAAGACCGAAAGTCTCTTGCACCCCGGGATGAACGAAGAGGTCCGCCGCGCGATAGAGAGAGGCGAGTTCGTGGGGGTCTGGGCAAAACGAGAGCCAATGAACGGCGTGGGTTTTCTCGCGGAGGCTTTGAACCAAGGCCCGCTGGGTTCCATCGCCCACGCAGAGGAGAAAGTATTTGCCGGGCTCACGGGCATGAAGCCGCGAGAATGCCTCAAAAAGCGTCCGCACATTTTTTTCCGAGGCGAGTCGGCCGACATAAAGCAGGAGCCTAGCTTCAGGGGGAATTCCTAACTTTGCTCGGGTGGCGGCGCGGTCGGGGATGTCCGGAACGAAAACCTCGGCGTCCACCCCGAGATCGACGGTGTGGATTCGCTCAACGCCCCAACCGGACAGTAACTTCGCCAGCACCGGGCTGGGAACGAAGGTGCACTCGAAGCGGTTGTAGAGCGTGGTGACATATTTTCGGCAAATCTCGTCGGTGATCGAAACGGCGAGCGGGCCGAAATATTTGGCGATCGTGCGAAAGTAGGCTTCCGGAAAGTGGGAGTGGTAAAAGCCGACCACGGGAATATCCAAGCCGCGCCCCGAGGCGATGGCTTTCCAAGCGACTTGGTAGGGGTCTCCGGACTCGATGATGTCTGGGAGTTCCTTTTCCAAAACCTCCTCGATGAGGTGGAGCTTGGTGAGGGCGCGGTAGCGGGAGGTGCGGGAAAGGAGAGGGGAAGCGATCGTGTAGGTGCGGATGAGCTCGTCGCCGAAGGATTCCGTTTTTTCTCCCGGAACGATGATGATGTGGCGGCAATCGGGCCGATGCTTTCGAAGATAAGCGCCTTTTTGCTCAATATAGCGCCGCACCCCGCCACTCACGGGCGAGTAGAATTGGGTGAGGTCGCAGATCTTGAGCGGTCGTCTTTCGGATGAAGTCACTCCTTGGAATTACTCGGAATCGGCCAGCCAACGCTCGGCGTCGATGGCGGCGGCACATCCTTGACCGGCTGCCGTGATCGCTTGGCGATAGACATGGTCGGCGACATCGCCGGCCGCAAAGACTCCCTCAACTCCGGTCTGGGTGCCTTGTTTTTGGATGAGGTAGCCGTTTTCATCGACGGGCAGGGCGTGGCGGAACGGAGCGGTATTTGGCTCGTGGCCGATGGCGACGAAAACACATTTCAAGGCCAACTCGGAGACCGAGCCGTCTTGGAGATTCTTGAGCGTGACCCCGCGCACTTCGCCGGCTTCGTCGGTGAGATAGCCTGTGACGGTGCTGTTCCAGACCGGCTTGATTTTTGGATTCGCGAGGGCTCGGTCGGCCATGATTTTCGAGGCGCGGAGCGAGTC
>JBDKIG010000218.1:0-3815 GCA_039797215.1 Verrucomicrobiota bacterium | reverse complement strand
ACAAGACAAACGGCATCACACCCCGCCGCTGGCTCGTCGCCTGCAACCCCCGCCTCTCCGACCTCATCACCCGCAGCATCGGCACCGGCTGGGAGCGCGATCTCGACAAGCTCCGCGAGCTCGAACCTTTCGCCGAAGACGCCTCGTTCCGCGAGGAATTCATGGCCGTGAAGCATGCAAACAAGGAACGCCTCGCCGATCGGATTCTCGAAGAATGCGGCGTGAAGGTCGACCCCTCCGCCATGTTCGATGTCCAGATCAAGCGCCTACACGAATACAAGCGCCAGCACTTGAATCTGCTTCACATTCTCGCCCTCTACCGCCGCCTGATCGAGAACCCGAATCTCGACATCCCGCCGCGCGTTTTCCTTTTCGCCGCCAAAGCCGCCCCCGGCTACGACATGGCCAAATTGATCATCAAGGCGATCAATTCCGTGGGCGCGAAAATCAACGCCGACAAGCGCATCAAGGACAAATTGAAAGTCGTCTTCATGCCGAACTACCGCGTCTCCGTTGCCCAGCGCATCGTCCCCGCCGCCGACCTCTCCGAGCAAATCTCCACGGCCGGCAAGGAAGCCTCGGGAACCGGCAACATGAAACTCGCCCTCAACGGCGCCCTCACCATCGGCACCCTCGACGGCGCCAATGTCGAAATCCGCGAAGAGGTCGGCGATGAAAATATTTTCATCTTCGGAAACACCGTCGAGCAGGTCCAAGAGTTGCTCGCCAAAGGCTACAACCCCTCGAGCTACTACGACCGCGACCCCGAACTCGCCGCCGTGATCGACTGGCTGGGCTCCGGCGAATTCACCGCCGACGAAGGATACGAAATCCTCCTCCCGCTCCGCGACAACCTCCTTTACCACGACCCCTTCCTCTGCCTCGCCGACTTCCGTTCCTACTGCGACAAGCAAGACGAAGTCTCGCGCGTTTTCCGCGACAAGCCCAAGTGGTCCAAGATGGCCGTGATGAACACCGCCCGCGTTGGCAAATTCTCTAGCGACCGCACCATCGCCGAATACGCAAAAGACATCTGGAAATTAAAACCCGTCAAAGTGAAGTAATTCCCAGACCCCGCGCTCCACTCACGGGCAACCATATTTTCTAAAATTCAAAAAGCGGCTCTTGCCCGAAAAGAGCATCTGTGAGAGCTTCCCCATCCGCGCCGGCATAGCTCAGTGGTAGAGCAACGGTTTTGTAAACCGTCGGTCCTCGGTTCGAATCCGAGTGCCGGCTCCCTTTTTTCATCCCCTCGATTTCCAGGACGGCTCATATGAAAAATTCTTCTCACTCGCGACGGCTGATAGCTCTGCTCACCGCCACTTTTCTTTTGGGATCCCTTCTGTTTCTCGGGGCCTCCGAGCCGTCAGGCGATATCCGAGTCATTGAAGTCCAAGGGCCGCCTGCCGCGATTGTCATGGCCGACGGCAGCACGCCGCCGATTCGCGTGAATGATCTGGTCCCTCCCGGCTCGACGGTGAAAACCCCAGCCGACTCCAGCCTGAAATTACTCTTTGCCAATGGAGCAATCCTGATTCTTCAGCCCCGCTCGGAGTTGCGACTCACGCGTTTCGCCTCGAAGGACGCTCTGCCAATGCAAACCACCACCGGGCACCGCCCTTCCGAATTATCCAAATCCCACACCGATCTCGATCTCCAATCCGGCGCCGCCCTGCTCGATGTGCCGCCCCTCAAAAAAGAATCGAAATTCCAAGTCACCACTCCGCTTGGCTCGGCAGCGGTCCGAGGCACCCGGTTTTATGTCAGCATTCGAAAAGACCGTGCAGTTGTCGGCGTTGCCGAAGGGTTGGTAATCACCACCGGCCTCCTCGGGGAAACTCAAGCCCTCGCCGCAGGCCAAGCGATCGGGCTGACAGCCAAAGGCCTCACCCGCGCCACAGCGGGCGAGACCTCCTACATCCGGAATCTCGACGCCGCGTTCGGCACCACCCGCCAACTCCTCAAACCCTCCCCTGCCACCACGACGAAAAGCCGCGCCGGCTACCAAGTCTCCGAATAAGCCCCCGCAGCGCGTTCCCAAAATCTTGGGATAATTTTCTGGATCGAAGCTCCCGCTCTCCCCATTGTTCCGCCCCTATGTCGGTTCTCATCGTTGGCTCCATCGCGCTGGATGACATCAAAACCCAGCTCGCCGAACACAAAAATCTCCTCGGCGGCTCCGCCTCTTACGGCGCCGTCTCCGCTTCGAATTTCTCACCCGTGAATCTCGTCGGCATCGTCGGCGAGGATTTCCCGAAAGAGCATGTCGAACTTTTCCGCAATCGCCAGATCGACCTCGCCGGCCTCCAGATCGTTCCCGGCAAAACCTTCCGCTGGTCCGGGGAATACATGTGGGACATGAACACCCGCGAGACCCGCTCGGTGGAGTTGAATGTTTTCGAAACCTTCACGCCCGCCCTGCCAGAAGGCTATCGCGACACCCCCATCGTGCTCTTGGCAAACATTGCGCCCGACCTTCAACACCATGTCCTCGATCAGGTCAGCCAACCGCGCTTCGTCATCGCCGACACGATGGACCTCTGGATCAACATCGCCAAAGACTCCCTCACCCGCCTCATCGGCCGCGTCGACATGCTCATCCTCAACGATGGCGAGGCGCGCCAATTCACAGGCGAAACGAGCCTCATCAAGGCCGGAAAGAAAATCCGCGAGATGGGCCCAGCCTATGTCGCCATCAAAAAAGGCGAGCACGGTTGCCTTCTCTTCGGTCCGGAGGCCGAGTTTTTCAGCTGCCCCGCTTTCCCACTGGAAGACATCCACGACCCCACCGGCGCGGGAGACACCTTTGCCGGCGGTCTGGCCGGCTACCTCGCCGCAAACTGCGGAACGGGTGAAGTCACCTTCGATGCCCTGAAAAAAGCCGTCGTCTACGGAAGCGTTCTCGCCAGCTTCAATGTGGAAGCCTTCAGCCTCGAACGCCTCAAAACCGTCGACTCGGCCCAGATCGAAACCCGCTTCGACCTCTTCCGCCGAATTTCGCAGTTCGAAAAAATCTAATTCCGCTAAGACTTCGCCACGGGCGGTCGGTAATAAACCGCCGTGTGGCCGACTTGCTGAACGAGCGTGGATCCGGATTTCTCGGCGAGTTCTTTGGAAAGCGTCTTGCGCTCTTCCTTGAAGCCCTCGAATCGCAATTTCACGAGGCCGTGGAGGTCGAGCAGTTTGCCCAGCTCAGCCAATAACTCTGGCGACGCTCCGGCCTTGCCCAGTTTGATGGAAGGCTTGAGGAGCTGCGCCCGGCTTTTGAGTTCGCTGAGTTTCGGCGCGCTCATTTGGCACTCCCGGCGCGGGTGGCGAAGAATTCGTAGCTGTCCACCAAGGCCAGCCAACTCGCTTCGATGATGTTGTCGGAGACTCCAACCGTTCCCCAGGTCGAGGTGCCGTCGGTGGAAACAACCAGCACGCGCGTCTTGGCGGCAGTGCCGCGCGATCCATCGATGATTCGAACCTTGTAGTCGGCGAGTCGCACCGAATCGATCCACGAGTAAAATGGCCGGAGAGCCTTTCTCAGAGCGGCGTCGAGCGCGTTCACCGGCCCATCGCCTTCCTCGACCGTGTATTCCGCTGTGCCGTTCACGAGCAACTTCACGGTCGCCTCGCAAGTGGTGAATTTATGGTCCTCCGACTGGCGGAAGGAGCAGTGGTATTCCTTCAAATCAAAGAGCCGAGTGAGGCGTCCGAGCGTGCGGCGGATCAACAAATCGAACGATGCATCGGCGGCCTCGAACTCGTAGCCAAGCGCTTCGGTTTCCTTCACCGTTTTCAGGATCGCCGAAACCTCGGGCGCACCTTTT
>JBDKIG010000217.1:0-3886 GCA_039797215.1 Verrucomicrobiota bacterium | reverse complement strand
TTGCCGCCATCGCCGGCTTTGGCATGAACGCGGATTTGGTCGACAAACTTCATTTATAGAAAGTGCCAGCCGCTCCCGCTCAAGTCGAATCCGAATTGTCTCCAAGATGGCGCATCGAGCCAAATCATGTTATGAATTTCTTCATGAACCACGACCCCTCCACGGCGAATCTGCGTGAACTTGATCGCCAATTCCACCTTCACCCCTTCACGCATCACACCGATATGCATAAGTCCGGAACGCATCTCATCAAGTCCGGTGATGGATGTTTTCTGATCGATCAGGATGACCGCCGCCTCCTTGATGGCTTGGCCGGTCTCTGGTGCGTAAATGTCGGCTACAACTGCGCTGCGATCGTCGAGGCCGTTCACCGGCAAATGCGGAAACTGCCCTACTACCCGTCATTTTTTAACACCACGACAGAGCCTCCGGTGCGCGTCGCGGAGTTTCTTGCAAAAAAATCCCCTGCCCGCCTGAACCGCACGATTTTTTCCAATTCCGGATCGGAGGCCAACGAGAGCGCGTTGAAAATTATCCGCTCCTACCACCACACTCGCGGACAGTCCGGAAAATACAAAATTCTCTCCCGCTCCTTTTCCTACCATGGCGTGACCCTCGCTGCCTCGAGCATGACCGGCCTGCCCGTTTGCTACGAACCCTTCGACTTGCCGCTGCCAGGTTTTATCCATGTCCCCGGCCCCCATCCCTACGGCGTTCAATCGCCACTCGACCCCGAGGCTTATGGCAAGTGGTGCTTGGAAGAAACCGCCAAGACGATCCAGCGCGAAGGCGCCGATACCATCGCGGCAATGTTTGTGGAGCCGATCCAAGGTGCTGGAGGAGTTATTACCCCACCCCCCGGGTATTTGGCGGAATTGCGAGATCTGCTTCAAAAAAATCAGATTCTTTTTGTGGCGGACGAAGTCATCACGGCCTTTGGGCGTCTGGGGCATTGGTTCGCAAGCAACCTCTGGGATCTCGATCCCGATATCATCACGCTCGCCAAAGGAATCACCAGCGGCTACCTGCCTCTTGGCGCCACGATGGTGAGCGACGAAATTTCCGAGACGATTTTCTCCGCCGGATATTTCGCCCACGGCTACACCTACTCGGCCCATCCCTCCAGCGCGGCCGCCGCTTTGGCCAATCTGGAAACCATCGAATCCCTTGGTCTCGTGGAGCGCGTGCGAGATGACACCGGTCCTTATTTCCAACAAAAACTCCACGAGTTTTCAGCCCATCCCGCCGTGAGCGAAGTCCGCGGGTATGGCCTGATTGGGGCACTGGAGGTCATCCCTCGCACAGGCCGGTCTGGATTGGCCTCGGAGCCGACGATTGGCGTTCGTGCCGCCGGGCTGGTTCGCGAAGAGGGATCGATCGTTCGTGGCATTCGCTCACTGATCGCCATGGCTCCCCCACTCATCATCACCCGCGAGGAAATCGACCATCTTTTCTCCTGTATTAGGCGCGGGTTGGACCGCTTGTGGGATTGATTGGCCCTTAAGTCTGACGGCGCTGTTCGCGTCGGCGGAAAATTGGGAGAGTCACAAAATAGGCAATGATCGCCGCCGGGATGGAGAGGAACATCGACCCAACGAGAAGTGGCAATCCGATCGTAAAAAATGTCGTCCACTTCATCACATCCTGAATGTGAAAATGCATCGACTGAACCTCCTCCGGTGCTTCCTGAATCCGGCGAAGAAACTCCCATCCGATTTTGTATTCGATCTCCAGAAGCACTGGCCAAAATGGCGTAACCACATCGTGCAGCGACACCGAAATGACAGCCGCGATCGGATTGCATCGCAGCACGAATGCGAGACCTAGGCAGAGCAGGGTTTTCAACCCGAAGAGTGGTGTGAAACCGATAAACATCCCGATCGCCACCCCGCCCGCCAAGGCATGTGGCGCGTCCCGCAAATTCAAAAGTTTTTCGCGGAGCGCATGGAAGTAGTCGATGAGCTTCTTAAACACAACTAGCCCATATCAGCCCGCCGCTGTGCGCTCCAAATCAAATTCGATGGTCATCAAAAAACAGGAATCGAGCGCCACTCAAAGCCCTGCTCAAAGCAACCCGCCGGCAAAAGCGCCCCGCGCAGGCTGAAATCCAAGCTGTCTTGGAATCGCATTCCGCCGCCGAGGAGGGTTTGGTCTTCGATCCGAAGAGCGACTGGTTGCAGGGATTCGTTTGGATTTCCGGTTGTGAAGAAAAACTCCGGCGGGCTCATGAAATCAGCGGGCCTCGATAAGGCAGGGGCGCCTCCTCGCAGGAGTAGGGTTGCTGCCTGAGGTGGTAGAGGATTCGGCCCTGTGGAGCGAAGGCACCATTTCCCCTCTGCAAGAGGACCGAAGGCCGTTGCCTCCACGGTGCATCCCCCCGAATAGCCCGTGGCTCGTGCAAAAACAAATGGCTGCCATGGCTGGTCGGGGAAATAAGAGATTTCCGCTCGCTCGCACAGAAGAGGCCCGCCGGCGGTTTTTATCTCCAATCCCTCAATGGAAATTATTCCAACGGGAACGGGACGATTCACTGTCCCCAAAAGAGCGAGGTCTGGAAAAATTAACCCGGCGAGATTTTGCCCTGTCAGGCGGATCGGATCATGGCCACCTATTTTCAGATCCATCGACCAATTTGGATAGGGCACGAGGTTTTGGATGGTTGCGGCATGCGACTCCAAACTCGGAATTGGCGAACCTGTCGCCGAGAGAAGTGGAATAAGCTCGATCTGTCGCCGAAGCACGGAATCCACAAAGCGGCACTCTCCGGTGATGCTTCCCGATTCCTCGCCTCCACTCGCCTGCAATTCTCCATCGAGAAGGAGTGTTGAAAGGCTGTGAACGAGTAGAGGGATTCGTTCGCCGCGCAGATTCAGATTCCAAACAGGTTTCCATGGCTCTGGAAAATGACAAACACCAGAGAGCTCAAAACGGCCTGGATTAATCTCGCCAGCGAGACTTTTGATTTGGAGGGAAGAATTCTCGATTTGAAGTTGTCCGGCGACGAACTCAGCGGACGACGCCAGCGATCCCGGGTGAAACGACGCGTTGCGGATTTCCATTGATCCATCCGCCTTTGGTTCATTCAGAGAACCGGTGATATTTAATCGCCCCGAAAGTTCTCCCGAGAGGTCTTGCAGGTTCGGAAGAAATGGCCGGAGCAACGCCAAGTCCGCTCGCGGAAATTCGAGAAGCGCCTGGATCGCCGCATCGCTTGGAATCCACTGCATACTCCCCTCCCCGCTTTTTTGGAGAGCCAATGGGAACGATGCCGTAAGGCGAAGCGGGTTCATGCTGGGATTCAAGATTTCGCCATCCAAGGTCGCTCTCCCCGCCGAGGTGCTCACCATGACTCGGAGATTGGAGGAATTCGTTGCGGGATGTTTTCCGAAGAAAACCTCACGGGCTTCAAGCGACAGTTTGCCCGTGATTTCCTCAGCGGGGCCGAAGGCTTCGAGTTGCATTTTCAGGAAACCTCGAATCGGCCAATTCTGACCCGCCAGTTTCACCAAATCCTCCACTGGCAACTCGCCGGGCGTGATGGCTTCCAAATAGGTCGCGTGGCTCGCAAGGATCGCGGATTTCCAATCAGTTTGATCGGAAATGGTGAAGGGGTTCAGGGGCAGGAAAGCCTTTCCGTGAAGGAGAGTCTTATCGTTTGCGTTCAGCTCCAGATTTTCAAAATTCAATCCCGACGAGGAAAGTGTGATTCGCGATTGCATCCGAAGGTTTCCATTCTCGAGGAGGGCTTTTGAGAAATGGATGTTTTCTGGTGAATAAGTCCCGGCAAAGTGTCCAGTGAGTCCAACAGGAGTGTAGGTGGTTACAAATTTGGAGAGGCTTGTGTCGAACTCGCCAGAGTGCCCATCCCTACTCCCCTCGCCTTTCC
>JBDKIG010000216.1:0-3887 GCA_039797215.1 Verrucomicrobiota bacterium | reverse complement strand
GGGACGAGGAGTCGGGGCCCAAGCCATGGCGCGCGCGGCATCGTTGAAGATGGATTTCGTTTTGCTGCCGAGCTGCACGAGAATCACCTCGCGCTCATTGAGGCGTCCGCTGGAAATGAGGCAGCGGCCGGCCGCGTTCGTGAAGCCGGTCTTCATCCCGTTAAATGCCGGCGAGCGGCTGAGAAGAAAATTGGTTGCCTCGAGGACGGAGACGCGTCCGCTGTTATGTCGAAATCGACATTCGCGCTTGAGCATTAACTCGCGGAGCACCGGGTTGCGGTAAGCGTAAAAAGCGACGCGAGCCATGTCTCTGGCGGTGGAATACTGCTGGGCTGGGAGGCCATTGCTGTTTGCGAAGTGGGAGGAATTGGCGCCGAGCGCGCGCGCGGTGCTGTTCATTTTTTCTGCAAAGGCAGCTTCCGATCCGCTGTGGTCGCGGGCCAGCGCGGCGCAGGCGTCGTTCATGCTTTTCACTATGACGGTTTCAAGAAGTTGCTGGCGAGGGTAGCGGTCGCCGACTTTCAGGTTGAGTTTGGTCGGCTCCGCGCGTGTTTCCGGTTCGGCGATGGTTACGATGTCTTCAAGGTTTCCAGCGCGTGCGACAATCAAGGCGGTGAGGAGTTTTTGGGTGCTGGCGACGGGGCGGCGGACATCGGCGTTCTTTTGAAAAAGAACCTTGCCGCTCCGCGCATCGATAAGAATGGCGGACTGCGCGAGGATTTCCGGGGCGTTGGCAGGCCATACCTCGGGTGCCCCTGCAGGAGATTCGGCGATGGATGGAAGCGCGGCTGGAGTTGGCGGGGTGGGAGTTGTGGAACATGCGGCGGCGAGAACTGAAAAAATCAGGATGGACAGCAGGCGGGGAAATCTCATGCGCGACACGGAAATCGAAAAAACCCTCCGCAGCAACGCGATTTTCAACGGCGAGCCCAGCGGAGCTTCGCCGAGGTCGAGCGGGGATTGGCGTGGCATTCGGTCGGGCTGGCCCGAATCACATCGCGGGTGATTTCGGAATAATGGCCTTCGCGTTGCCCGGCTTGGAAGGCCTTCTTGACTCGCCGATCTTCGCCGGAATGAAAGGTGAGAATGGCCACTCGCCCGCCAAGACGAAGGCTGAATGGCAGGGATCGCAGGAGCGCATCGAGCGCAGCAAATTCCTCGTTCACCTCGATGCGGATAGCTTGAAACACGCGCGCAACGGATTTTTTGACTTCCATTTCCGGCCGCTGGGGAATGGCTTTTCGAATCGCGTCGGCTAAATCCACCGTGGAGGAAAAGGCCCGGCCAGCCAGCGCTGAGGCGAGGATTTCGGCATGGGGTTCGTCGGAATTGTCGCGGAGAATTTCGGCGAGGTTTTCGGGTGTGATGCGCTCTAGCCATGTCGAGGCAGAAATCCCCTTGGCAGGGTTCATTCGCATATCGAGAGGTCCTGCGTGTTTGCTGGTGAAGCCGCGCGCGGGGTTGTCGAGTTGCATGGAGGACACCCCGAGGTCGGCAAGAATCATATCCGCGCCATCGGCTCCGAGTGATGCTAGAGCAGCCTGGATGCCGGCGAAGTTGGTTTTTCTGACCACCAGTAAATCCTCGCCGAAGCCCTCGGCGCGAAGCCGTGACTCGGTGCGCGGCAACTCGATGGGGTCCGCATCAAGCCCTAGGAGACGGCCTCCTGGTTGGATGCGCTGGAGAATTTCTTGGGCGTGACCGCCGTGGCCAAGGGTGCAATCGACGGCCAGTTCGCCTGGCTTGGGATCGAGGGCGGCGAGGATTTCTCCAACCATGATCGGGACATGCGAGCCGGCTGGGGTTTTCCCCGATGCGAGAACCTTGGCAATCGTCTCGGGATGTTTTTCGGGATCGAGCTCCTTGTATTTCTCGGAGAAGCGGCGTGGGTATTTTCCCGAGTAGCGTGGGCGCCGGCGGTGAGGCGTTGGTTCGTTCAAAGCTCGTTGTATTTGCGATTCGATCCGCGGGCTTTCGTCACCGGATACCGTTCCTCATTGCGGGCAAGCTTCGCGCGCATTGCGGCAGGAAGGTCGATGTCACAATTCGCAGCCATCTCAAAAAGCAGGATCGCCACATCGGCCATCTCGGAGGCGAGCTCCTCGCGACGCTCGGTGACCCGCTGCCTGGACTGGGCCTCGTTTTGCCAGACGAAATGCTGAAGGAGCTCCCCCGCTTCAGCGACAATGGCGACGGCCATTTCCTTGGGGCCGTGGAATTGCTCCCAATCTCGGGCATCGCGGAAGTCGATGATCTCGCGCGTGAGGGTTTGGATGCTGTCGTTCATGCTGCAAGCATAGGCAGGGGGTTCGCCGTGTGGAGTGCAAAGCGGCGCTGGTGATATGTGAATATGTGGGACCCGTTTCCTGACCCCCGAGCGGGCGGATGGCTTAGCTTACACCAAGCGGGTGAGATCTTTGGGGAGGGGGCACGTGAATATCATTTCCTTGCCGGTTACGGGGTGGGGGAATCGGAGTGAACTGGAGTGGAGGCCGAGGCGTTTGGCGGGGTTGCTTTTTGCGCCGTATTTTTTGTCTCCAATGATCGGGCAACCGGCTTCGGCGAGTTGGACGCGAATCTGATGGCGACGGCCGGTTTCCAAGGTCAACTCGACAAGTGAACGATTCGGCGTGGAGGCTAACACGCGGAAATGGGTCACAGCATGGCGGGTATTTTCACTGCGCGTCACGCTGAAGACTTTGTAGGGATTTGTCTCGTCGAGGTAGGACTCGAAAATGCCCGAGCGCTCGCGAAGGCGTCCTTCCACGATGGCCTCGTAGCGTTTCTCTGCCTCGTCCCAGTGTGATTGCAGGATTTCTTTGGACTCGGGAGTTTTTGCGAAAATCATGAGGCCCGAGGTTTCTTTGTCCAAACGGTGCACGATCCATACCCGTGAGCGGGCCATGGGATTTCCGCCGCGGACATGGTCGGTGAGTTGATGGTAGGCGGTTTTCACCTGCTCGGCCTCGCTGGCGATGCTGAGCAGGTTCGGTGGCTTATCGATCACAATAATATCTGCATCCTCAAAAAAAACGCGGATGCCTGAACCCACCACGGAGCGTGGCGAGGCATAGCGATCGTTGCGCACCGCGACCACATCCCCAGGCTGCAAAGGATGGTTGAATTGCGAGATGGGACGCCCATTCACCGTGATCGCCTGAAATTTTAGCCAAGTGCGAATCTGCTTCTTCTTGAGGTCTGGCCAAGTTTCAAAACAATACGCCAGCAACTCGGCTGGGCTGGAAACGGTGGAAAGCTTTGGCATCGTGAAGATCGTAGCAAAAGAATCGCGCGCGCGCCATTTTCACGCCGCTTTTTAGTTCATTGCGGCTTGCCGCGTTTCTTGCGAGGTTCCGCGCCCAGCTTATGAAATTCGCTCAAAAAATCCCCCTGTTTTCGATTTCTGCATGGGTCATTTGCTCCCTGCTAACCTCGGGATGCACCCAATATGCCAGCGTCTCCGAGCGGCGGCCAACTTTTCCCGCATCCTTGGCGTCCGACGGGGGTGGACTCGCCAAGCGCCTCAAGGCGGCAATCCACAAGCGCAAGAGCCAGCCGACCAAGAGCCTCTCTAGCCTGCTGCTGGAAGCCCGCGCCGCCTCGCGCGAGTTGGCAACCAATCCCTCCAACTCCACCGCCCGCGACACCTACAATTTCGCCGTCGCCCGTATTGTTGAAACTCTCCAGCAAGCCCAGCTCGCCCCATGGGAAGCTCCTCTCCGTATCGCCTCCGCGGACGGCGAGCTCATTCTCACCGCTAAAAAAGATCCCCGCCCTGGCTGGAATCCCGCCCTCTACAAATTCGTGCCCGCCGACCAATTTGATGTCCACGGCAAGTATGTCCGCGAGCGCTCGATCAAGCCCGGCATCGGTGCGCCCATCGTCGC
>JBDKIG010000215.1:0-3900 GCA_039797215.1 Verrucomicrobiota bacterium | reverse complement strand
CCCGTATTCGCGCGTGATCTTCCAGAAATCGGCAAAGACGCCGGGATACATGAGGTGGCTGTAAAGATCGTCTTCGGTCGGCTCGCGCTTGAGCTTCGCGGCGAGTTCCGTGCGGACCTCGTCGAGATCGACCTTCGGCGCGCGCGCCTTGGCGGGCTTGGATTTTCCGAGCACGACTTCGACGAGTTTTTTCGGCCAGCCGCCCATCGGCTCGCCAAGTCCTCCCGCGAGCATGTCCTTCACCGACTCGGGGAACGCCGTGCCAGGCTCGAGATTCAGCACATCGGCGGGCTTGATGCCGCGTGTGAAAAGGAAGAGCGCCATGTCGCCGACCACCTTGCTGGAGGGCGTGACTTTCACGATGTCGCCGAAGAGTTGGTTCACCTCTGCGTAGCAACGCGCGATCTCGGGCCAGCGGTGCGAGAGGCCCATGCTGGCCGCTTGTTCCTTGAGGTTCGTGAACTGCCCTCCGGGCATCTCGTGCACATAGACCTCCGCGCTGCCGGTGCGTGGCGAGGTGTCGAACGGCGCGTAGAAATTCCGCACCTGCTCCCAGTAGTCGGCGAATTCCTCGAGCGCCCCGAGGTCGAGCCCGGAGTCGCGCGGCGTGTTTTGGAGCGCGGCGACGAGGCTGTTGAGGTTCGGTTGCGAGGTCGAGCCGGACATCGAGGAGATTGCAGCGTCCACCACATCCACCCCGGTCTCGGCGGCCATGAGGAGCGAGGCGGAGTTCACCCCGCTCGTGTCGTGGGTGTGGAAATGAACAGGCAGCGAAACCTCCTCGCGGAGGGCCTTGATGAGGGCGCGAGCGGCGAAGGGACGGCACAGGCCGGCCATGTCCTTCACCGCGAGGATGTGGGCTCCCATTTTCTCCAGCTCCTTCGCGAGGCCGATGTAGTATTTCAGCGAATACTTCGTGCGCTTGGGATCGAGGATGTCGCCGGTGTAGCAGACCGTTCCCTCGCAAATGCCGTGAGTGTGTTTGCGCACCGCCTCCATCGCGGAACGCATGTTCGGCAGGTCATTCAGCGAATCGAAAATCCGAAAGATATCCATGCCGCACTCGGCGGAGTGTTTGATGAAACCGGCTACGACATTCGGCGGGTAGTTCGAGTAGCCGACGGCGTTCGAGCCGCGCAGGAGCATCTGGAAGCAGATGTTCGGAATCCGCTCGCGCAACTGCCGCAGGCGGTCCCACGGGTCCTCGTAGAGAAAACGCATCGAGGCGTCGAAGGTCGCCCCGCCCCACATTTCCACGCTGAAAAGCCCGGACGAGCGACGCGCCACGGCATCGGCCACGGCGAGCATGTCGTAGGTGCGCACGCGCGTGGCGAGGAGGGATTGGTGCGCGTCGCGGAAGGTCGTGTCGGTGAAAAGCAGGCGCTTTTGATTGCGCGTCCACTCGGCGAATTTGTCGGGTCCCAGCTCAAGCAAAAGCTGGCGTGTTCCCGGCGGCGGAGCCTGCTTGCCGTCGTAGCTAGGCCGACGCGCAGGCTCGAGCGGCGCGGAAATCCGGTGGCCTTTGGCTTGCGGGTTGCCATTCACAATCACATCGGCGAGGAAAGAAAGCAGCCGCGAGGCGCGGTCGCGGCGGGGTTTGAATTCGAACAGCGAGGGCGTGGTGTCGATGAGCGTGGTCGTTGCTTTTCCTGAAGCGAACTCGGGATTGAGGATCACATTTTCGAGGAACGGAATGTTCGTCTTCACGCCACGAATGCGGAATTCGCGGAGCGCGCGGAGCATCCGCTGGAGCGCCATCGGAAAGGTCTGCCCGCTCGTCGTGACCTTCGTCAAAAGCGAGTCATAGAACGGCGTGATCACACTGCCGGTCGTGCCCATGCCACTGTCGAGGCGGACGCCAAAACCCGCCGCGCTCCGGTAGGTGACGATCTTGCCGTAGTTCGGCATGAATTTGTTCGCCGGATCCTCGGTGGTGATGCGGGCCTGGACGGCGAAGCCATTGCAGGGGACCGCGGCCTGCTGCGGCAGCGCGAGTTCGGGACCGTGGAGGGACGCGCCGGCGGCGACGAGGATTTGGGAGCGCACGAGGTCGATGCCTGTGACCTGCTCGGTGACCGTGTGCTCGACCTGGATGCGAGGGTTCATCTCGATGAAGAACCACTCTTTTTTATCCACATCGTAGAGGAATTCGATCGTGCCGGCGTTGTTGTAGCCGATGCCGGAGGCGAGACGCACGGAGGCCTCGCAGAGGTCGCGGCGAACGCCGGGGTCGAGGTCCACCGAAGGCGCGATCTCCACGACCTTCTGGTGGCGGCGCTGAACGGAGCAGTCGCGCTCGTGGAGGTGGAGGACATTGCCGTGGCGGTCGCCGAGGATTTGCACCTCGATGTGCTTCGCGCGCGGAATGTATTTTTCGAGGAACACGGCGGGATTGCCGAACGCACGGCCCGCCTCGCCCTGCGCCTCGTCGAGCAATGGTGCCAAATCCTCAGGTTTTGTGACCACACGCATGCCGCGCCCACCTCCGCCAAAGGCCGCTTTGATGATCAGCGGGAATCCGATTTTTTTCGCGATCCGCAACGCTTCGCCCCGCTCGGTCACGGGATCCTCGGTGCCGGGCAGCACGGGGACATTCAGCTTTTGCGCGAGTGTGCGCGCGGCGGTCTTGTCGCCCATGGAATCGAGGAGATTCGCATCCGGCCCCACGAAAGTAATCCCCGCCTGCTCGCAAGCCCGGGCAAACCCGGCGTTCTCGGAAAGGAACCCGTAGCCGGGATGGATCATGTCCACACCGCGTTCGCGCGCGAGGGCGATGATTCCTTCGATGTCGAGATACGCACCGACCGGCCCCTTGCCCTCACCGACGACATAAGCCTCGTCGGCCTTGAAGCGATGCATCGTGTAGCGGTCCTCCTGCGCGTAGATCGCGACCGTTCGCATGCCGAGTTCGGTGGCTGCGCGGAAAACGCGAATGGCGATTTCGCTGCGGTTGGCGACGAGGAGGGTTTTTCCGGCGACAGAGACGGCCGGGGAGGTGGTCTTGGATTTCATACGGGAGAAAGGGTCGGCTTTTATAGAATCCAGACGTTCGGAAGGCAATCCTTCCACCCGATGGGGCGTTTCCCCTATCCTTTGCCCCATGGCTTCCGAGGAGATTTTGCTGGCCGTGGATCCGTCGCTTCGCGGCACCGGATTCGCGATCCTGTCCCGAGACGCCGGCAAGGTGCGCTGCCTCCATTTTGATGTGGTCAAAAACGCACCGAAACTCTCGCATGCCGGTTGCCTCCTCGAAATCCACACCCGCCTGGGTGATGCCATCAAGCAATTCCGGCCGACCGCTATGGCGGTGGAGAGCGTGATTTATGTGCAGAGCTTTGCTACCGCCATCACGCTCGGATCGGCTCGTGGAGCGGTGCTACTGGCCGCAGCCCACCATGGGCTCACCATCCACGAATACGCGCCTCGGCGCGTGAAGCAGGCGGTCGTCGGACGCGGCGGAGCCCAGAAAACCCAGGTTTCTTTCATGATCCGCTCGATCCTCGGCCTGACGGTCACGCCCCCGCCCGACGCCGCCGACGCCATTGCTGTCGGCCTCACCCATTTTCAAACCGCGAAACTCTCCGCGCTCCGATGAAAATTCTTACTCCCGGCCGAATGTTGTTCGAAGCCGCCCTCGCGCTCCAGGAAAACCTCGTCGCCGATCTTCAAGCCGGGCGCGCCGAAGAAACCCTCGTCCTCCTCGAGCACGAACCCGTCTACACCATCGGCCGCACGCGCGACCGCTCCAGCCTCCGCCAAAACCTCCCCCACCCCGTTTTCGAAACCAACCGTGGCGGCCAGGCCACCTTTCACGGCCCAGGTCAACTCGTGGGCTACCCGGTCCTCGACCTCGCACGGCGCGGACGCGATCTCCACCGCTACCTGAGGTTTCTCGAGGAT
>JBDKIG010000214.1:0-3905 GCA_039797215.1 Verrucomicrobiota bacterium | reverse complement strand
TCGGGGCATCGATTTTTGCGAGCAGGCCTGGGTGCGTTGTGGTCTACGCCAGCGCTACAACCTTACGGGCGACCCCTCGGTGGATGACAGTGAGGTGACTTTCGAGTTCTACCACGCCGGCCATATTCTGGGCTCGGTGGGCGTGATGATTCGTTATCAGGGCAAGTCGCTCTTCTACACGGGCGATGTGAATTTCGAAAACCAGACGATCATGAGCGGAGCGGATTTTCCGAAGGGCGGCGTGGATTTCCTGATCATGGAGACGACGCGTGGTGACGCACAGACTCCGGTGGGTTTTTCGCGGGCGAGTGAGGAGGAGAGGTTTTCGCGGGCGGTGCGGCGGGCGATCGATGATGGCGGGACGGTGACGATTCCGGTTTTTGCGCTCGGCAAGACCCAGGAAATCCTCGCGATCCTCTGGAAAATGCGACTCCACGGTGAGATTCCGGCGCTGCCGATCTACATCGGGGGATTGAGCGTGAAGGTGACGACGGTCTATGACGCGCTGGCCGGAAATTCCACCAGGAATCATCCCGAGTTGCAGCTGCTCCAAGAAATGGCGCCGTATGTGCTCTCGGGCCGTGAAATTGTGGATGCGATGCCTCGCAAGAAGGCGATCTATGCTCTCTCGAGTGGGATGATGACGGAACACACGCTCTCGAATATTTTCGCAAGGCGGATCCTGAGTGATGCATCGCAGACTTTGTTGTTTGTTGGCTATTCCGACCCCGACTCCCCGGCGGCAAAAGTCCGCAAGGCGGCGCCGGGAGACGAGGTGAAACTCGATAAGGATTTCCCCGCCGTGCCAGTGCGTTGCCGCGTGCAGGAATTCAGCTTCAGCGCGCACTCGAGTCGGGAGACTTTGCGGAACTATGTGCTGGCACTGAAGCCGGCAAAGATCGTCCTAGTGCATGGCGATGAACCAGCGATGCAGTGGTTCCAGCTGGAATTTTTCAAGGGGCTCGAGGGGGCCGAGGTGGTGATTCCGGTGCCGGGACGGAAATACTCGCTCGAGTAGCGTGAATCAGCCCGGGCGCTCGGAGAGCGGCGTGTGGAGTTCGTGCCGGATTTCGTATTGCTCGCCGAGGATTTGGGGTTTTCGCCGGACGGGAACTCCGAGGATTTGGCGGAACATAGCCTCTTCGAGGGCGTCGGCTTCGGGGAAGGCTTTGTGGAGCGCGGCTGAGGGATTGTGGCGTTCGACGATGCGGAAGCCGGGCTCGAGGGATGCCATGTAGCCCTCGGAATCCCGCAGAGCTGTGAGGCGTTCCATTTTTGTGGAGATCGGCAGATTGGATGGGATCGAGGCGCGGTATTTTTCGAGGCGTTCTTGAAAGTAGAGGAAGAGGAGCTTCCCGGCACTGGCGGACCCAAAGAGGTTTTGGGCATGGCGAAGGATGGATATCGCCGGGGCGTTGTCATTTTCCTCGAACCAAGCCTGGCCGCGGCGTGTGAGCGCATAAACGAGCAGCGGACGGCCGGGGCCTCGGTGGGTGTTTCGACTGGCGAGGAGCCCTCGTTTTTCGAGAGCGAGGCAGTGGGATTTCGCGCCCATGTAGCTGAGGCCTAGCTTGTCGGCGAGTGGCTGCACGGGGAGCGGGCCGGAGGATTTGATTTCGCGGAGGACTTCGTCCTGTCGGCAAGTGGCGGACTTGGCGGCTCCGGGAGGCATGGGGAGCTAATCTGCTGGCAGGAGGGCGCGTTCTTCGGGGCGGAGTTGATCTTTTTTGATCGTGGATGCGATCTCGTCGGCCTCGGATTTTTTGCCGTTGGCGTAGAGCACGGCGGCGCGGATATTTTTCCAAGGGTCGGGAGCGGTGGACCAGGCGATGAGCTTAAGCTTGTAAATTTCATCGGCCTCGGCGGCTTCTCCATTCTTCAAGAGAGCGAGCGCGGCGATGCTCATCGCGGCGAGGGAATTCGGAGATTTCTTGAGATTTTCCCTAGCCAGCACGACAGCATCGAGACCGCCTTGGTTTGTGAGGAGTTGCAGGTAGGCGCGGTCGCTGCGGGCCTCCTCGAGGTTCGGGAAAACTTCGAGGAATTCGTTGTAAACAGGAATCAGGTCGATGGCGGGGGAGTTTTTCGGGGTGCAGCGGATGATGCCGAGGTAGCCTTCTAGGGCCGTCTCGCGACGACTGGCGAGGACGGTGAAGACCTTGGCGGCTTGTTCGTTTTCCCCAATCCGCATCGTGTAGGAGGCCACGAACGAAACGACCTCGGGTTTTTCATATTGGAGTGCAAGGTGCATCTCGCGCCAGTTCTTGGAGGCGTTCACGGAGTCGCCGGATTTTTGTGCGGCGCGGGCGAGGAATAGCATTCGGATGCTTTCGGAGAGGCCCGAGACAGAATTGGCATCGAGCATGGTGAAAACATCATTCCAGCGCCCGAGTCCGGCGAGGGAGTCGAGATAGATGAGGAGCCACTCGGTATTGGCGAGGGCGCGGTCGCGGCCGATAAAGGCGAGGGATTCTTCTTGGAATTGGCGGGAGGCCAACCATCGCGCGTAGCTGATTTGCTCTTCCTCGCTCTGGGTGGAAAGGCGGTTGGTGAGCTCGGAAAGGACGGTCGGCCGGGATGAGGAGTCGTGGAGAATCCGCAACTGCGCGGCGAGGAAATAATCGGTATTGGCTCGGAGGGGATGGGCTTCGAGGCTTTTTGCGAGAGCGAGGGATTCGGGGGAGTTTTTGATGTCTGCCTCAACCGACTGTTTAGCCAGCATGCGAAGGGCAGCGAGGCCGTTTTCAGAGTTTTGCTTGGAAAGCGGGACAAGGATTTGGCGGGTGACCTCCGGGTTTGTTTTCAGGACGAGATCGGCCGTGGCGAGCATAATTTTCTCGCCTTCGGCGGGAGGAAAATCCTCCAATGAAGCGCGGGCGAGGTCCACGGCGGCTTGGGGATTTCCCTCGGAGGCGGTGAGTCGCATCTCGACAATGGTGCGGCGCGCGGAGGGATAAGTTTCGAGTTTTTTCAGGGCCTCTTTGGTGATGGCGGTCTTGCGAAAGAGGAGGGACTGCTCGGCAAGGACAATCAATTCGTCAGGCCGTGCTTGGCCTTCGAGCATAAGCGCCTGCAGAATCCCCAGCGCCGCTTGATCTCCGATATTGGCATTAAAGAGTCGGACGCGGCGAAAGATGTCTTCATCCCCGGGCGCGAGGACGACGGCCTGACGCATGAAAGCGAACGCTTTTTGGATATTTCCGGCGGCTCCGTATTGTTCGCAGCGGTCCATAAACTGGCTTGCGCGCCAGGACTTGAACTTGCGGTAAATCGGCGGGGCGGAGATTAAGGCGATAATGCAAAAAATCAGGATGCCCGCGACAATCTGAAAGCGAATGTCGAAGACGATATCCCGGAGGATGTGGGTGGGTTGCTTGTGGCCGCGATCATCATCGTAATCCGGCAAGTGATGGTGAGCCGGCAGAGAGGCGGGCGCTGAGTTTTCCTCACTGTCCGGCTCAGGGGCTTCGGGGCTAGGAAGTTGATTTTTTTTCTCAGGCATTCCACTCATGGCTGAACTATCGGAGTGCCGGTATCCAAGGATTGCTCCAAGTAGCGCTGAAGGGCCTGGCTCGCTTCCGCGACATTATCCGTTCCCCAAACAGCAGCTTCCAATAAACGCTGACCTCGATTTCTGACTCCCACGGCAACAGCAGCCCATCGTCCCTGGCTCGAGCTGATGCCCGATTCTGATTCCAACATGGGTGTATTATAAGAATCCGGTTGGCGGTCTGCAATAATCGAATGAAACACGAGAATCGGTCGTCCCCTATCGGAGAAAAGATACACATGGAACGGCAAGATCATCCCTTTCGCTCGGATTTCAAGAGGCTCAAGCTGGCGCACCATTTTCATGCCGATGCTCCCGAGGCAAGTCTCGGGATTGTGAATATTGATGGCCTGCA
>JBDKIG010000213.1:0-3919 GCA_039797215.1 Verrucomicrobiota bacterium | reverse complement strand
GAATCGATCAGGATTCTCACTTCCAGTCCTCGGGATTCGTCTGGTCTTGTTCCTCGAGTGCGGCGTGCCAAGCCTTCGTGGAGGCCTTCGGCGTCTGAGCGATCATCTGGCGCAAAGTCCGGTAGCGGACCGGTTGGCGATCGCTCCCGAGACCGCGTTCCAAGGCGCGAAGGGTCGCTTGGTTCAAGCTCACGCCCTCCAGAGTCGCGGATTCCCGTAAAAGTCCGTCCACTTCCTCCGGCACATCGCGAACGGTGTATTGAATGGTTGGTTTCTTTTCCATGCCTGCACTCAATCATCATTATGCAGGCAGTTCAAATCTTTTTTTCGGAAATCAGCGCCCTGATCGCTCGGGGGAGGTGTTCCGGGGGGAACTTTTATTATTTGGCGGCTTTGGTTTTTGGAGTGCCGATGGAGAGACGGACGGATTGCGGTTTGCCCCACTGGCGGCCTTGGAGATCGACGCGCCAGAGGTTGTCACCGAGGGACTCCACGGTGGTGATTTTGCAATTTTCGGAGCCCTCGGCGGCGAGAGGCTTGGTGCTGTGGAAGGTCAGGCTGCCATCCTGTGCGCCAGCGTCGGTGAGTAGAATCTCGACCCGCTCGGGGGAGGTTCGGATGTCTTGAATCTCGGTGGCTCCGATGGAGAGGTGGAGGTTCGAGCCGACAAGGAGCGGGGCCTCGGAATTCAACGGCGTGAAACGCAGGAGCGCGGAGGCGAGGTAGTCGAGCGGTGCCGTGGTGTAATCACCCTTGGCGCGGGCGACGACTTTGTTTTCCCAGAAATCAAACACGGCGCATTCGACATTCGACGGCACGCCGACGGAAGCGAAGTTGAGGGAGATGGGTTTTTGGCCCTCGCTGGAATTGTAGAGATTGAAGACCGAGAAATCCCCATACGGCCTTTGGGCGGAAAAGCCGAAGATGCCATTGCTGGCGGAGGTTCCCAAGGTGTAAAGCCGGGCTGGCTCGGCGCTGGCGGGACGCATGATCTCGAAACCGCGCCAAGCGGCTTTGCTGTCCTCGGTTTGGAGTGGCTCGCTGATCATGGCGGTTCCGCCGACGAGGCAAGTGATGTTATGCCATGTGCGCCACATTCCTTCGTTTGGACGGACGGGGCCAAGGGTGCGGCTGGGAAGCTCGGTCGCAATATACGAGACATCTGGGTCGTTCTGCCACCAGACATTGTCGTAAATCTGGAAGCGGAGGACGGATTTCAGGCATTTGTCGAAGTGGGCCGGATGCGAGTCGGGACCGACGCGGGCGGCGTCGATAAACCCGATGACGCCACGGGTGGGCTGACCCAGGCAGGAGAGTATATACATTTCCTCACCAGCGGCTTGGCGATACAGGGTATAAAGATCGCGGAAGATTTGGAGGCTGGTCTTCGTGGGATCGGTAAAACGGGAGCCGATGCCATTGAAGTCGATCTTGATGTAGCCATAGCCGCGGTCGCGGGCGTCTTTGATGATGTTGAAGAGGAATTTCTTCGACTCCGGATGGTCGGGAATGATCCAGTTGGCGCCATCGGGGTGGAAGGGGTTCGCGTTCATGAAGCTCGCGATGCCATCGGCGTTCTTTTGGATCGCGTCGGGGTGGTCTTTCATCCACTGGTGCTCGGGATTGATCATGAGAGGAGCAAACCAAACACCGGGGATCCAGCCTTTGGCGCGGATATCTTTGGCGATGCCATCCATGCCGGAGGGGAATTTCGCGTTGCCGCGCCAGTCGCCATCCATGATTTGGTATCCGTCATCGATTTGCAAAACACCTTTGCCGAAGACATTGGGATTAGAAGAAAGAATATCCAAAACCTCGCGGGTGTGCTTCTCATCGATTTGAGTGGTGCGGTCATACCAACTGCACCAGCCGTAAACTGGCCCCCGATGCAGGCGGGCACCGTGGGTTGCCGCGACCCAACGAGTCCAGATCTTCGCGGCTGAGGCTGGATCATCGAAGCAAACCATCATTGGCTCGCCACGGCGGCTCTCACCGGCTCGGACGAGGACGCCTTCCATTTTCGAGTAGGCTTTGAAACCTCCCTCACGGAAGTCGATTTCGGTGTAAGCCTCAGGAGGTCCGGTAGGTCCAATCAAAAAACCCTCGCCTTTTTGATAAACTAAAACAGCCTCTCGGAAGCCCCCTTGGATGGAATTCAAATGCTCGGCTGGTTTATCCTCCATTAAGGGCGTAACGAGCCATTGATCGGGAGCGTCCACGACGAAGCTTCCGCCGGAATAGGTGCTGACCAACTCGATGTAGTTCAGATTCGCATTTTTGGAGCTCCTGTTATGAAAAACACCCTCGAGGGCCATTGTTTTTCCATTTTTCAACAATTTCAGCGTGAGTGTATAAGCAAATTCTCCGCTGGGCTTTTGGTAGGTCACCGATTTCGACATCGCGGTGCCCATCGGGGTATCGAGATCTCTCCACTCGGTAACGGTTTGCACCGCATCCAGATCGCTGGAGATGCTGACATGCTGCCCATCGACGAGCAACCGAACCGCTGTGCCGAAAGTGAATTCTTTCACTCCAGGCGCATTCACAATGATTTTTTTATAGTCTGGAGAAAATTGGGCGACTTGTTGAGGTTGGTCTTCCTTGTCGTCTGCTATCGAGTTCATTGCAAAACACGGGAGTAGTGCCAGTGCAAGGGATCGGGTAGCCCATTTTCTGAGGATGGAGTGGGTGAGTTTGGTCATGGTTTGATTGGGTTAGGAGTTTACCGAATGAACTGCCGACGGAAGCAGGTCCTAGAAAGGGAACGGGAATTAATCAAATGGAATCGGTGATGGGAATATAAAAGAGGCGAGGAGTTTTGCGCTCCAGGCCGGGTTTTTACAGGGGCGAATGATTCGTTATCGGGCGGGTGGGGATGGAGGGGTTTGGGGTTGGGTGTCGAGGGTTTCGAGCAGAGCAGGAGTAAAGCTGGTTTTGTTCATTGATGAAAAGGTCATAAACGGGCGCCGAGAGTCACCTCTGGAGCTGAATGTGTCTATTTCGAAAACTGAAATAGTATTTTTTGTTTTCCAGAACGATGAGGAGGCCGGGTTTTGGTCAGAGTTTTTCGAGGGCTACGGGGTTGGTGAGGGCGCCGATGCGATCGATCTCAATGGTGACCGAGTCGCCGGGCTGGAGCCAGACGGGGGGCTTGGCGGCCATGCCGACGCCGTGGGGCGTGCCGGTGAGGATGACGGTGCCGGGCGGGAGGGTGTTGCTGGCGCTGAGGAATTCGATGAGCTGGGCGACGGGGAAGATCATATCGCCTGTGTGGCAGCTCTGGCGGGTTTCGCCTTTGAGGATGGTGCGGATCCCGAGGGTTTGGGGATCGGGGATTTCGTCGGCGGTGACGAGAACGGGACCGAGCGGTGAAAAGGTGTCGAAAGTTTTGCCGCGACACCACTGGCCGCCGCCCCATTGGATTTGCCAATCGCGGGCGCTGACATCGTTGGCGCAGGTGTAGCCGAGCACATAGTCGAGGGCCTCAGAGGCTTTCACATTGCGGCAGGGCCGGCCGATGACGACGGCGAGTTCGCACTCGTAATCGACCTTTTGGCTCGCGGCAGCGACGGGGATCTCAATCGGATCGCCGGGGTTTTGGACGGTATGGACGCCTTTGAAAAAAAGAATTGGGCGCTCGGGGATCGCCATTTTCGTCTCGGCCGCGTGCTGGCGGTAGTTGAGGCCGATGCAGAGGATTTGGGCGGGGGCGAGGGGGGCGAGGAGTTTCACAACATCGGCAGGCTCGGAAGTTTCGCGGAGGCCGGAAAAAAGTTCGCCTGTGCAACGAACGGCGGTGCCATCGGGCTTTCGGGAGCCGAGGCAGATGTCGCCCTGGGAATCGAGGTATCGAATGATGTGCATGGTTTTTCAATTTTGCGAAAGGGATCATGGGGTTTGCGCCGGGGCGGTCCATTGG
>JBDKIG010000212.1:0-3924 GCA_039797215.1 Verrucomicrobiota bacterium | reverse complement strand
GAAGTCTCCGGCGATGCCGCCGCCGATTTGGAAGAAGCCGATCGGTGATTTGAAGCTGGTGGGGGCATACCAGTCGGCGAGGGCGATCATGTATTCGATGCCGGAGCGGACGGTGTGGACATTTTTCACATCTCCTTCGATGCAATGGCCGGCATACATGTTGCCGAGTGTGGAGTCTTCCCAGCCGGGGACGAACATCGGGAGGTTTTTCTCCTTGGCGGCGATCATCCAGCTGTTCTTGGGATCGATCTGGAAGCTTTTCTGGAGTTCGGGCGAGTCGAGGATGCGCCAGAAGAATTCGTGCGGGAAAAGGCGCTCCCCTTTTGCATCGGCGTCCATCCACTCTTTGAGGATGACATTTTCGATGCGGCGCATGGCTTCCATTTCGGGAATGCAGGTGTCGGTGACGCGGTTCATGTGGCGCTCGAGGAGGGCCTGCTCATCGGCGGGGGTGAGGTCGCGGTAGTGGGGGATGCGCTCGTAAAAATCGTGGGCGACGAGGTTGAAAATGTCTTCTTCGAGGTTGGCGCCGGTGCAGACGATGCCGTGGACTTTTCCCTGGCGGATCATTTCGGCGAGGGAAATACCGAGTTCCGCAGTGCTCATGGCGCCGGCAAGGGTCATGAGCATGATGCCGCCCTGATCGAGGTGTCGGGAGTAGGCTTCCGCGGCGTCTTTGAGGGCGGCGGCGTTGAAGTGGCGGTAGTGGCGATCGATGAATTGAGAGACGGGACCGGGTTGCATGGTGGCGAATTCTATGAGTCCTTGTGCGAGAGAAAAAGTCTTTCGTTGACCGAACGCGTGGCGTGGTTGTTCACACGCTGTATTAAGAAAATAATTTTTAGGGAACCAAGAATCTTCTTCTTAACGATGTGAACAATCCCGCGAAACCCTGTTCCTCACAGACCCAGCGGGCGTTCCACGCGAAGGACAACCTGTGAAAAAGATGGCGTGCGGCGAGAACCGGTGTGGAGAAATGGACGACCGAGTGGAGTTTTTGGGCAGAACCGCAAACGATCGACAAGTTGTTCACAGGTTGTGCCGATGCAGACTTATCGGATTCTGGCGATGAGGGCCGTGGTGGATTCGGATTCGCGGATGTCGATGCGGCCCTTCTCGGCGGAGGTGTTCTTTTTGATAATGGAGCGCAGGGAAATGACGCGTGTCGTCCCGAGGGGAAGTTCGGCCGTGCCTTGAAATGTCCGTTTCTTGAAGGAGCGGAGTCCGGCATCCACCCCTTCGGAAATCGTGATTTCGACATCGAGACTTCCATTTTTATAAACGCCAGAGACATCGGCTCGAAAATCTCCAATGCGGGTCGATGAGATGAGATCCGAGCTGTCGATGCGCTGAGCGAAGAGGACGGCTCCGCCTTGCAGGGTGCGCTCTTGGGTCATCGTGCGATTGGAGTTTGTGATTTCGGCGAGATTTACTTTGGCCAAGGCCTCGTTCAGGGCTTCGGCGGTTTTTGGTTCTGGAAATTGGATTAGGGCGAGGTCAATTTCCGACGCGAATGCGGCAACGGCTTGAAATAGAAAAACGGAGGCGAAGATCTTCATGGGCGCGGGTCTATCGCGTCGCTGGAAAATGACAATGAGATTTCCGTGGCGAACGCACGATGGTGAAAGCCGAGAGGCTCATGCGTGGCGGGTCGAGAACCCGCGTGCGGTGGTGGCCTGCGTTCATGGCCTGAGTGGATCAGGCGAGCAATTCCACCCACTTCCGACACGGATAGGCCGGTATTCCTTTTACGCTCTCGATCTGAGGGGGCAGGGGAGCGATCCCGTGGTGGCGCGGCGGGGAATGACTCTGGACCTGGAAACCCAACTCCTCGATATCGGGCGATTCGTGGCCGCCCTGCGCCGAGCGCACGAGGGGAGGCCTGTTTTTCTGATGGGTGAGAGCATGGGGGCCTTGCTGACTACGGCTTATGCCGCACGCGACACCCTGCCGCCTGAGGCGGATGTCGACGGCGTGGTGCTCTCTGTTCCTGTGGTGGGATTGCAAAGGGAGGTGCCGCGATTTCTTAAAACGGCGCTCGCCTTTTTAGCCCGTCATTTTCCGAAGGCCCGTTTGTCACCGAGTCGATTTGTGAATGGCAAAAAAATCGCCCCACCGCTCACCCGTGATACGGAGTATCAAGAATCGCTTCGCGAAAAACCTCACCACTTGCGGGGTTTCAGTCTCGGCTTTTTATCCGAGCTGGGGGAGTTGATTGATTCCAGTCACTGCTTGGCCGAACGACTTCAGCGGCCGGCGTTGGTGCTTTCCGCAGGGAAGGATTGCTTCGTGAAACCAGAGCAAATTTCGACTTGGTTCGAGCGCATTCCCTCGGCCGACAAAACTCATCGGCTGTATTCGGATGCTTACCACCTTCTCTGGCACGATTGGGATCGCGAGTTGGTGATGAGTGATATCGAAGAGTGGCTCGACGGGCGGAGCAGTTGAAAAGCGCGGGATTCTACTTTCCGGCGGACCGGGCTTCGAGGCGCGGGGCGGGGAGGTTTTCCGGTGCGCCAAGGGGCTCGACGATTTCCTCGGCTTCATCCTCTTGGATGAGGGGCTGCCCGGATGCATCCAAAAGGCGGGCCGTCACAAAGATGATGAGGTTCTTTTTGATTTTTTGATCCACATTCGAGCGGAACAAGCGACCAGCCAGAGGGATGTCTCCGAGGATCGGAACCTTGTCATCAACCTTTTGCACATCCTCGCGGATCAGGCCGCCCATGGCCACGGTTTGGCCATCCCAAATGCTCACGCTGGTTTCGACTCTTCGGACAGAGAAAATGGGCTGGTTCATCACATTTGCGGTGATGGTGTAGGGTATGATGCCTGAGGGATTAGTTAATGGATTAGAGAAAGGGTCGAATCGAGGGCCAACGATGGGGGACCCGAAATTTATAAACCCATCGAATTCAACAACCTCTGGCCGCAAAGAAAGATCGATCGTATAGTTATCAGCTCCGACCTGCGGTTCCACCTCAAGCAGGACGCCAAGGTCCCGCTTTTCAAAAGCAGATGGAGTGGCAGGGGTAACAATGCCGCCCGTAACTTGAACCCCGCCCCCTGCATTATTATTATTACCTCCTCCGCCACCGCCTACGCCGCCGCCCCCGTTTTCTGGAACCTCTGGCGGTTCAAACTCGGTAGGGAAAGGAAACTCCCGAATAATTTTGATGGTGGCTGAATTCCCGCTTTTGGTGGTGACCTTGGGTGCAGACATCAGGTCCACGCCCTTTTGTTGACTGAGGGCGCGGATGACTAATTGGAATTGGGGGTTTGTGAAAACGCCGGCAAGGCCAAAGATGCCAGGTGAGGCCACATTGGCTCCTTGAGGAATTCCGGCTACCAAAGCATCCAAGCTATTGGCCGTGATGGCAGAATTCACACTCGTTCCAATCCCAGACCTGTTTCCAGCAGTAACGGGATTCGCTCCTACGGATCCAAATGGGAAATTATTGTAATATTCTGCGTTGACTGGCCCTTCGCCAGGAAATGTTCCTCCATCGCCATAGACTCCTCCTCCGATGGAAAAGGGACCGAGCAGCCAATCAAAACCCAGTTCATTAACATTGTTTTGTGAAATTTCCACGAACTTGGATTCGATCTCGACTTGGGTGGGTTTGACTCCGACATCGCTTTCCACCAGCGTGTCCACAAGATCCAAGGCGCCTTGGGTGTTGCGGACAATGAGTTTGCTCCCCGAGGAGACATAATTAGCGAAAGCCCCCGGCGGAAATGGGATGCCTTGTTGCTTGAGGTAATCTGTGGCGTTTTTGACGCCCTTGAGCTTTTTATTGCTGTCGGCGGAGGATTGGCCTGCTATGGGCTCCCCTTCGGATTCCGAGGGAGATGTGGAGGGGATGAAGTTTGGGGAGACACGATACTCTTTGACCAGCAATTCTTCGGTGCTTTCGGTTGCAG
>JBDKIG010000211.1:0-3960 GCA_039797215.1 Verrucomicrobiota bacterium | reverse complement strand
TCGCGATGGTTTCCTCCCTGCAGGCAGTCGGGGTGCTGCTTTCGCTGGGTCTTTTGATTTTACCCGCCGCGACGATTTATCTATTGAGCGATTCGTTCGACAGCATGCTCTGGGGCGGCGCGGCGCTGGGAACGCTCGGCTCGATCACCGGCCTGCTGGTTTCCTTCTGGGCGAATATCCCCTCTGGCCCAGCCATTGTGCTGGTCCTCGGCTTGGTCTTTGTGGCCGCGTATCTTTTCGGCCCTCGCTACGGGATTATCCCGCGCTCGCTCAAACGCCGCCACCTGCACGAGGAGTCCCTCGAGAGGTGGCAGGAAAAATAAGCGTCAGGGCAAGAACAGGAACAGAATGACGCAAACCACGGTCGGAAAAATCGCGCCGAGGAAGAGCTTCAAGGCATCCACGCCGTTGGTGCCGAAATAGGATTGGAGGATCGACTGACCAGCGGGGTTGGGAGCGTTCGCGATGACGGTGAGACCACCGCCCGCCACGGCGCCGGCGACAACAGCGAGTTTTGCCTGATCGGTGAATCCTGGAACCAAAGAGGCCAAGTAAGTGATCGCGGCATTGTCATTGAAAGCCGTAAGCACGGTGGCACCGAGCATGAGCTGGACGGGATTCAAAGAGGTTAAAACCGGCTCGATCCACCACTTTTGGCAACCTCCATGGATCACAAGACCTGCTAGGAAGAAGCCAACCAGCACGGGGCCCCGGAGGCTGATAACATCCTGGTTGCGCTCGGTCGCGGCGACGAAGGCGAGGAAGAACATGAACACCAGCACAACCAGCGCCGCATAGTGCGCGGTGTAAACAACCAGTCCGATGAACAGAAGGTGGGAGATAATAATGGAGGTCGGGATTTTTTCCTCGGGTTGCAACTCGGAGTCGGCACTGGGGCGAAGCTCGGAAAGCTCTTTGCGGAAGTAGAAAAAGACAGCGGAGTTTGCGATCAAGATGGAAAGAACTGATTTCCAACCAAAGTGCTGGATCATGAAAAGCGTGTCCCAGTTCCAGGTGGCTGCAACCATCACGACGGGTGGAGCGGCAAAGTGGGTAAGGGTTCCGCCGATCGAAACATGGACGAAAAGCAGGCCGATCGTGGCGTATCGGAGCGGCATGGAGGGTTGGAGTTTGAAGAATTTTGAAACAAGCAGGAGAGCGCAGATCGTCATCGCAGCTGGTTCTGTAATGAAGGATCCCAAGAGCGGGCCAACCGTCATGATGGAAAGCCACCATGCAGCGGGTGTGCCCTTGCCGATGTCGGCCACGCGCTTGAGGGCGCCCTCGGCGAAAAACAGAATGGGTTTCGAACTGGCGATGGCCATGATCACAACCACGAAGATCGGCTCGGTGAAGTTCACTCCATTGATGTAATGCTCCGCCGTTCCGAGTCCCTTCATGGCGATGATCGCGATGGTCAGAGGAATCAACCAGATGCCGAAAACCGCTTCGACCTCCCCTAGAAAATGGAACACAACGGACCAGAATTTTTTGTGGTCGAGCTTGCGAAGGAACGCCTTGGTTTCCTCGGGATTGGACGGGCGGTGGCGCTGAAGGTGTTCGTAGTCGTGCTCAAAATGGTGCGAGATCTGGCGGAACTTCGCGGCGAGAAAAGTGTGGATGATCGCCAGCACGAAAATCACCGATGCCACGATGTTGAACGGATCGGTCTTGATGCGGCCAAGGAGTTTCTGGCCGAGCGATTCGACACCTTCATCGCCATAAGCCTCCAACGGGGTGGGGAAGGTGGGCTGAGTGTCATGCGAGGAATTCGCGGCGAATGCCCCTGCTGTGCAGGAGAGAAGCAGGAGTAGCGGGAAAATCCGTCGCAAGAACATAGGGATAGAGAGATGCATGGCGGGCGTCGAATTAGCAGAAATCCGATGGGCGGCAAATCTTGATTGCAGATTTCCCCAGAGAGATAATGCGAGCAAATGTTCACCGGACTTGTTGAGGAATTGGGGAGGTTGGAATGGATGCGCCGTAGCGAAGGTCAGGCTCAGCTGGCAATCCACGCGCCTGGGATTTCACCTGGAGTGCGGATTGGGGACAGTATCGCGGTGAATGGTTGCTGTCTCACGGTCACCCTCCTGCAAGATGGTGTTCTGGTTTTCGACTTGCTCGAAGAAACCCTGAAAAAAACCAACCTCGGCGCTCTCAAGTCGCATTGTGGAGTGAATCTCGAGCGATCGCTGGCGGTCGGCGGCCGGCTGGGCGGGCACTTCGTGCAGGGACATGTGGACACGACGATTGCGCTGCTTCGAACGGAACAACGCGGCGGTGATCTTCGGTTGGATTTTGAAATGCCCGCCGAGTTCGCTGGTTACCTAGCCTACAAGGGCTCCGTGGCGATCAACGGCGTCAGCCTCACAGTCGCCGAAGTCGGCGAAGATTCCTTCACCGTGTGGATCATTCCTCACACCGCCACGGCCACGAATCTCGGAGCCCTCCACGCCGGCGAGCGAGTGAATCTCGAATGCGACATGCTGGCGAAATACACTGCCCGCTTACTGCAAGTCAGTGGGCGCCCAGACTGAGTTCTCCCAAAATCTTTTGCTTTTTTGCGAGATACCCAAGTTGTTGGTGCAAATCTGCTTGCGGTATTTTAAGTATGGTTTTGAGTGAGTTGAGGCGTCCTCTACAGAACGCATTGTTTCATGATTTTTCCAGCTTTGAACTTCACGATTGCGCGGTTGAAATATTGACTGCAGAGGTCTCAGAGAGCACCGAGGAGGAGCAACAATTGTTGATTTTTGGGGAAAGCTGTTTCCATAAATATGCTAAGTATGCGGGCGATAAGTTGGGCAATTTCTTCGTCAGGCTTCAGCCTTTGACTCCCTCGGGGAGGGTATCCAACCAGCGTTCAATGGGGCCGAACAGGGCTGGGCCCGGGCCATGGATCGACTCGGTTCCCTTGCCATCTGCAAACTCCAGCGCGCGCAGGCGGTGAGCGCCCTGTTCGTGATCGTAGGTGGTTCCATCGTCCTCGTAGAGTTCGAAGGTGCCGGGTTGGCGGCCGTAGTGTCTGACCTCCAGCGGGTGGCCAAATGCCTCACGCGAATTCCTAATGGCTTTTGTGAGCATCGGGATCACTGCGCCGTCCTTGACGAAAAGCGGGACGCGCTCGGGCGTGTTCAACTCGATCATGGTTCCGTTTCCAACAAATGCGCCGTTGTGGAAATCATACCAATCGCCCTTCGGCAAACGAACGGAGCGGGACTGAAGGACTCCCTCTCCATCGACAAAATACGGGGCGACTAGGATCGAAGGGCCGAACATGAACTGGTCGTCCGTGGTTTTTTCTTGGCGCTCGCCATAGGGGTTGAGTTGGCCATCCACTTTCACAATCGATCCATCCGGGCTTCCCGCTTGGTATTCCTCCTCCAGGATCATCGCGCGAAGCGGAGGGATTCCCTTGCGGTTGTAATCGGCAAAGGCCGTGTAGAGATAAGGCAGGAGCCGCATACGAAGCTCGATCGTGCTTCGCACGGCGTCGGCGACTTCCGGGAATTCCCATGGCTTGGTTCCGGACTCCCAGGCATCCAGCATGGCCAGGGGTGAGAAACAAACGGTCTGGATGCGGGCCAACCATTCCTCGGGCGACCGGGCTTGCCGGACCTCGGGGCACCAGAGCACTCCGGAGAGGGAGGCAGACGAGATGCCGGCGATGTATTCCGCGTGGTTGTAGGAATCGCTGTAGAGGACGAATGGAAAACCCGAGGCTCCGGCGTTGCTCGAACGCACCAGGGACCATGTCCGTGTGTTGCGGCGATGAAAGAGATCCTTGTGAAGAAGCTTCTGCATGAGCAGGCCATAAACCTGTCGCATCGCCTCGGCGGGGATGCCTGATGGGAACGAGGCGTGCTCCGGCCACAGCCAGCGGTCGAAGCCATCGACTTCGTCCACCTTGTAACCTCCCACGCCGATTCCGACATGGTCCTCCTCGAACTGGCGGCAAAG
>JBDKIG010000210.1:0-3997 GCA_039797215.1 Verrucomicrobiota bacterium | reverse complement strand
CCGGGGAGGTTTTGGTTATCGGAGCCGAGGCCGTAGGTGACCCACGATCCCATGGAGGGATTTCCAAGGATCGTCTGCCCGGTGTGCATGAGGAGCTGAGCCGGGGCGTGGTTGAACTGGTCGGTATACATCGACCGGATGATGCAGAGGTCATCGATCACCTTCTCGGTGTAGGGCAGACGGTCGCTGATCCACTGTTTGTGTTCGCCGGCTTGGTGGAAGGGATATTGCGTGCCGAGCATTTTCGGGACGCCTTGGATAAAGGCGAAGTTTTGGCCTTCCAGGAATTCCCGCGGGCAATCCGAGCCATCGAGCTTGGCGAGGTCTGGCTTGTAATCGAAGAGTTCGAGCTGGCTCGGGGCTCCGGCCATGTGGAGAAAGATCACGCGCTTGGCCCGCGGGGCGATGTGGGCGAGATGCTTGTCGAGCTGCGACATGTTTCCCGCGTGGCCGATGGAGGCCAACTCGCCTGCCAAGACATCCATCTTGAGGCTGGAAACCCACGCGGTTCCAAGACCGGCGATGCAGGATTTCAAAAACTGCCGGCGGGTGTTGAGCAGCCCGTTGTCGTGGCGGAGTTGTTCGATGACATTCATAGCTTTTGGTGTTGGTTTTATTTGGTGATGGCTGTGTCGAGATTGAGCAGGACGCTGGCGACATTGATCATCGCCGCCTGGGCGGGGGTGTCGGCCAAGGGCTTTGGACCCGACGCCGAGTATTCGGCAACGAGGTCCTCGCGGAGCTGATTCAAAACATCCAACGCTTGGTCGGAAGGTTTGCGCTGGGTGGCGAGGAGGTAGCCTTCGGCGATTTTTTCGCGCGGATCGGCGCCGGGGGCCTTCTCCATCTTCTGCGCAAGGCTCCGGGCCATTTCCAGATAGGCCGGGTCGTTGAGCGTGACGAGCGGCTGGAGCGGCGTATTGGTGGCGATGCGTTGTGTCGTGCATGAGTCGCGCATCGGGGCGTCGAAGGTCAGCATGCTCGGATAGGGCGAGGTGCGCTTCCAGTAGGTATAGAGGGCACGGCGGAACCTGTCTGGGCCCTCGGCGGCGGTCCATTTGAAGCCCGCAAAAGCCCCGACCCCAGGAGGCTGCGGCGGCATCACCGAGGGGCCGCCATCGCGGTTGGCGAGCAGGCCGGAGACGGCGAGCGCCTGGTCGCGAACCATCTCGGCCGAAAGCCGTGTGCGGGGACCGCGGGCGAGTAGGATGTTTTTGGGATCCTGCGCAGCCAGTTCGGGCGAGGCCTTGTGGTCTTGGCGGTAGGTGGCGGAGAGGACCATTTCTTTAATTAGGGCCTTGGGTTTCCACGCAAAATCATCGCGGAAGGCCACGGCCAAATAGTCGAGCAGAGGTTGGTTGGTCGGTTTCAATCCGGTGGTGCCGAAGTCACCGAGGGTTTGGACAATCCCATTGCCGAAGAGTTCGAAGAAAACACGGTTTACGAACACGCGGGAGAACAGGCTGTTTTGCGGATGGGTCATCCACTCGGCCATTTCGCGGCGGTTGCTGGCGGGCGCGTTGTAGGGGTTGAGGATATTTGGAACGCCTGGTCCGATGACTTTCCCTTTGTTCATGGCATTACCGCCAATCCAGAAGCGGGTTTCGCGGGTGCTTTCCGCTGGGCGGTCTTGCATGACGGGGAATCGGGTGCCCTTCACGCCGGCGAGGTATTGGTTCAGCTCGTTGATGCGTTTGGTGAGGGCCACATGCTCGGGATCGACGAGGAGGCGTTGCCAGCCGGGGTTCGAGATGAGGTGCATCTGGAATTTCCGCAACGGGGTGGACTGCGCACCGCTTGTGGGTTGGTTCGAGACGAGATCGACAGCGATTTTCTCCTCCTCGCCAAGAACGAGGGGATCTTTGAGCACGATGACGGCTTCCATTTTCCGGAAGAGCTTGGGATACCCCCCAAAACCGGCCGCCGATTTGTCCAGGCTACGTTCCGGAAGATTTGGACCTGCCAGGCCATCGCCATAGACAAAAGCCAGAGGCACCGGGGTGCGGGTGCCATCCGGTGAAAGTTTGTGGAGGGCGATGTTTGACAGCACCGAACCGCGGAACGGGGCTTTCACGAGGTCGTCCGAGTCGGGCAGGATGGTGAACTTGATCGCGGTGATCGGGCCATTGCTGTGTGGTGTGCGGAGGGCCATGCTGTAGGTGCTGTGAGCACCTTGGGTGCCTCCGGTGAAAATGACCCCGTCCTTTTGATCCACCGTGCCAGAGTTGATCTTGAGGTCGCTGACTTCGGGGAGGATCCAATTTTGGTTTTTATTGATCCACTCGGAGCCTCGGCGGTTGCGTTGATTCTGGAGCGAAACAACCTCCAGCTGGGCATCGGTGGCTTTTTGCTGCTCGGCGGGGTTTTCGGCGAGGAGGTGCTTGGGAAAATCGTCATCGAGGTCGCAATCCTCGCTGCTGTTGAAATAGTCCATGAAGCCGAAGAAGTCCTCGTGCGGGATGGGCTCGTAAGGGTGCGAGTGGCACTGCACGCAGCCCATCGTGATCCCCTGCAGGCTGTTCCAATTCGTGCTGATGCGGTCGATCACGGCCTCGACGCGGAACTGCTCGTCATCCGTGCCGCCTTCGGTGTTGGTCTTCGTGAGGCGCTGGAAAAGCGTGGCCTTGAGCTGGTCGGTGGTGGGCTTGTCCGCGAGGTCGCCGGCGAGTTGGTCTCGCACGAACTCGGTGTAGGGCATGTCGCGGTTGAAGGCGGAGATCAGCCAATCGCGGTAGGGCCAACTATCGCGGTGCGGGTCTTTTTCCAGCCCGTAGCTGTCGGAGTAGCGGGCGAGGTCCATCCACATCGAGGCCCAGCGTTCGCCGAAGCGCGGAGAGGCGAGCAGGCGGTCGGCGGTTTTTTCGTAGGCGTCAGGCGATGGGTCGGCGAGGAAAGCCTGGAGTTCCTCCTTGGTGGGTGGGAGGCCGGTAATGTCGAGCGAGGCGCGGCGGAGCCACTGCTCCTTGGGAGCCTCGGTGGAGGGGGCGAGTTTGTTCCTTTCGAGGTTCGCGAGCACATAGGCGTCCATGGGCTTGAGGCCCCAATCCTTGCGCTGGGTTTCCACCGGTTCTTTTTTCGGGGGGATGTAGGCCCAGTGCTCCTCATACTTCGCGCCTTGGCGGATCCACTCCTTGATCAACTCGATTTCCTGGGGTTTGAGCGGGTCGCGGGCGTGATCGCCGTGCGCGGGCGGCATGATGTGGCGCGAGTCGGTCGAGGTGATGCGCTTGACGACCTCGGAATTATCAGGATCGCCGGGGATGATGATTTTTTTGCCGTTCGCTGAAACCCCCAGCGCTTCGTCGCGGTAGATGAACGACACGCCGGCGCTTTTTTTCACCCCGCCGTGGCAGCCGGTGCAGGAGGTGTTCAAAATCGGACGGATGTCGCGGTTGAACAAAATCTCGCGTTCGGCGGCGGACGACGAACTCGCGGCGGCCGCGATCAGAATCAAGAGTGTGGAGGACTTCAGGATTTTCATTTGGCTTGGGTTTGCTGTGGAGCGCTGGAGATCGTGACTGGCGCGCCAATGACGCGGACCGGGTGGCCGATGGCGGCGGTCAATTTCTGCTCGATGGCGACCGCTCCTGCGGCGTCGATGCCCGTGCCGGCGACATAAACGGTGCGCAGGGATTTCATCTTCGCAAGCGAGTCGGCGCAGGCCGGGGTGACCTTGGTGCCAAAGAGGTTTAAGATTTCCAACGACGGCAACCCGGAAATGGATGCCACAAAGGCGTCATCGGCTGCCGTCTGGCTCACATTCAGGCTCCGCAAGGCTTTCAGGCCCGCGAGACCGGAGAGCGCCGCCGAGTCCATCGTGGCAAGGGTCAGGTCGGCCTCCGCCAAAGACTCCCCAAATGGCTGAAGCTTCGCCAAGCCCTCCGCACCGAAAGTTCCGGCGTGGCTGTAGACCATGAATCGGAGGCGGTCGGTGCCGGATTTGACATATTTCAACGCACCGGGGAAATGGGTCTCGAACTCAAGGATCATGGGTTCG
>JBDKIG010000209.1:0-4009 GCA_039797215.1 Verrucomicrobiota bacterium | reverse complement strand
TTGGTTCTGGTTCTGGGTTGCAGACCGCGAATTCATTCCCCTTCGGAAATGGTGTTGGTGCCTGGCGGGGAGTTTCTGATGGGGTCGGATGCGGATTGGGCCTTCCCAAACGAAAAGCCTGCGCATCGCGTGCAGGTGGCCCCGTTTTTTATCGAGGCCAAGCCGGTGACGAACGCGGAGTTCGCGGAGTTCGTAAAAGCGACAGGATACCAAACCCTCGCCGAACGAGCGATTGACTGGGAGGAAATGAAAAAACAAGTCCCGCCCGGCATACCCAAACCGCCCGACGAGGTCTTGCAGCCGGGATCGTTGGTTTTCCGTCCCACGCAGGGCCCGGTGGATTTGCGTGACATGTCGCAATGGTGGGTGTGGACGCCTGGCGCTTCGTGGAAACATCCCGAGGGCCCGGGAAGTTCGATCGAGACGCGGTGGGATCATCCCGTCGTGCAGGTCGCTTTTGAAGACGCGCAGGCCTATGCCAAGTGGGCCGGGAAGCGCCTCCCGAGCGAGGCGGAATGGGAGTTTGCGGCACGCGGCGGGCTGGAGGGCAAGCGCTTCGCCTGGGGGGACACCGAGAAACCGGATGGAAAGTTTAGGGTCAACCGCTGGACCGGGGAATTCCCTTACCTCAACGACGGGCAGGATGGTTTTGCCGGGACCTCGCCGGTGGGGGCTTTTCCACCGAACAGATATGGCTTGTTCGATATGGGCGGAAATGTCTGGAATTGGTGCTCCGATTTCTACCGCGCCGGCACCTTTGCCGAACGATCCGGTGATTCGAAGGCCTGCTGCGACCCCAAAGGCCCAGCGGATTCAGCCGATGCGATCCTGGTGCCTGGCGACCCCTCCCCTCCCATGATGCCCGGTGCCGAACGGCGCGTCACCAAAGGCGGCTCGTTTCTTTGCCATCCGGCCTACTGCGAGAGCTACCGCCCTGCCGCGCGCCGTGGAACCACACCCGATACAGGAAGCAGCCATGTGGGATTCCGCTGCGCCATGGATGCTCCGGGCAACTTGCAGGAAAAATCGCAGCGACCGGAGCGGTAAGAAAAAATGAGGCGAGGGTCGGAATCGAACCGACGAATACAGCTTTTGCAGAGCCGTGCCTTACCACTTGGCTACCCCGCCGCAGAAGCCCGATACTCTTACTACATCGCGTGGGGATGACAACCGAATCTTTATCGGATTCTGAAAACCCTCTGCTCCCCAGCGCGACCCGCCACTAGCTCTGCCTTTGCGATTCCGTTGATTAATGCGGGGCTGTGTGGGACCGAACTTTTTAGGTCTCAAAGTTCCCCGCGAAAGGCTCGGTGCTGCAGGCTGGCAAACAACGCATCCAACTCGGCCAACGACGCCCGCTGCGCAGTTTTCAGCTTTTCCACAGCGGCGACGCGCCGGGCGAATTCGCGCTGGAGGTCGAGAGGAGGGAGTGGGAGCGACATCGATTTAATGTCCGCTGTAGTCAGATTGATAAAAATCGCACCAGCCTTGTGCTTATCGTGGAGAGCCTTTGAAAAGTGTAGAAGAGCGAGGAGAAAACCTGACTGGCATCTTCCCTCGTCAAGCTCTGTGAAAGCGACAAAGCCGTCATGCACACAGGCGTCAATTGCGAGTCGAGATACAAGACCCACATTTCCACTCACTGCCATCACAACGGTTCCTGCTTGAACCAGGCGACTCCGTTTGGAGCCCTCAAGAGTTAACGAATCAATAGCAGGCGTTACCAACCAACCATCGCGCGTGATATCCGCAACCATCAGGCGAGGAACAGGGCCACCAAAAAATCTGGGGTCACCTTGTGGCCTAGGCGAAGAGCCTCGAGCAAGCGCACAGAGCTCAGAGACTTTGGCAGCAGGCCAGTTTCTTTGGTTTCTAATAGGATCGCCAAAAAGATCTAGGAAGAGGGATTGGGTGAGGGTGTCGAGTTGGGCAAGGGCGGCGCGGCGCTTGACCCTCAACGCCTCCGCCTTGTCCAAAACCTCCGAAATACGACGCTGCTCCGCCAGCGGAGGCAAGGGGATGCGCGACTCGAAAATGATGCGGTCGGAAACCGCCGGATAACTTGCCCCCGTAGCCTTCTTGACCATGTCCGCAACAAACTGGGGAGATTTGACCCAGTGAAAAAGATAACTGCCAACCAAAACTGGTTCTTTAGCCCTGAGGACACAAAATCCGGTCGAAGCAGTTGCACCGTCGTGGTGCTGTGTTACTCGAGCAACACCGTTAAGATTCGGGCGGACGGTAGAGACGAGGACATCTCCAGACTCTACAATCTGCCGTGCCCGGCTGGGGGCTTCACCACACGAAATTTGTCGAGCTTCGGTGATGAGCTTCTGGTCTTGGTCCACCGCGCTGAGGTCGATGTAATCAAAGACGCCATCTGCTCTGGAGCGTAGCGGATTCCATGTCTGGGCTGGATGAACCAGATCACCAAGAGCGATTGATTTCCACCCAGCGCTCATTTATTTGCGGTCTTTCATCCTAATGGCGCGGATGGGAGGAGGGTTATTTTTTCAGAGCGTCGCGGATCTCGGCGAGGAGGACTTCGGAGCGGGTGGGCTCCGGAGGGGCGGCCGGCGCGGGGGCGGGTTCGCGTTTGATTTTATTCACGACCTTCACGAGCAGGAAGACACAGGCGGCGATGATGAGAAATTCGATCACGGTATTCATGAAGATGCCGTAGCCGATGACTGGCGCGCCCGCGAGCTTGGCGGCGGCAAGGGATTCGTAGGGCTTGCCGTCGAGGGAAACGAAGAGGCTGCTGAAATCGACGCCTTTCATCGCGGCGCCGATCGGCGGCATGATGACTTCGGCGACGAGGCTGTTGACGATTTTTCCAAAGGCGGCACCGATGATCACACCGACGGCGAGGTCGATGACATTGCCACGGGAGATGAACTCACGGAATTCTTGAGCGATTTTCATTGGCCGAGAGTGAAGATCGAATTTTCTGCTCTGCCAAAGAAAAAACGGGCGGGGATTTCCCCCAGGGTCAGGCGGAGAGGATTTGGCGGAGATTTCCCGTGATGCGGCCGTCGTAGAGTGCCTTGCCGATGATGGCACCGTGCAGGCGGGGAATGGCGGCGAGGCGCACGAGATCTTCGGGACAAGAGACGCCGCCGCTCGCGATGAGGTTGCAATCCAGCAAGGCGAGGAGGTTTTCCAGCTCGGCGAAATTCGGTCCCTCGAGCATTCCGTCCGTAGCGATGTCGGTGTAGATGATCGTGCCGACGCCGGCTTTCTGGGCGGCGAGGGCGAGGTCGGAGGCCTTTGTGGCGGTGGTTTCAGTCCAGCCTTTCACCGCGACAAGGCCGTTGTTCGCATCAATCCCGACGGCGAGTCGCTCGCCGCCGAAGCGGGCACATAGCTCGGAAATCGCTTCAGGGGATTGGCAGGCTTTGGTGCCGAGGATGACGCGGGAGATGCCGGCATCGAAGGCGGACTGGATTTTGTCGGCGTCGCGCATTCCCCCACCGAGTTCGCACGGGATATTTACGGCGGCACAGATTTTTTCAACGACCGCGAGATTTTGGGGTTCACCGGAAAAGGCGGCGTCGAGATCGACGAGGTGAAGCCAATCGGCACCGGAGTCCTCCCATTTTTTCGCGAAGGCAACCGGGTCGGAGGAATAGATCGTTTTTTCGGTGGCGAGGCCGCGGCGGAGGCGGACCACCTCGCCGCCCATGAGGTCGATGGCAGGAAGAAGGTTCATAGTGTGGAAAGAAAATTGCGGAGCAGCGCGAGCCCGGCGGCCTGGCTTTTTTCGGGGTGGAATTGCACCGCGTGGAGCGCCCCTCGCGAGACGCCGGCGGCGAAGGAGATCCCGTATTCGCACCTGGCGGAGAGAATGTCCTCGTCGGCAGGCACCGGGTAGTAGGAGTGAACGAAATACATCGAAACCTCGGCTGGAAAGCCCTTGTAGAGCGGACCGCGAGTCTCCCCGAGCGTGTTCCAACCCATGTGGGGAACCTTGAGATCTCCTGCCATGAAACGAACGACGCGACCGGGA
>JBDKIG010000208.1:0-4035 GCA_039797215.1 Verrucomicrobiota bacterium | reverse complement strand
CGCCTCTGGCAAACTCTACCTGCCGGGCCTCAAGACCGGCATCAAGTCCGCTAAGCTGCTCCGCGGCGAAAAGTCGGAAAAGCTCACCCACCACGCGGAAAACGGCTGGACCAGTTTCACCCTGCCCCCCACGGCACCCGAGAAACTGGTTTCCGTGATCCAAGTGAACTTGCAAGGCAAGCCCGAGGCGGACCCCTGCTTCGCCCTCGACCCGGAAATCCCCACCGAGATCCCAGCGGACTTCGCCTCCGTCACCGGCGCCACCAAGAAAAACAAGCGGTGGATGGAAAAGTTCGGCGAGTGGAAGCACTGCCATCAAATCTCCCAATGGAAACCCGGCGGCAGCGCCACTTGGGAGGTCGATGTGCTCAAGCCCGGCGACTATCAGGTGGACCTCACCTACGCCGGCGACGATCGACTCGTGTGGAGCGTCGCGGTGGAAGGCGGCGAGGCCATCCAAAACCAGCAAAACGCCTCCCGCAACTATCAGTCGTTCCCCATCGGTTGGCTGAATTTTCCCAAGCCCGGAAAATACAAAGTGAGCGTGGCATGCCTCGACGGCAACCTCGACACCGCCAGCCTCAAATCCATCTCCTTCACCCCAGTAAACATCTATTGATCAGAAATTGCCTTGGTCAGGCTACAACGCAAAATCAACTACCAATACCAACCGGACCATTCCGTAACTCACGAAAGCCGTTTTCCAATTGACGCTCGACCACGACAAAATAAACGGGGTGTGCTTTCCTTCTGATGACGCAAATATGAGACTCAGAATCGGCGAAAAAGCCCCTCCCATGCGACTTGATGGCATTGACGGCAAAACTTTTGATTCGGCCGATCTGAACGGGCGACGCTATCTCCTTTCGTTCTTTCGTTTCGCCTCATGCCCGTTTTGCAACCTCCGGGTGCATCAACTTGTGTCCCGCCAGTCCGAACTCGGCAGCGGATTCCCGGTGATTGCGGTTTTCAATTCCTCGCTCGACAACCTGCGTCGGCACGCGAAAAAGCATGAAGCGCCGTTCCCGATCCTTGCCGATCCGAAAAGGGTCTATTACCAAGCCTACAGAGTCGAAAAATCTCTCGCGGGCGTGTTCGCGGGAATGGTCAAGCGTATGCCAACTTTGCTGCATGCGATGTTTGCGAAAGGTTATTGGCCGACTTCGCCCGGTGGCAGCGTGACGAGTATGCCTGCGGATTTTCTCATCGACGAGTCAGGCGTGATTCGCACTGCCTATTACGGAAATGACGAGGGCGATCATTTGCCCTTCGAGCAAATCAGATCCTTCGCCAGAGAAAATGCCGCAGGGCAGTAGGGGGCAGTTTGCATTCTTTTTCATTTGAAGCCCTGCAATCAGCCATCCAGATAAAAATATGACAATGTGTGGGACTGACCCTTTTCACAAGGCTCAGCGAACTGGTCGGCGCCGCCGGCACCAACCCGAGCTGGAACACATAAAATTCGCCGGGTCTGGCCGTGCCGGAAAATGATGCCTTACCCATCGTCGTGCTGGCAGGCGGGCCATCCACCTGCCTCCAGGAATGCTCGCGTGGCAGAGTGAAAAGACGGGTTTCACTCGCAAACCCGCAACCCACGCCCATGAAAACAGCAATGGTGTATAAGGTCCGTCTTATAATGTATCTCATCTTTTAGTTAATGGCCTTGCCTATTTTAGAAGGAAAAACGGCGAGCGTGTTTGAGGCAATATTTGGGATCACCGGGCAGGCTATATTTGCCACTGGGGTTTGTTGTTGTAGACCCACTTGTAGTAATCGATCCGCTGAAGTTTCGAGGCGGCGGCTTCGTCGAGGCAGATGACGGCCCGCTCGTGCAACTGGAGCGCGGAGGCGGGGTTCATGGCGGTGACGGGGCCTTCCACGGCGCCGGCGATGGCGTCGGCTTTGCCTGCGCCCGTGGCCAGGAGGACCACGCGGCGGGTCTCCAGAATCGTTCCGATGCCCATGGTGATGACATGCAGGGGGACTTCCTGCGGGCTTCCGAAAAAGCGGGCGTTGTCGCGGCGGGTGCGCTCGGTGAGCGTCTTGATGCGTGTCCGGGAGGCAAGCGAGGACGTGGGTTCGTTGAATCCAATGTGTCCATCGCTGCCGATGCCGAGAAGTTGGAGGTCGATGCCGCCGGATTCGCGAATTTTTTCCTCGTAGTTTCGGCAGGAGGCCTCGGGATCCAACGCCAAGCCATCGGGAATGTGGATGCGGGCGGGATTGATGTTCACATGCTGGAACAAATGCTCGCTCATGAACGAGTGGTAGGACTGGGGGTGGCCGGGGCCGATGCCGGTGTATTCATCGAGGTTGAAGGTCGTGATTCCGGACCAGTCGAGCTTCGCGGCGATCAATTCACGGTAGAGCGGGAGCGGCGTGCTGCCGGTGGCCAATCCGAGAACGGCCTTGGGATTTGCCTGAATGGTTTTGATAAAAATCCGGGCGGCTGATTTGGCGGCGGATTCGGGGTCGGGTTGGATGATGATTTCCATGGAATCAGGTGGTGAAATAGCGGGAGAGCGCGGTGGTGACTTCGTTTTCGAAGCGGCGGATGAAGCCCCGGGTGAATTCCACGGGGTCGAGCGAGTCGTCGCGCAAGAGCGGCGAGAGGTCGATGCCGACGAGGATTTGGGTGGAGGCGTCCCCCTCGCGGGGTTCGTGGAAGGTGGCATTCGCGGCGCGGCGGCCCATGACGGCGAGGTCGTAGCGTTTGCCACCGGCGATCTGGGAGACAAAGACAGCGTTGAGTTTTTCGGCGAGCGTCTCGTGACCGCTCACATCCATGCGGATTTTTTCGCTGTCGCATACCCAGTCCAAATCCCGCCAGACCTCGCAGCCGATGAATTGCTCGGGGCGTTCGGCGGGAGTCAATCTGCGGAGGGCCTGGAGCAGGGCGGCAAAGACGCCGATGTGCGTGGCGTGCTTGTCGGCGGGGTTGTGGGTGTAGACGGTGCGGGGCCTAGTGGCGCGGAGGATTTGGAAAAGATCGTTGCGCAAGGTGGTGTTGGCAGGGTTCGTGGCCAGGGAACTCGGGTGATCGAGCTGAATCATCGCCCCGTAGCCACCGATGCGGGCCGCTTCGATTTGCTCATCGGAGCGCTTTTTGGCCAAATCCTCGGGCGACATGCCGGCAAATGCCCCGTTGCGGGAACTCCCCTTGCCATCGGTGCAGGTGACTCCGCCGAACCATTGGTCGTTTTTTCCGAAGCACTCGACGATGCCATGGAAGGCCATGAATTCGAGGTCGTCGTGGTGCGCCCCGACGCCGAGATGGGTGATTCGCTCGAGGCAGGCGGGGGCAGGGGTGTCGTCTGGCACGAAGAGTCTGCCGGGGATGAATTCTGTGTGCGCTGCGGGTTCAGGAGTCATGGTTTTTAGCGGATCAAACGGTTGCCGGGCCTGTGAGCATGGCACGGAGACCGGAGGGGACATCGAACCGCGGCTTCCATCCTGCGGCCATGAGTTTCGAGGGATCGGAGGTCGAGTGGCGGATATCCCCCGCGCGGACAGGCTCGAAGCGGATTTCGGAGGGGGAGCCGGTGAGGCGCAGGATTTCCTGGGCGAGCTCGAGGATGGTGGTGGATTTTCCGTAGCCGGCATTGAAGACCCCGGTGGCGTGCGGGGTTTCCGCCGCAAAGGCGAGCGCGCCGACGATGTCTTTCACGAAAATGAAATCGCGCGTCTGGCCGCCATCACCATAGACCGTGACAGGTTCCGCCGCGAGGGCGCGGTGGATGAAGATTGGAACGGCAGCGGCGTAGGCGCTGCGTGGGTCCTGGCGCGGACCGAAGACATTGAAAAACCGGATGCAGGCCGTCTCGAGCCACCCTTCGCGGGCGTAGAGGCCGCAGTAGTATTCGCCATCGAGCTTGGTGATGGCATACGGACTCCTTGGATCGGGAGTCATCGTCTCGACCTTGGGCTGGGCGGGATTCTCGCCGTAGACGGCTGCCGAGCTGGCGAAGCAGAGCTTCCTCACGCCATGCCGGCGGCCGGCCTCGAGCACATTGAGGAGGCCGCGCACATTGAGTT
>JBDKIG010000207.1:0-4037 GCA_039797215.1 Verrucomicrobiota bacterium | reverse complement strand
AGGAGTGCAAATCGCCGTACGAGCCGAACGAAGCCATTCTCAGTCAACTCGGCATCTCCGCCCACGAACTCGGCGACAAGCAGTTCTTCACCGGCGCCGGTTGCGAGGTCTGCGGCCAGACGGGCTACAAGGGCCGCCGCGGGCTTTATGAGCTTCTCAACATCACGGACCCAATCCGCGAGCTGATCACCGCCCGCGCCCCCACGGTGGTGATCAAACAAAAAGCCGTCGAACTCGGCATGAACACGCTGCGCGAAGACGGCCTGCGCAACATTTACCTCGGCAACACGACCATCGAGGAAGTGCTGAAATACACTTGATGCCGCGACGGCAACTCACCTTTCGACCACCAAAAACCCACAGCCCTCCCCGACTTTTCCATCGCCATGACGGCGGCTTTGCGCTTCATTCCGCCCTGAACAATCATCATGCCCAAGTTCATTTACAGCGCCCTCGACGCCAAAGGCGAACAAAAGACCGGAGTCGTCAACGCCAACTCCGAAAGCGATGCGATCCAACAGCTGCGCAGTGGCGGACTCTATCCGACCCATGTTCAGGAGGAAGGCAAAGCCAGCAAAAAGGACAAGGCCGCCATCGCGTCAAAGGCCAAGGGCAAGGCCAAAGCGAAACCCGCGGGCAAGGTTGGCGGCAGCGTGAAGCCGAAGAACCTCACGATCTTCACCCGCCAGCTTGCCACCCTCATCGACTCGGGCCTACCCCTGCTGCGCAGTCTCACAGTGCTTGAAAAACAGGAGCCCAACCCGACGCTCCGCGCCACCGTCGGCATCCTTGCGGAAAACGTGCAAGGCGGCTCAACCTTCTCCGAGTCGCTCGCCCAGCACCCGAAAATTTTCAACAAACTCTACGTCAACATGGTCAAGGCCGGCGAGCTTGGCGGTGTGCTTGAAATCGTCCTCAACCGCCTCGCGGAATACCAGGAAAAGGCCCAGAAGCTCAAAAACAAGATCGTCTCGGCGATGGTCTACCCGGTGATCGTGATGTTCATCGCCGTGGCCATTCTTGTGTTCCTCATGATCTTCATCGTGCCGAAGTTCAAAGAGATGTTCACCAGCACCGACCAAGAGCTGCCGCTCATTTCGCAGATCGTGTTCGGCACCTCCGAGTTCTTCCTCGCCCGGCCGCTGTTCGTGCCGAACGTCTTCTTCCTCTTCGTGGTCTTCGCCATCGTCGTTGTGCTCTTCAACCTTTGGGGCAAAACCAAGGGCGGGCGCAGCACCATCGACCAACTCAAGCTACGCATGCCGATCCTCGGCGACATCCAGCGCAAGAGCGCCGTCTCACGCTTCTCCCGTACCCTCGGCACCCTCGTGACCTCCGGCGTGCCGATCCTCCAGGCCCTCAACATCACCCGCGACACCGCCGGCAATGTGGTCATTTCAAGCGCTATCGAAAAGGTTCACGAGGCGGTCAAAGAAGGCGAAACCATCGTCACTCCGCTCCAAGCCTCCGGCGTGTTCCCCAACATGGTGATCTCGATGGTCGATGTCGGCGAAGAAACCGGTCAATTGCCGGAAATGCTTCTCAAGGTGGCTGATGTCTATGACGACGAGGTCGATAACGCCGTCACTGCACTCACTTCGATTTTGGAACCGATCATGATCGTGATTCTGGCCTTGATCGTTGGCTCGGTGGTGTTCGCGCTCTTCCTGCCGCTCATCAAGATGATCTCGACCATGGGCAACCAGTGATCCGTGCGCCCCGGGCATCACGCCCTCGCCTTCCTCGTTCCATTCCAGCCAAATCCCAAACCTGTGGTTTTTAAAAGACTCACCATGAACTCCACCATCCAACGCACACGCCCCGGCTTCACGCTCGTCGAAATGATGGCGGTCACCACCATCATTGCCATCCTCGCCGGCCTGGTGGTTGTCGGCATGGAATTTGCCAAGCAACGTCAGGCAACCGAAAAGGCAAAAGTCCAGATCGCGCTGCTGAGCAAAGCGATCGAGGAGTACAAGGTGGACATGGGGGCTTATCCGCCCACCAGCAATGAAGCAAAAAGTTCCAACATCCTTTTCAAATACCTTTATTGGGATTCTGATGACGATAGTGAAGGCATTGATAATGATGAAGATCAGAAAATTTACTTGCGCGAACTTGACCCCAAAAACAACAAAATAGGCTGGACTACTGGAACTGCTAACTCCGACACCAAGATTATTGACCCCTGGGGCTCAGAATTTCACTACCGTAGCGCCCTAAATTCTGATGGTGAGGAAAACAGCGAATGCCAAAACCCCGACTTCGACCTCTGGTCGATCGGCAAGGACGGCAAAACCAATACGACGAATCCGTCGACGACCTTGGAAGAAAATCAGGACGACATCAGAAATTTCTGATCTTCCCTCTGTGGGCGGTGGCTTTTGGCTCACGCGATTTTGATTCGTTCGTCATCGGATTGTACTCGACGATCCCCAATCGCCCGGTCTTGCTCCCCACGCATACATGAGCGAATCACCTTCCATCCCCGACAAGGCCAGCAAGCCCAGCGCCCGCCGCTCTTCGAGTTCGCGCTCCAAAAAAACGGAAAAGTCAGCCAAGGCTGAAACGATCGAGCCCGCGAAATTTCCCGAGTTTCCATCGACTGCTGCTGAGAAATCCGAGGAAACCCCAGCGCGCGGCGATTGGCCCGAGCCCGAGCCAGCCACATCCGGCGGCGGATCAGGTCAGGAAAATTCCAAGCGCAAACGCCGTCGGAAAAAAGGTAAGGGCGGCGGACCATCACAAGCCCATGCGGCGGCGGATCCCGAATCGCCAGAGGCTTCTCAAGATTCGGCAAAAACGACCGTCACGCAACCGGCTCAAGTGTCAGCATCGCAGAACAAGCCGGCACGAGTGAAAGTCGATCCCGAGCAGCTCGCGAAATTTGCCTGGAAGATCTACCTCGCCGAAGTGAGCGAAGAAGGCGTCGCTCTGGTGGGCGACCACGATGCGAGAGAACTCTCGCGGCGCTGTTTCCGCTTGGCAGAAATTTTCCTCGAAGAACAAGCCCGCCGCCGCTGAGAACCGAGCAATCGCCGCTCAAGACTTCCAGTTGAGCACGCCCTTTTTGAGAGCATACGCGTAGGCGATCACGAGGATGCCGGCGAAGCCCGCCATGCTGACCAAGGCCGTCGGTCCTTGCGCGATGAGGTCGCGGAACTGCACCGCCCATGGGTACATGAAGACGACCTCAATGTCGAAAAGCACAAAGAGCATCGCGACGATGTAAAACTTCACCGAGAAGCGCGGCGCGCCTTCACCGATTGGAAGCATGCCGCATTCGTAGGCGCTGTCCTTGGTCGTATTGGTCCTCGCTGAACGGCCGAAAATAACGCTGGCCAGCAAGACGGTGACCGCAAATCCAAGCGCGACGAGCACTTGTAGCAAAACGGGAAGGTAATTTTCGGGCATGATGAATGCGGTGGACAGGTGCGTGATAGACCGCAAACGCAGGGTTTGGATAGAAAAAAAACCCGCGGCCGATCACCGGTCGCGGGTTTGAGGAAACAAGTCCAACACCAATTGAAATCAGTCCTGCTCGGCAGCGGCTTCCTGAGCGGCCGCGTAAGCACTGGAGGCCTCATGCACGCGAGCGGTGCCCTTGTACTCCTTGCCAATTTTCTCGACGAGGCCACGAGTAACGAGGTTCTGGAGCTTTTCGTATGCGCGCAAGCGGAGCATTTCCTCGCCGCCGCTGACCGCATTGCGAACCTTCAGATTCGCGAAAACCCTCTCGAACAGATCGTTGAATCCAAAGATCTTCTTCTCGGAGAGCACGGTGACCAATTCGTCGGTCACATGGTCCGGGAGCCGTCGGGAGAATCGTGTGCGCTTAGTGGTGATTGCCATAACGCCATCACCCTACACGGATCCGGCAGAAATGCGACCCAAAAAACTTCTAATTAACTTCGGACATCCAAAATATCACAGGTTTTTGACCCCCGCAGCCCCGAAAAAACCAAAAAATTCCCTCATGGTAGCTTGACAGCTCGGCATTTGCCGCCATTCTCCGCCCTCCCGGCGCGTCGGAAACG
>JBDKIG010000206.1:0-4038 GCA_039797215.1 Verrucomicrobiota bacterium | reverse complement strand
CGCGGGCAGTGGTGCGGTCGAGTTGGGTTTCGTGCGAGCAGGCGACTGCGACGATGCGGTCGAAGAAACGCTCGGCGCCGGTTTCAAAAAGCAGGGGGATTTCCACGACGAGCGGGGTAGCGTTTTGGCGGCATTCGGCGGCGAGTTGCGTCCAACGCTCGCGGATGCGGGGGTGGAGAATCGATTCCAGGCGGGCCTTGGCGGCGGGGTCGTGAAAAACCAAGCGCCGGATCGCGGCACGGTCGGGACGGCCGTCGGGCGTGTAGGCGTCGGCGAAAAGCTCGGAAGTGATTTTCTCGCGCACGGCGGGGTCGGACTCTAGGAGTTCGCGAGCGGCAGAGTCGGCGTCGAAAAGGCGCGCGCCAAGGTGGTCGGCCAACATTTTTGAAAACGTCGACTTGCCTGATCCGATGCCGCCGGTGACTCCAATGACCGCCATGTTTTTAGAAATAATGAGACGCTCGCTCGAAAGCTAGCGCAGGTTCAGCCAGGTCGGATCGCTGTAGCGTTCGCGAGCTAGATCGGCGGCGGATTTTTCGAGGGCGGAGAGGGATTCGATCGGCAAAACCTCCTCCGCCAAAGCCTCGGCCAGTGAGCGGGGTGCGACGGCTGCATGGAGCGAACCTTGGTAGAGAATACCCAGCCGGGAGCGGCGCAACGCACCGCCCAGAATTTTACGCGAGCCGGCCACGATGTCATAGGCAACAGGACTCTCGAAGCAAACCGGCCCGCAACGGCAATCCTCGAGCGCGACCAGCTTAGCCTCAGGGAGAATTTCCCGCACCGCTGGCAGGAGCGCCTCGTGGATCGCTTGGTAGATTTGCGCGGAGGTGAGGTGGGTGAAGGCCCCGCTGGCGGGAATCGCCAACCCGAGTGTGAGTTCGCCCCCATGAAAAACCGTCCCGCCACCCGTCCAGCGGCGCATGACAGGGCGGCCGTGGGCGAGCTTTTGGATATTTTGGAGGCGCTGCGAGTATCCAAAGGTCACCGCTGGCTCGGCCCAGCGATAGGTGCGAAGGATTGGAGCCTCTGTGACTCCGGCCAAAGCCTCGTCGCAAGCCATCTGCTCGGCGGGGTTCCGGCGGCACGGATCATCCCAAAAGAGAATTTGGGCGAAGGTTTTTTTCATGGTTTGCGGTGGAGGGCCTGTTTAGTTTCACCGGTCATGGCAAAGCAAGCACTCGGCAAAGGCCTCGGCGCGCTCATCAATAAACGCGTCGCGAGCCCCGCCCCCTTGGAAGAGCACGGGGAGAAAATCCAAAAGCTCCCCTTAACCAGCATCGCACCCAGTCCGCTCCAGCCGCGTCAGGATTTCCCCGTCGAGCATTTGAATGAACTCGTGGAGAGCATCCGCGACCGCGGAATCATCCAGCCTCTCATCGTCCGCCTGGTCGATGGCACCTATGAACTCATCGCTGGAGAACGCCGTTGGCGCGCTGCTAAGGAACTCGGTCTTGCGGATGCGCCGGCGATTGTGCGGGATGCCAGCGACCGCGAGGTTTTGGAGTTGGCGCTCATCGAGAACCTCCAGCGCGAGGGCCTGAACCCGATCGAAGAGGCCTCCGCCTACTCGAAATTGCACCAGGATTTCAGCCTCACGCAGGAGGAAATCGCCCGCCGTGTCGGCAAGAGCCGCGCCGCTGTGGCGAATGCCATGAGGTTGCTCGACCTCGCGGGCGATGTGCAGGCGCTCCTCAAGCACAGCCGCATCTCCGTGGGCCACGCGAAGGTCCTCCTCTCACTCCGCAACCACGAGGAGCAAAAGCTCCTCGCCAACCAGATCGTGCGCTCCGGACATTCCGTGCGTGTTGCGGAAAAACTTGCGGCGGATCTGATGGTGGAAAGCGGCCAGCCTCGCAAGGGCCGTGCCAAAAACCGTTCGCAGGAGCCCGCTGCCGCCATCCAGCGTGTGCAAAATCTCCTCACCCACCGGCTCTCCACGCGGGTGTCGATCCAGCACGGTGACAAAAAAGGCCAGATTGCGATCGAGTATTATGGTAGCGACGACTTGAACCGTATCCTTGCCCTGCTCGGAATTTCAGAGGAATAAAAAACCAGTGCCTGTTATTGAAAAAATCCTGACCCCTGCCGTGCGATTCATCGACTCGGATTATTTCCCTGAGGGCGTGGAAAAAACGCGCGAACTCCCCGAGCGCTTCGAGTTCAAGCGCGCCGTGCCATTTCTCATCCTGCACCTCGGTTGCCTTGGTGTGATCTGGGTTGGTTGGAGCTGGGCCGCTGTGGCGACGGCGGTGTTTTTGTATTTCGCGAGGATGTTCGCGATTACGGGGCTTTATCACCGGTATTTCTGCCACCGCGCCTTCCACACCTCGCGGGCGATGCAGTTTGTCTTTGCGCTCATTGGCCTTACCGCCGTCCAGCGCGGGCCGCTCTGGTGGGCGGCGGTGCATCGTCACCACCATGCGCATTCGGATGACGAGCACGATGTCCACTCGCCGGGCATGAAGGGATTTCTCTGGGCGCACATTGGCTGGCTCACCAGTAGCCGGAATTTTCCCACCGACTACCGCCTCGTGAAGGATTTGGTGAAATACCCCGAGCTGGTTTTTCTGAACCGCTTCGACCTCATCGGGCCATTGATTTTGTTAGCCGGGCTCTATGGGTTCGGCGCCGCGCTGGAGGCCTTCGCACCAGCGCTCGGCACCTCGGCCTGGCAAATGGTCGTTTGGGGTTTCTTCATCAGCACGACGGTGCTTTTTCATGGGACCTGCTTGGTGAACTCGCTCGCGCACTGTTTTGGAAACAAGCGCTTCGACAATGGCGATGACAGCCGCAATAGCCTGCTCATCGCGCTCGTCACGCTGGGTGAGGGCTGGCATAACAACCACCATCAATATCAGGCCTCCGCGCGGCAGGGCTTCTACTGGTGGGAGGTCGATATTTCCTACTACATCATTCGGTTGATGGGGGTATTCGGCATCGTTTGGAATATCAAACAGGTTCCAGCCGGAGTTTACGCCAAAGCGGATTCCTCTCCGAAGTGAGGGAGCGGGTCGCCATCGTCGGGACCGGCGTCGCCGGCATGGGTGCGGCTTGGCAACTCCGCCACGCGGCTGACATCACGCTGATCGAGCGCGACGCCCGGCCGGGAGGACACACGAACACCGTCACGATCGATGAGGAGGGCACGCTGGTGCCGATCGATACGGGGTTCATCGTTTTCAACCACGCGACCTACCCGAACCTCGTGGAGCTTTTCCGGGAACTCGGCGTGGAAACCAAGCCCGCCGAAATGTCGTTTAGCGTCCGCCACGAACCGGCGGACCTCGAATATAACGGCATGGGGCTAAATAAACTTTTTGCCCAGCGGCGCAACATCCTGCGGCCGCGCTTCCACGCGCTGGTGCTGACGATCATGAGGTTTTTCCGCATCGCACGGAAGGCGCTGGAAAACCCGGCGTCGCTCGAATGCACGGTGGCGGAATTCGTGGAGCGCCACCGCCTCGGGCGCGACTTTCTCGAGTTCTACCTGGTGCCGATGAGTTCGGCGGTGTGGTCCACTGAGCCGCAGCGGATGCTGGATTTTCCGGCGCTCAGCTTGATCCGTTTTTTTCAAAACCACGGATTCCTCGGTGTCACCACCCACCATCCGTGGTTCACGGTCAGCGGCGGCTCGCAAACCTACCGCGACAAAATTCTCGCCGCCTTTGATCCCGTGCGGCTGCCAGCCAAGGTAGTGGCTGTTTCGGAGGGGGAGGGGAGCACCAAGGTCCGCCTCGAGGATGGCGCGGAGCTGGAATTCGACCGTGTGATCATCGCCGCCCACGCCGATGAGGCATTGGCGATGCTCGCCGCGCCAGACCCGGACCAGCAAAGGCTCCTCGCGGCGTTTCGCTATCAGGAAAATACCGCTACGCTCCACACCGACACCTCGGTGATGCCCCGCGCCCGCCGCGCCTGGGCAGCGTGGAACTACCGCGTGGAGCGCCAGCCTGGCGGTGAATCCAGCGCGACGACGCATTATTGGATGAATGCCCTGCAGGGGGTGTCGAAAAAACGGGACTACTTCGTCTCGAT
>JBDKIG010000205.1:0-4054 GCA_039797215.1 Verrucomicrobiota bacterium | reverse complement strand
CCGCGGGACATCCCGTAGGTGTCTTGAAAAACGAGGGGCGGCTGGCCTGGGCGGGATTCGATTTTAGAAAATCCGCACCGGGTTTTTGCCGACTGGAATCCTTTGAGCGTGGTCCAGGAAAGCGGGTTTGTGCCGCAGGCCATGTAGGTATTCACCCAGGCGTAGCCGGCACCGCGAAAGAGCTTGTCGAGTTGCTGGCCGAATCCGCACAGGGCCATGGAATCGCCGATGATGAGGACGGAGGAGGCCTTGGCGGGAGCGGCCTGCGCGAGCGCTTTGGGGATCGCCATGGAGAGAAGCGCGGCGCCGGTGCCTTGCAGGAATCGGCGGCGGCTCAAGCCGCTCGGCGCGTCAAAAACAGCGGGTTCTTTCCCTGTCATCATGAAGGAGACAACTCACCAAACGCTCGGGGTGAAATCGAGATTATTATCAATCGGTGCGGCGCTTGGGTGGGACTCAAGGTGGAGTGACGACGGGATTTTCCTTGGCCCAGTAGATGGTCTCCAAATCCGCCCCGGGGCCTTCGAGTTCGATGCGGGTGATCGAGCCGAATTCGTTCTCGACGGACTCCCACGGCACGGCGTCGAGCGAGAGGCGGTCGCCGGGTTGGAGACGGGAGGCGGCGGTGGGGACATTGCCGATCATGCCTCTCGCGAAAACGAGGGCCTCGGCGCCGGGGTCGCCATTGATTTCAGTCAGGTGAAGGGAAATCACGGCGTCCTTATAAGGCACGCTGCCCGGCGCGGGGAGCGGGGAAATGGCTTTCAAAATTCCGGTCAGCGCGGTGGAGGATTTGGCCGTCGGAGCCGAGGCTTTGGCGGCGGGGATCGAGATGGGGCGCCAGTCGCCGGAGGTCAATTCGCGAACGGCAAATTCGTAGATCACGACTTTTTTTCCGTCCAGACGGTTGGGGTTTCTGGCGAGGTTTTGGCGAACGGTCAGCGAGCCGCCGGCATTGATGGCGATGCGGTCGATCGGCCGGCCGAGGCTCCAGGACAAATGCTCGGCGAGCCCCGCGCCTTCCCCCCAACCGAGATCGGGGGTGGAATAAATATTCGTAAAACTATCGCCGAGCAGGAGGACATCGGATGCGGCGTCGGGCCGCCAGGGAGAGCCGTCGGGGAGCTGGATGGGATGAATCTCGGCGCTCTCGGCCAAGGCGGCGTTGGTCTCGGGGAGGAGTTGAAGCATGGCGGCGAGATCGCCGGAATTTTTGATGGTCACCGGAGGCTCCCGACGCAAGGCCGGAGCGCTTGGGGAAGGGAATGGGAGGTTTTTAGCGAGATCGTCTGCCACAGCCTCCATCGCGGCGGGAGTCCAGTGGGTATCGGTTTTCAAATACTGCGGGAGGGCGGTGGATTTTCGAGCTTCGATCAGGAGATTCGTGGGATCGAAAACCTCGACGCCGGCCTCGCGGAGAGTGGCTAGGAATGGGCCGTAGGCGACATGGTGCGGTGGCGTGGGGTCGGCCTTTTCGGCGAGAGGACTGGATTCCACCACCGGCTTCACCGGGACGGGTAGGAGGATCAGGCGAATGCCTCGGGAGGCAAGATCGGTATGGAGGGCGATCAAGGCCTTGGAGGCCGAATCGATCTGCGAGGCGGGAGCGCGGCCGCTCTCGAGGGCGTAATCGACATCGGGCCGGTAGAAGAGCCAGCCGTCCGGTGCGACATAGACTTTTTCGTTCCCCACGCCGAACCAGCGAAAGGCGAGGGTTTGCACGGGAGGGAGAAAGGTTTTTGTGAGGAAGGAGTGTTCCTCGAGGGATTTTTCGATGTTCAGGGTCGTGGTCTTAAGAGAGTGGTTGATCTCCGCGAGACGGGCGAAAAATTCCGTCGCCTCGCCGACTTCGTTCGTCGGTGTTTTCACCCCAAATCCTCGGGTGGCCTGAATGAGGGGAATCGCAAGAAGCGAGGTGAGAAACAGCGCGACGAGGAGGGCTTTCACGCCACGGGAGACGCTCGTGGAGCCGATCTCGCGCTCGGCGGCTTCTTCGCGGCTCATGTCGATTTTCGGAGGCATCGAATTAGAAAATAAAATAGATGAAGGGGTTGTAGTCCTGGCTGGTCATCACGACGATCGAGAGCCAGAAAAGCCCCGCGAGAATGAGCGCCTTGCCCCAGCCCATGGAGCGCGTCCAATTCCAACTCTGCGGAGCGAACCACGCCACGACGGCCGCGAGAAAGAAGCTGCCGACATAATAGGGTGCCGCGACGAGGCTGTGCAGGAGCGGGGCGCCGGGCGAGGGCGTTCCGAAGCCGAAGAGGCATCGGCAATACTCCAAGGCCGCATTCAGATCCGTGGCGCGGAAAAAAACCCAAGCCACCACCACGGCGAAAAAGGTCGTGCCTACTTGAAGGAAAACCGGAAAGCGGTGGAATAACCCTTTCCCGCCGCAGAGACGCTCGAGCGCGAGCATTCCGCCGTGGATCGCGCCCCAGACCACAAAGGTCCACGAAGCGCCATGCCAAAGGCCGCCGATCAACATCACAAGAATGAGATTCGCATAAGTCCGTGCCTCGCCCCGCCGGTTTCCGCCGAGGGGGATGTAGAGGTAGTCGCGAAGCCAGGAAGAAAGCGAGATGTGCCAGCGGCGCCAGAAATCCGTGATAGAAACGGCGCGGTAGGGTGAATCGAAATTTTTTGCAAAGATAAATCCCATCATCAGCCCGAGCCCGATCGCCATGTCGGAATACGCGCTGAAATCGAAATAAATCTGGAACGCATAGGCGATGGCTCCAAACCAAGCGTCGGTCGGAGCTGGCGACCCGCAGAGGAATGCCAGATCGGCGACCTTGCCGCAGGGATTGGCGATCAGGATTTTCTTGGAAAGACCGAGGATGAAAAACGACACGCCTCGCGCGAATTTTTCCATCGTGTGGGTGCGGTGCTCGAGTTGTCCCGCGAGAAACGAGAATTTCAAAATCGGACCCGCGACGAGGTGCGGGAACATCGAAACGAAGCAGGAGAAATCGACGAGGTTGCCCATGGCGCGGGCTTCGCCGCGGTAGACATCGATCGTGTAGCTCATCGCTTGGAAGGTGTAGAAGCTGATGCCGAGCGGCAGGATGACTTCGAAAAAGGTGTTCCATTGCCCTGCCTCGAGCCCGAGGGAGCGGGCCAGCGCGTTGTAGCTATCAACGCCGAAGTTGAAGTATTTGAAAAAACCAAGGACGCAGATGTTGAGAACGATCGAGGATCGGATCGCAAGGCGCTGCACAGGACTTCTCGAGCCGCCATGCTCGAGGAGTGGCATGGGTTTTCCGCGATGACGCCAGAGCCTCCAGTCATCCCGCGCGATCACGAGACTCGCCAACCAATCGATGAGCGTGGTGGCGAACATCAGGGGCATAAACATCGGCTCCGCCCAGCCGTAAAAGGTGTAGCCTGTGATGATCAGAACGATATTGCGCCAGCGCTGGGGGCAGCGATGCAGCGCGTAGTAGAGGCCCAGCGCGGCGGGGAGAAAATAAAAGAGGAAAATGTGAGAACTGAATACCATGTTTGCCGGCGGCGCAGGGCTTGGGACGCCGCGTATGAAGGCAGGATTTTTTTATGCAGACAACACCGATCCGTTTTGATTGCTTCAACCGCTCGATTTTACCCGACGCCTTGATGTTTTTTTCCAAAGCCGCATTCCAATTTTCCCTTCTCTTCGTCGGCTTGAGCGGCGTCTTGGCTTTGCAGGCGGCCGATCCGGTGGGGCAGGTCGCTAGTGAGGAGCAAAAAAAAACATTCCGCGACGCGCTGAACTCCGGAATTTCACGGGCCGGGGCCGGGATTTCCGCGCCGGGACTCGATGGCTGGATTTTTTTCGATAAGGAACTTCGCCACCTCGCCGCACCGAGTTATTGGAGGGAACCCGGCGCGCCGGTGGATGCGGCCAATGACCCCCTGCCGGCGATTTTGGATTTTCAGGCCCAACTCGACAAAGCCGGCATCGAGCTTCTCGTCGTGCCGGTTCCTGCCAAGGCGGCGATTTACCCGGACAAGCTGGCGGCTTCGATCCCAGCACCGCCGGCGACGCCCGGAGACCTCGCAGAGCAGGACGCGG
>JBDKIG010000204.1:0-4065 GCA_039797215.1 Verrucomicrobiota bacterium | reverse complement strand
ATTCCCGAACATTTCAAAGAGGCTCTCAAGAGAGCGGATGGCCTGCACTTTCTTCAGGGTAAACTTGCTGGCACGACCGAAAAGAAGCGGACCGAAACCAGACAGGAAGGGAGTGCGATTGGCCATAGCAAAGATGTATCACCCCCGTAAACGGAACGCGCCATATTTTCATCCCAAAACCTTCTTATCTTAGTGCCATTCGTGGCAGGGTACTGGGTAAATGTTTTGCGGGGCTGGAATCGGAAACTGATGACCGGGTTGGAGGGTAAACAGACGGCTCCGATGGCCAGAAGTCACAGTGCTTCGAGGATCTCCTCGGAGCCCTCACTTGCGGCGGGAGCGTCGGAGCATTTCGGTGACCTTTGCGGGCTGCTTCTGAATGGCGTCCCGGATCCAGAAGTTGACATCCCAAGACTGATGTTGGACGGGGTGACATTCCTTCAGGACGGGATTGAGCATTCTTCTAAGGGAATCGATGCGTTCGACGAGCGTTTTTGGGTCATAGGCATGTGCGAGCACTTGATCGACCGCTGCCAAATACTGAGCACGGCCGTCCGGTGTCTCGATGAGTCGGCTAGCCACGAGGGCAAAATTCTGCTCCAGCTGGACCCCACCGAAGTCGCAGCGGTCGACTCCCGATGGAAAAAAGACCAGCTTTCCGATTCGGGTATCGAAATAGATGCGATAGTTGTTGCCCACGATCGGATATGCGTCGACGACTCCCAGCACGACCGAGGCCGCGAGGTATTTCATGAAGCGGTTTACATCGAGTATGAGTGACGCCCTTTCAAAGCGTTTTTTGGGGTCAATCTCGTTCAGGGCGGCCATCAAAAGTTTGAGGTCCGAATGGTCCTTCGGCGTGTGAGGGCTTTCCTCTCCCCGGGTGATTTCAAGTGCTGCATTAATGTCCTGCCCGGTGTCGCCTTGATACATGTAGCCGTTGTCGTTCCCAAAATGTTCCTTCAAAAAACCGGCATCATACCCCTCCTTAAGGTAGTAGAGTCCGAGTCGCCGCCCGTTCAGGCTAACGACAGCATGGACCACACGGGCGGCTGGCACACCCGCCGCCCTGTACACCTCGCCTGTCAGTAGTTCATTCATGTACCGCGGATCTTGATGCGAATTGTGCAGGATGACCTTCTCCATGCCGTGGAAACGCTGGGATTTCTCAAACTTGTCCATGTTCAGGAAGAGACCCGGTTTTTCGTCGATTTTCTGCCAACTTCCCATGCCACCCCGGAGGCGTACACCAACGTTCCGATGGACGACCGTTCCATCCTCCACCACGGTGCCTTTGACGTAGGGCTTTTCAGGGAGACTGTTGGCCCCCTGCCCCGGCGATCGCTCAAACCAAGGATGCTTGGTTTCCCGCAACACCTGCATCCCAGCCTCGTCCACGGTGATGTCGAGGCGCACCACTTTGTCCGCCGCGAAGAACTCCTTCCGGGCAGGATCAATGGCCAAGGGCGGAATTGCGCTGGAAGAGGCGGTCTCAATCCGGAGCTCCGCCGCACCGGTCGTTGAGCAGGCAAGTGCATAGAGCATCACGTTTATCAACGGGAAGATTCCGGGGGCTTTCGGGTGATTCCCGGCACAGGTTGCGGTCGCGCGCAGGATTCTCCGACGCAGGTGGAGGGTGGTGAGCAGCGCGAGGGGAACAAAGAGAAACGCGAACGCCGAGAATGTGCTGTAGAACGCATATTCCCGCCCGGCCTTCAAAGGTCCGAATACGTAGCCCGGAGGCTCGACGGCTTCCATGACGAACCGGTAGTGAACCCCGGTCGTCTGCATCACGATCCAATGAACCCAGGAAATGATGATCCCAAACAAACCGGCCCCCAAAGGCAACGACACAACCCCCAGGAGCACTGCTTGCCATAGTCGGCTTCGCGCCAGGGCGGGCGCGAGCACACAGGCCACCAATACGCCGGTGATAGCCCCTGCAAAGAACACCGTCGCCGCCTCCCCAGGCCGGCGCATCAACTCGCTGAGGATGGCAGGGGCAACAGACCAAGCGACGCCATACGTCACACCCCACAGCAATGCGATCCTGATGCTCCTTGTCATTGGCGTGTTTTGCTTCATGTGGGTAGTCCCTTAATGCATCTGTGATCCTCTATTTCTGTGTCGGGCCGCCCGCGGCAAACACCGCAATCTCCGAAAGGCCGATGTTGCATGGCTTCTGCTTGACCTTGGTCACTTTGAAGGTGAGCGAGGTGATCGTCTTGGGTGCGAAGATGATTTCGAGTCCCTTGGCGCCGTTATCGGGAAGCGTTTTTTCGATTTCGATAGAGGAGCCGTCGCTGAACTGGATTGTGCCGCCCGTGACCTGGTCGGTCGGATTCGGGCGATCCACGAGCCACACGCGCGACACAATTTGTGTCTTGTCCCACGTCAGCTTGATCCACGCTCCCTCGCCCCAGCCAAACGAGGCCCACTCCTGCTTGATGTCGTCTGGATAGCCGCCCGACTGGCCGTCGATTGCCCCCTTGGCGTTGTAGTCGGGGTGCGTGACGCTGGTTTCGATCTTGGCCTGTCGCGCGACGTTGTCCCGACTATCAAACGGATTGGCCGCCTCCTCCACCTTCTCGCCCGGCCCCATCAGGCGGACCTCATGCAGACACAATCCATAGCGTCCGCCCGGCGGGTTGAACTTGAGCTTCTGGCCGTTCGCTTCGGCGGCGAAGTTAGCGGAATAGCAGAGCCACACCCGTTTGCCGTCGGCGGAGATGAACTTGGAAGGGAAGTTCAGGAAGTAAGCCTGCTCGCCAAAGTCCTTCATATAAACGACCAGCCGCCACGGGCCGGTGAGCGTGTCGGATTCAAGGATGTAGGAGTGCATCTTGCCCGTAGTCGGCCAGCCGTCGGTCACGCACATCAGATATTTCTTCAGGCCCGGCACATAGGTGGCCGTGACGCAGCCCATGTGGTTGTTCCAATCGAGCAGCGGCTTGATCTTCGCAAAGTCGCCAGTCCATACGGGTTTGCCTGCGGCATCGTGCCCGGCGAAGAACTCGTAGGCTTTCAGGTCGTTGATCGTCTCGGGGTTGGGCATCACGCGGGCCAGGTAAACCTGATCGGCGGAAATCCAGCTCAGGTTGGCATAGCGCGGCTTGGGGTCCTTCTCCTCCGCGCCCATGCCCAGCAGGTAGGCTTTCCCATCAGGTGAGTGCTCCATGTTTTTGCCGAAATCCACAAAGTGCGGCGCGCCCATTTTCACCGTGCCAAGGTGTTTCGCGGGTTCGGGGAAGAGCGGATTCTTTGGCGAGAGCGGCGAGGGCGTCCAGGTCTTGCCGTAATCCTTCGAGATGCGAAAGCCCGGCATGGGACCAAGCACGGGCCAGTTGTAAGTGAAGCCTTCGTGATTCACAAAACCGGCCGGGCCGAGACAATAGGTGCCATAGTACCACACGCCATTGTGGACGAGGCTGCCGGCCGGGTAACGGCCCACATAGGGAAGCGGATTGGCCACCTGGGGCGGCGCGGTGTTCTTGATCTGTAAGTTCAGCGGATCGTCGCCCATCATCACCGCATTGCCCGTGGTCGCCTGCTGGCCAAACGAAAATGACTGGACGCCATCGGTCACTCCGTCGGTGAACGGCGAGTATTGATTGCCGTCCGAAGCCCAGGAGGGATAGAACGTGTCGCCGGCGCGGTAGTCGCTGTGGGCGCCAGTAAACACGATGCCCGCGAGCGTCTTCGACTGCTCGAAGGGACAATCCTTCGGCGGCTCCGAAGGCCACACCTGGTGCCGCAGGGGCAGATCTACAATCCGCTGCCCAGTGCGGGCGGGGGCATTGCGATCATCCGCGGCACGCAATCCGGCCTGCGGTGCCATGAGGAGCGCGGTGAGAACAGGTAGCGTGAGTTTCATAGGGGACTACTTGATAAGAACATCCACCACGGGCTTCAGAGCGGCCGCAAACACTTCGTAGCCCTTCGGTCCCAGATGCAGGTGGCCATCGGAATACAGTTCCTTCTTCAGGGTGCCGTCCGTGTTCAGAAAGGATTGGGTCAGGTCCAGTACGCGGACCCGGCTATCGGTGTCCAACTTCAGAGCCTCCA
>JBDKIG010000203.1:0-4090 GCA_039797215.1 Verrucomicrobiota bacterium | reverse complement strand
CGGGCATATTTTCATTCAACTCCCACGGCTCGGGAATCATCATCATCACCGCGTGAGGCAAGGAGCGGCCGGCCAGCGTGAGCAGCTCGAGGCAGTTGTCAAACATCGCCGAGTCCGAGCCATTGGTGTTGATAATCGGCAGAATCTTCGCAATGTCGGCACCAAGGACCTTGCTGGTGAGCCGGGCCTCGCGGGCGCGCATCCAATTCACATTACCGCGCAGGGTGTTGATCTCGCCGTTGTGGGCGATGAAGCGGTAGGGGTGCGAGCGGTCCCAGCTCGGGAAGGTATTCGTCGAGAAACGGGAGTGGACGAGGCCGATCGCGGACTCGAAATCCTCGGATTTAAGATCGAGAAAATAGCGGTCCACCTGCTCGGGCATGAGCATACCTTTGTAGATCATGGTCCGACTCGAGAGGCTTGGTAAATACCAGATCGGATCCTTGCCGGTGGTGCGGATGAGGTGATGGGCGCGCTTGCGAATGATGAAAAGCTGGCGTTCGAAATCGAGAATGTCGGTGCAGCCCGGCTTGCGCTCGAGGAAGACTTGGCGCATGCGTGGCTCGCTGGCGAGGGCGGTGGCGCCCAGCATCGAGTTGTCCACAGCCAGCTCACGCCAGCCCAGAACGGCTAACCCCTGCTCGGCGGCGACTTTTTCAAAGGTCTCTTGGGCGACTTTGGCCTCAGCCTCTTCGGGCGAGCTGAAAACCACACCCGCGCCGTATTTTCCTAGCTCGGGGAGCTGGATGCCCTGCTCCGCGCAGACGCGGCGGAGGAATTTGTCGGGCATTTGGGTGAGGATGCCAGCGCCGTCGCCGGTGTTGTGCTCGGATCCGACCGCGCCGCGGTGGTCGAGGTTCAGCAAAATGGTCAACGCGTCCTTGACGATCGCGTGCGATTTTCGGCCATGGATATCTACGATGAAGCCGACGCCGCAGGCGTCATGCTCGAATGCCGGATCGTAAAGGCCCTGCTTGGGAGGCAGGCCGGTGAGGCGTGTTTTTTTGTTTTCCATGGTTTCCTTAAGTTAATCCCTTGCCCGCTCCGCCGAAGGGCGTGTCCAACGGGTCTTCGAAGCAAGCTGGGAAAAATACCCCTCCCCGGCAAAATCGCACAATCGTTTTTTGATGATTTTTTAGGGGCCGGAAAAACCGGCGAGCTCAGCTCCGTGAGACGGAGCCCTCACGGATCGCTGCGTTGAGCGTTTCCCAAGGCAGCGTTGCGCATTTCACGCGTTGCGGGAAGCGGTGAACGGCTCCCAGCGCCCGGAGCGCGGTGAGCTTTTCGATTTCAGCGGATGTCTCGCCGGTGGTGGCGAGTTTGCGGAAATCTCCGGCAAGCGCGGCCGCTTCGGAGGTTGGCAGGCCCATCGCCGCTCCGGTCATCAACGACCCCGACGCCGTGCAGATCGCGCAGGCGCTGGCCTGGAAACGCACGGCTTCGAGTTTGTCATCGACGATGCGCAGTTCGACTGAAAGCTCGTCGCCGCAGAGCGCGTTGTGTCCGTCGGCGCGGTGGGTGGGGTTTTCCAGCGGGCCATGGTTGCGCGGGCGGCGCGAATGCTGGAGCAAAATCTCCTGATAAAGTTCGTCCGAGTTCATGGATTGAAAAAACGGATTGCCTCGGCGATGGCGTCCACCAAACGGTCTGCCTCGGCAGGGGTATTATAAAAGTGGAAACTCGCCCGAGCAGAGGCCGGGGCGCCGAGCTTTCGCATGAGCGGTTGGGCGCAATGGTGCCCAGCGCGGATGGCGACACGGCGGTCGTTGCAAAAAAACGCGAGGTCATGGGCATGGACCCCCTCGACGACAAAGGTCACGAGATGCGCGCGGGAGGATTTGGGGCCAAAAACCCGAACGCCCGGCAGGCTGCGAAGTTTCTCCGCCGCGTATTCCGCCAGCGCCGAGGAATGGGCGGCGATTTTTTCGAGTCCCACGGAATCCACGAAATCCAGCGCGGCGTGCAGGCCGGCCGACTCGATGATCGCCGGGGTTCCCGCCTCGAAGCGCGCTGGAGTCGGGCGAAACTTTGCACCTCCGAATTCCACGCGATCGACCATCTCGCCGCCGAATTGCCACGGAGGCATTGTTTCGAGGATTTCGCGGCGACCGTAGAGGATTCCAATGCCCGTTGGGCCGCACATTTTGTGGGCCGAGCAGACGAGGAAGTCGCAGCCTATCTCCTCCACATCCACTGGAATGTGCGCCGCGCTCTGGGCTGCATCGATCAAGGTGGTAACGCCATTTTCCCGCGCAAGGCGGCAAAGTTCCTTTGCCGGAGTTTCGACCGCCATGGTGTTCGAGATGTGGGTGAAGGCGAAAATCACCGGGCGCTCCGCGAGCAAGGCACGGGCGGCTTCAAGGTCGAGCCCCGCGCCGTTTTCGAGAACCGGCACATATTTCACCACCGCACCATGGCGCGCGGCGAGTTGTTGCCAAGGGACCATGTTGCTGTGGTGTTCGAGTTCGGTGAGGAGGATCGTGTCGCCGACCCGGACATTCGCTCCGCCCCAAGACGACGCAACGAGGTTCACCGCCTCGGTAGTTCCCCGAACAAAGACGATCGATTTCGTTGAGGCTGCGTTGAAAAATTTCCGCGCCCGCTCGCGAGCGGCCTCGTAGACCGCTGTCGCCCGCTCACTGAGTTCATGGATGCCGCGATGGACATTCGCGTATTCATGGCCCGCGAAGTCGCGCATCCGCTCAATCACCGCGCGGGGCTTTTGCGTCGAGGCGCCGTTGTCGAGATAGGCGACCGGATTTTCCCCGTCCAAAAAAGGGAACTCGCGGCGCCACCGCTCCACATCGTCCATAAAGCTGGGTATTTGGATTTTTTCGATCAAAGCGGCGTTATTCAATACAGGCTGGAGCTTCGAAACAATCACTGAAGGGGCAGGAAGCCAGCGAGCCAGCCTGCCAAGGCGCACAGCGCGATCACCGGCAGAAGTGCCGAGGGGAATTTCCTCAGTGCAAGAAACGCCGCCACCGCCAGCCCGCCGACAAACCAATCGATCGAGATCCCATCGGGCCAGACCGCATGCTGCGTGAAGTCCACCGCCAGATTCAAAACGACCCCAACCACAGCGGAGGTGATGCCTGAGAGAGCGCCCGAAATCCACGGCAAGGCGGAGAGTTTTTCGACCTGAGGTCCGCCAACGAGGATGAAAAGGAACGAAGGCATAAAGTTCACCCAGGTCGTAAGGGCTGCGCAGAGCATCGCCGCCGCAGCCGGAGTGAGCGTGCCTGGATTCTGCCAACCACCAACGAAGCCCACGAATTGCAGAACCATGATCAACGGTCCCGGCGTCGTCTCCGCGAGGGCGAGGCCGGAGATCATCTGCGAGGAGGTGAGCCAGCCGTGGGACTCGACGGCATGTTGGGCCACATACGGCAATACCGCGTAGGCTCCGCCGAAAGTGACCACTGCGGCTTGGCTGAAAAACAAACCCATGCGAGCAGGCACGCTTTCCCAGCCCAGCCACGCCGCCACGGCCAGAACCGGCATCCACCACAGCGCGAGGCAGGCTCCAGTTGTCGCCAAAGTCTCCCTCCGCGGGATCGGGGGAGATTTTGCCGCTGGAATGGATGGCTGCGAGCGGCTCGAAATCCAACCAACCAAAGCCGCCACGGCGAGGATCGCAATGAACGGCGCGTTGAAAATCTGAAGCGCCAAAAACGCCGCCACCGCCAGTCCCCAGTGCAGGGAGGTTTTCAGCGCGCGCCGTCCCAAGCGCGGCACGGCTTCAAAGACCAGCGCGACCACCGCCGCTGCGAGTCCCCGAAAAACATCTGCGAGCCAAGGCAGATGCCCGCCAGCCATGTAAAGCCAGCTCAGAGCGAGGAGTAGAAAGGCCGCCGGTAGCACGAACAGGGCACCGGCCGCCACGCCGCCTTTGGTTCCGTGGAGCCGCCAACCGCACCAAGTCGCGAGTTGTTGCGCCTCGGGTCCCGGCAGGAGCATGCAAAAATTCAGTGCCTTTTCGAAATCTGCCTCCTCGATCCATCGCCGGCGCTCGACCAGTTCGCGGTGCATGATCCCAATCTGAGCGGCCGGACCGCCGAAGCCAATGCAGCCCAGCTTGAGCCAAAAC
>JBDKIG010000202.1:0-4114 GCA_039797215.1 Verrucomicrobiota bacterium | reverse complement strand
GCCGACTGGCGGACCTCTCTTTATTACCGCTATTGGATGCACCTCGCTCACAGCCTCGCCGTGCCAGCCCACTTCGGTCTCCGCGACGAACGCTACAAGCTGATCTTCTTCTATGGGTGCGATCTTGAAGGGGAAAACCGCACCCCCGCTGCCTGGGAGTTCTACGACCTCGAAAAAGACCCCCACGAAATGCAAAACGAATACAGCAACCCGGAATACGCGGAGATCATTGCGGGCATGAAGCGAGACCTCAAAAGAACCCGCGACGAACTCCAGGAAACCGACGAGAAGTATCCAGCCATCCAGGCGATCATCGACGCCCACTGGCACAAGTAAAACACCGCCTCAAATCGCATCCGGCAGCTACGAATTCCGGTCCCACCTTTAATCATGAAAAAAGCCGCCTTACCCTCCTCCTCGCATTCGCTGTTTCGGGTTCCCTCCGTGCAAATGAGACGCTCGAGCAGCGCTTCGAGAACCCTCCCGACTCCGCCAAGCCGGGTGTCTATTGGTATTTCAATGACGGCAATCTGAACTCCGAGCAGTTGACCACATCACCGGCAAACTCAAAAAAAACTCGCCGCTCTCTCGCGAGCGGAAATGCATGCCGTTTGGTGAAGCAAGTGCATGCTTGAATATCTGAAATTTGACTAGATGAATTTGACGGAAATTAACCCCCTTTGAACATCTCGATGACTAAAACAAACTACAATCGCTTACTGATTCTGGTCGCGGGCCTCGGCGGTCTGCTTTACGGCATCGATGTGGGTATCATCGCCGGTGCCCTGCCTTATCTCGAGGCGACATCCGGTCTGAGTGGCAATCAACTCTCGGTGGTCGTCGCCGCCGTGCTGCTGGGCAGCGTGATTTCCACCCTGTTTGCCGGACTTCTGGCCGATTGGCTCGGGCGCAAACTGATGATGGCTTTGAGCGGGGTGCTTTTCATTGTGAGCATTCCGATCATTGCCCTTTCGGATGGCTACTGGGCACTGGTTTTGGGGCGGCTGCTTCAGGGGATCAGCGCCGGACTCATCGGCGTGATCGTGCCGCTTTATTTGGCCGAGTGTCTGGGGGCGTCGAGCCGCGGCAAGGGCACAGGCATTTTCCAATGGATGCTCACTCTCGGCATCGTGGGAGCGGCGGTCATCGGGTATTCGTTCAGCCTCCAGGTCGAGGCCATCGCGAAGTTGAACGACCCGGCGAAACTTTTCGCCTTCAAGGATACCGCTTGGCGCAGCATTTTCTGGGTCTCGTTGCCCCCGGGTATTTTCTATGTCATTTGCGCCTTGATGGTGTCCGACTCGCCGCGCTGGCTTTTCCGCACCGGTCGCAAGGAGGCTGCGCTCGCCGCTTTGCTGCGGTCCCGCACCGCGGAGCAGGCGGAAATCGAACTCCGGGAAATGGAGGAAGCCGCCGAAAAGGCGCGGGTGGATTCCGCAGGGACAAAAATCAAGGATTCGTTGCTGCGTCGCAAATATGTCATCCCGTTCGTGCTGGCTTGCCTCATCCTGGCCTGCAATCAGGCGACGGGTGTCAACTCCATCATCGGCTACAATGCCACGATCCTTATGCAGGCGGGTTTGCGGGATTCGAATGCGCACCTCGGGTATGTCATTCTCACGCTCGTCAATTTCCTCGTTACCATGGTCAGCGTGGCCCTGGTGGATAAAAAAGGCCGCAAGTTTTTGCTCTCGATCGGCACTGCGGGCATCATCGCCTCGCTCATCTGCACCGGGCTCATGTTCCAAAAAACCGAGAAGCATCGCGTGGATGTGCGGGAGGCCGTGCAGGCGATGGTTTCACCGGACCAAACCGTGAGCATTTCCTTCAACCAGGAGGCGGCTGCGAAATTGCTTGGCAGGGTGGACAACACGGAGGTCTCCACGCTTGTCGTGATCTACTCCTATGGTGATTTCCAAGCCGCCTCGAAGGTCGTGCGATCGGATGAAGCCGGGGGCAAAATCGAGATCACGCGCGAGAGTTGCGTTCCGGCAACCCAAGTTGCGGCGTTTTTCCAAAACCCCTTCGCCAACCTTGAAAGGGCCCGCACCGCACCGCTCAAAATCGAAAATGCGCTCATCACTCCCCTTCCCTCGGTGCGCAGCGGCTGGATCACCGCCCTGTGTATTTTCGTTTTCATGGCATTTTTCGCCGCCGGTCCGGGCGTTTGCGTCTGGCTGGCGCTCTCCGAGTTGATGCCCACCCGCATCCGCTCGAATGGAATGAGCATCGCCCTGCTGGTAAACCAAGCGGTCTCCACGGGAATTGCGGGAACATTCCTCCCGATCGTCGGCAAGCACGGCTACGCCACAATGTTCTTCATTTTTGCAGGCTGCACGGTCGTTTATTTCCTCACCGTCGTTTTCTTCCTGCCGGAAACGAAGGGCAAAACGCTCGAGGAAATCGAAGAGAACTTCGCCGGCAGAAAGTCCCGCGCCTGACGCATGCCTCTGCTTTTTTAAGTCATCCCGGCGCGCTATCTCCAACCCCACTCACCAATGGAATCACCAACCCACACCTTGCCCCCGTCCGTTGCGCACGGGTTTCAAATCCAAGGATCCTACATCGACAGCCACCCCTACGGCGGCGGACACATCAACGACACATTCGTCGCCGCATTCAGCCAAGCGGGAACACGCGTCCGGTATCTTTTTCAAGCGGTCAACGAGCGGATTTTCAAAAATCCCGTGGCGCTCATGGAAAACATCCAGCGCGTCACCGAGGAGGCCCGCCGCCGACTCGAAACCGCCGGGGTTCCCGACCCCTCCCGCTGTGCGCTCACGGTGATTCCCGCGCGGGACGGCCTGCCGTTTTTTCGTGATGAAACAGGGAAATACTGGCGCGCCTACCTGTTCATCGAGGGAGCCAGAACCTACGACATCATCAAAAACCAGCGTCAGGCCTATGAGGCGGCGAAGGCCTTCGGCGGCTTCCAGAGTCTTGTTGCCGATCTGCCGGGTGGGCGCCTGCACGAGACGATCCCGGATTTCCACAACACCCGCTCGCGCTTTGAACGCCTGAAGCAGGCTGTCGCCGCGGATGCCAAGGGCCGGTTGGCCGAGGTCCGCGCCGAATGGGATTTCGTCCAACGCCGCGAGGAAATCGTGGACCGATTGCTCGACCTCAGCGCCAAGGGGGAAATCCCCGAACGCGTCACCCACAACGACACCAAGCTGAACAATGTGATGATCGACGATGCCACGCAGACCGGCATTTGTGTCGTGGATTTGGATACCGTCATGCCAGGCCTCGCCCTCTACGACTTCGGCGACATGGTGCGCACCGCGACCAGTCCCGCTCTCGAAGACGAAACCGACCTCTCGAAGGTCCGCATGCAGATGCCGATGTTCGAGGCGCTCGTGAACGGCTACCTGGCCTCCGCCGGTTCCTTCCTGAACGAGGCGGAAATCTCGCACCTCGCGTTTTCAGGCAAGCTCATCACGCTCGAGATTGGCATTCGTTTTCTCACCGACCACCTCGAGGGCGATGTCTATTTCAAAACCAAACGCCCCGGTCACAATCTCGACCGCTGCCGCACCCAGTTCGCTCTGGTCCGCAGCATCGAGGAGCAGGAGGAGGGCATGACCCGCTTCGTTCGGGAGGCTGCGAAATGAAAATTCTCGTCACCGGCGGCAGCGGGTTCATCGGCAGCCATCTCGTCGAACACTTTCAGGACACCGCGGAAGTCGTCGTTCTGGACAATCTCCGCAGCGGCCACCGCAAGAATCTCGAGGGGCTCCGGTGCCGATTCGTCGAGGGTTCGATCCTCGACAAGCCGCTCCTCAACGAAGTCATGCAGGGCGTCGATTATATCTTCCACCTCGCAGCGCTCATCAGCGTGCCGGAGTCCATGCAACGCCCCGAGGAAACCGTGGAACTCAATGTGCGCGGCCTCCTCAATGTGCTCGAGGCCGGCCGCCGACATGGCGTGAGGAAGCTCTGCTTCGCCAGCTCGGCCGCCGTCTACGGCGAGAATCCCGCCCAGCCCAAGGTCGAAACCATGACGCCCGATCCGAGGAGTCCGTATGCCATCACCAAGCTCGATGGCGAATACTACTGCGGCCTCTACGCCCGCGAAGGGTGGCTCGAGACGGCCTGCATCCGGTTTTTCAAT
>JBDKIG010000201.1:0-4161 GCA_039797215.1 Verrucomicrobiota bacterium | reverse complement strand
TCCTCGGGGATGGATGGTTCCGGGGAAACATCAGCTGCATCGGCCAGAATCAATACGGCAACCAGCTTCGACTCAAGGCGCAGCTCCAGATCGATTACGACAACGGCAACAGCGAAACCCTCGCCACCGACTCCAGTTGGCGCGCCACCACCGGCCCGATTGTGGAGTCCGACATGCAAGCGGGTGAGGTCTACGACGCCCGCCGCGACATGCCTGGCTGGAACAGCCCTGGATTTGACGCCTCGGCCTGGTCGCCGGTTGTCACGGGCTCCAACTTGAATCCTCCCCTGCAGGCCTATCCCGGCGTTCCCGTTCGCCCGATGCAGGAACTTCCTGCCGTCAAAGTCACCGAACCCAAACCCGGCACCTATGTCTTCGATCTCGGCCAGAACTTCTCCGGCTGGGCTCGCCTAAAAGTCAACGGGCAGGCGGGCGATAAGATCACCCTGATCTTCGCCGAGATGCTCAAGGAGGACGGCACCGCCTACACGATCAACCTCCGCTCGGCCCGCGCCGTGGACACCTACATCCTCAAAGGGGGCGGCGAGGAAGTTTGGGAGCCGCGCTTCACCTTCCATGGCTTCCGCTATGTGCAAGTGACCGGCCTCCGGGAAAAACCCTCCGCCGACGCGATCACCGGCATCCCGGTTTATTCGGATTCGCCGGAGGCCAGTTCCTTCGAGTGCTCAAACCCGATGGTGAACCAAATCTACCGGAACATCGTCTGGGGCCAGCGTTCCAACTATCTTGAGGTCCCCACCGATTGTCCCCAGCGGGACGAGCGCCTCGGTTGGACCGGCGACACGCAGGTCTTCATCCGCACCGGCAGCTACAATCAGGATGTCGCGGCGTTTTTCACCAAGTGGATCCAAGACCTCGCGGACAGCCAAGACGGGCGGGGTCTGTTCGGCAACCAAGCCCCTGTCTTCCACGGCCACGGCGCCGCAGCATGGGCCTGTGCGGGCATCATCTGCCCATGGACGATTCACCAAGTCTATGGCGACAAGCGCATGCTCGAAAAACATTACGACGCCATGGCCCGCTACATGGAGGCCTGCGGCAAGGACGGCTTGGGAGGCCGAAAAGCTCACACTTGGGGTGACTGGCTCGCCCCCGGTGACCGTCCTCCGACCGAGTTGGTCTCGGCCGCCTACTTTGCCTACACGAGCAAGCTGATGGCCGAAATGGCGCGTGCCTTGGGTAAAACCGAAGACGCCGCAAAATACGACAAGCAATTCCAGGACATCCGCGCCCACTTCCAGAAGTCGTTCATCGAACCCGATGGAAAAATTAAAAGCGACCTGCAGACCGCCTACTGCATGGCGCTTTACTACGACCTGCTGACCCCGGAGCAGCGGAAACAAGCCGAGGCGCATCTTGTCGAGCGCATCAAAAAGGACAACTACCACCTCACCTCCGGATTCCTCGGCATCCCGATCCTGCTCCCCACGCTCACCGAGATTGGCCGCAGCGACCTCGCCTACCGCATCCTCCAAAACACCACTTATCCCTCGTGGGGATACTCGATCGATCAAGGTGCCACGACCATCTGGGAGCGGTGGAACAGCTACAGCAAGGACAAGGGCTTCGGCGATGTGAAGATGAATTCCTTCAACCACTACTCCCTCGGCGCCGTGGGAGAGTGGATGTTCCGCTCCATCCTCGGAATCGAGACGGATGGCGCGGGTTTCAAAAAAATCCTCATGAAACCCGAACTCGGCGAAGGCATCACCTGGGCCAAGGGCCACTACGACTCGATCCGGGGCCGCATCGGCAGTGACTGGAAGATCGAGAACTCCGCCTTCGACTGGAAAATCGCCATTCCGCCCAACACCACGGCCACGGTCTTCGTTCCCGCCAAAGACGCCTCATCCGTCACCGAATCCGGCCAGCCCGCCGCCGATGCCAAAGGCGTCAAATTCCTCCGCATGGAAAACGACCGCGCCGTCTTCGAAGTCGCATCCGGCAACTACGAGTTCCAGTCGCGGCTTTGACCATGAAAACAAGTCCCAAAGCAGACTCGTTTAATATCAAATCCTACTTCCTACGAATCAATAGCTCGTATTCCGTATGAGATCCAATCCAAAACCAAACCGCTGTATCTCCGTCCATGACAGCAAGGGCGCGATAGGAATCCGTAACGCGGCAGGACCAAAATGTTTGAACTTTTTTAAACTGAAGTGATGGGTGCGAAGGATTTTCCAGCCAGAGCCCGTATTGCTTTACTGCAATATTTTGAATTGCAGAAGGTAAATCATTATATGCCTTCCAGAATTTGGAGGTGGCTTTACTTTTCACCCCGAGGCAACTCTTTGGAACCACCCGCACGATGCTCTGCAAGCGCCTCAGCAGCCAGATCATCCAATCGACCAGCGCAGATATCCTCTTCGATTTGACGATCCCATGCTTCTGAAAAACGAGATGAAATCCAATGGGTTAATTCGAACAACTCTTGGTTCGGCAGTTTTTCAATCGCTTTCTCGATTTCCAAGACAGTGCTCATATTTCTCATTTCGACTTTTTGCCCGCTCCAGACAAGTGTTTTTTGATCTTAGGAACGCCGGAGCCAAACCCAATACCACATCTTTTTTCTGGTGTGAATCCGGTCAACCCTCTCTGTGGCGCCAGGCAAGGAAGTTCCTGAGGTATGAACTTCTTTCACATAAACCACTCCTCCAAACCATCAGCCAAACCATGAAAACAACCGCACTCCTACTCGCTGCCACGCTTCTCTGCCAAATTTCTCAAGCCGAGATCACCACTCTGCCGCAGGATCAAAAAGTTCTCAGCATTACTGATGCCCAGTTGGGGGTCGTCTTGGGAGCCAACCCAAACCCGCCCGAAACGCGGGCCGTCGAATTGCTGGCCGAGCGGATGAAAGAACGCTCTTCCATTTCCATCGCCGGCCCGGATGCCAAACCCGCCTTTCGCCTGATCGTCGGGACTCGGGCCTCGAACGATAAGATTGCGGCCTTTGCCGATGCGAATCCCGAGGTCGCGCCACGGGGTGCGGATGCTTACCTGCTCGATGTGAATCCGGCGAAGGGGGAAATCCATGTTGTCGGCCAGAGCGACAGCGGAGTGGTTGCCGGCATCGGTCGCCTGATGCGCGAGATGCGCTACCAACCGGGGCGGGTTGAAGTTCCGGCACTGCGCCTCGCCGAGACACCGCAGATGCCGAACCGCGGCATGTATCTCTGGGCGCGCAAATACTACTTCAACGAGCCCGAGAAAGTGGACCGCTACATCGAGGAGTTCGCCCTGTGGGGCGGCAATGCCCTCTGCCTCTGGTTCGAGATGGGATTTTTCGAGAGCTTTGAGGACACGACGGGAGAGAAAAGCGAGCTGAACACCCACTACGCCCGCGACCACAAAATCGACAAGAGCATCGCGAAGGATTGGATCGAGAAATACCGGCGCTTCTACGCCACCGCCCGGCGTTTGGGCATGAAGACGGGGCTGCTCATGGTGGCTAACGACGCCTACATGTCCTCCCCCAAGGAGATGCGCATCGATCCGATCATCGGCTGCCCGGACTGGTATATGTGCCCATCGAAACCCGGAGCCGTGGAGAAAATGCTCGGCTGGCAGGAACAGGTTTTCCAAGCGCTCGCCCCGATCGATATTTTCAACATTTTCCCCGCCGATTCCGGCGGTTGCTCCTGCGCAGATTGCCAGCCCTGGCCGACCGGGGGTTTATGGAAAGTGGCGAAGCCTCTCGGCGACCGCATCCACAAACTCTCGCCCAAGACCGAAATCTGGATCGACACTTGGCACCTCAACCATCCGACTTTTGGCGGCAAGGACTGGCAGAACCTCGTGGCCGCGCTGGACTCCACGAAGGAGCGCCCCGAGTGGTTTTCGGGCTTTGAAGTCGGCATCGCGCCCAATCACCGTTTTGCATTTTCGACGCCCGAAGACCGTGAATTCTACAACAAGGCCAAGGTTCCGCTGATGGTCTTTCCCGACATTTCGATGTGGAAAAACCATCAAGGCATGCTGGTGAAGAAGGGCTACTGGACTTCGATCCAGAATGAGCTGAACAGCTACACGCCCGATTTGATGAAAGGCGGTTGGCCCTACGCCGAGCGTTGGAACACCGACATCGCGGCCGTGATGTTCCTTTCATGGTTCTGGAATTCGCACACCAGCGTGGATGCC
>JBDKIG010000200.1:0-4180 GCA_039797215.1 Verrucomicrobiota bacterium | reverse complement strand
TCAGGCGCGGCACCGAGTAGAGAATATCGACGACGCGCATCATCAACGCATCGACGCGCCCCCCCGCGTAGCCGGCAATCAGCCCCCAGGCCGTGCCGATGAAAAGGCTCACGACCGCGCCACAAAGGCCGACGAGAAGCGAGATGCGTCCCCCAGTCAGAACCCGGTAGAGGACATCACGACCATTGAGGTCGGTGCCGAAGGGGTGTTCCCACGAGGGAGGCGCATATTGGTTCGGGCTAGGCTCGCCGAGGGAGGCTGAGAGAAACTCGGGGCCGGCCACGCAGGTGAGGACCATGAACAGCAGGAAGGCAGCCGAGATGACAGCGACGGGATTTTTTTTCACCCGGTGGAGGACGCGGGGATCAAGCATGGGATTTGATCCGGCGGTCGAGCAGGCCGTAGGCGAAATCGACGAGGAGGTTGAAGAAGACGAGCAGCGTGCAATAGACGATCACCATTCCGCCAAGCAGGAAGCCGTCGCGGTTCAGGATCGAATGGACAAAAAATCCCCCGGCGCCGGGGATGTGGAAGACGGTTTCAACGACGATCGAGCCGGTGAGCAAGTGGGCGGCCAGCGGACCGAGGTAGGAAACAACCGGCAGAATGGCGATGCGAAGGGCATGGCGGTAGACGACGGCGGATTCGCGAAGGCCCTTCGCGCGGGCGGTTCGGATGAAATCCTGTTGAAGCGTTTCCACCATGCTCCCGCGCATGAGTCGGGCGATGACAGCGGCAGCGGGCGCGGCAAGGACCAGAGCCGGAAGGATCAGATGCGAGAAACTCCCCCACCCTCCGGCAGGCAGCCAACCGAGCGTGAGAGCGAAGACGAGGATCATCAGAGGCCCGGTGATGTAGGAGGGAAGCGAAATGGCGGCGAGGGCGGCGAACATCGCGGCGTGGTCGCGCCAAGTCGCGCGGTGCATGGCGGCGAGAGTGCCGAGCCAAACACCCGCGAAGGTCGCCAGTAAAAAAGCGGCCCCGCCGAGTGCGAGAGTGACAGGCAGGGTTTGGGCAAGGATTTCGTTCACCGAGCGGTTGCGGTATTTCGTCGAAAGGCGCAAGTCGCCCTGCAGAAGGTCGCCGAGGTAGCCGGTATATTGCTGCCAGAGGGAGCCATCGAGTTTGTATTTCGCTAGGAGTTGCTTCTCGATCGCCTCGGGGATTTTTCGCTCTCCATCGAACGGACCGCCTGGGGAAACGCGGATGAGCAGAAAAGTGATCGAGACGACGCAAAAGAGAACGCCGACGAGCGAGAGCAGGCGCTTGGCGAGATGGGTCATCCGGCTTGGCGGGTTTTCAGGATTTCCTCGGCCACGGGAAGATCGGCGGTATGGAGGTGAATGGCCGCAGCGATGATGGGCTGGGCCCAATCGGGGGCGCCGGAAAGGTCGGCGGGGGCGGTGATTTTTCCGCGCTGCATTTCCAGAAGCAGCACAGGGCGCGGGCGCTGTCCTTCGGCGGGGTCGGACTCTGCGGAATTGTCAAAAACACGCAGTTGTTCGATGAGGGGCAGGAGGCGAATGAGATTTTCGCGACTGCGATTCCAGCGCTCGCGGATTTTTCCCTCGGGGATGTCGTGGCCACCCTGCGAGACGCGGTTGCGCACGCGGCGGATGTGGAGGTCGGCACTGGCCAATCCGCAAAACCAAATGTGGAGGCGGTGACCGGCGCGGGCAGCCCGTTCGAGCAGTTGCGCGATGCTGCACCCGCCAAGTGTGGTTTCAAACCGGTAGTCGCGTCCACCGGCAATGGCCTGCTCGAGGAGGGCCTTACCGATTTGCCATGCGTGGGCGCTGGCCGTCGCGATCGGAATGTCGGGATGCAGGTTGCGGATTTGTTGGGCGACGGTGTCGGGATTGAAAACGGGCGCGTCATTACGATTGAACTCGGACTGCCCGATACTTGATTTGCCCGCGCCGTTGACCCCAGCCAGAACATGAATGATCGGCCGCTCAGGCATTTTTTTTATTCCGCCGGGCAGCCAAAACGGCAGCCTCTCCAAGTTCCTCAGGAGTGGCATTGAACGCACGCTCGGCCGCGGCGCGTTGTTCGGGCCCCTGCATCCGGTCGAGCAGGCCGCCGTATTCCTCGTGGAGTTTTTCCAGCCAAGGGGGATTCTGCTGGGCGGTGAGCGCCTCGTATTGATCGATGGAAAGGAGGACGGCGCGCGGTTTGTCGTGGCGGGTGATGGCCACAGCGCGGCGGGCGGTGACCTGCTCGAAGACATCGGCAGTGGCGTTCTTCAACTCGGTGGCAGAGATGGTCGGCATTTCGGCCAAACGCGGGGCGGCTTCGTGGGGAATGTGGTAGGTCATGCTCATGGGGCTAAATGAGCTATTTTAGCTAATATGGCAAGTTGACTGGCGGGTTTTCAGGATTTCTTCAGCCACGGGAAGATCGGCGGGGCGTGTGATCTTGAAATTCGGCGCGCCATGGAGGACCGGCAACGGATGGATCCCAGCGGCGATCAAAGCTCCGACCTCATCGGTGGCGCCGGCCCCATGCGCGCGGATGGCGGCGAGAAGCTCCGGGAAGGCTGCGGCCTGCGGGGTTTCCATCGCAAAGAGGTTTTGGCGGGAGAGGGTCTCGTGGAGAAGGCCAGCGGCGTTGGCGCGATGGAGCGAGTCTGCGACAGGATGGGCGGCCGAGGCGGCGCGGTGTTTTTCGGCGGCGGCGAGGATTTGGCTGAAGAGGGCGGGCGTTGCCAGCGGACGCGCGGCGTCGTGGACTGCGACGAAATCGGGAGGATTTGGCACGAGGGCGAGAAGGCCGTTCAGGACAGAGGCGGAGCGCTCGGCTCCCCCCGCGACAACGCGCGAGATTTTGGGAAAGGATTTGGCGAGGGCGGCGAATTCCTCGGTTCGCTGCGGAGCACACACCAGAATCGCCATGGAAATCTTCGCGCAATCCTGGACGGCCTGGAGACTCCAATACAGAAGCGGTTGACCGGCGAGCGGAGCGGTCAATTTGTCGAACCCCATGCGGGTGCTGGATCCGGCGGCGACGAGAATGGCGGCGGCTTTCATGGTGGGTTCAAATATCGAAAAGCTGCTGACCATCCTCGAAGTTTTTTTTCTTCGAGGCTTTCTTGGGGGAGCTTTTGGCCAGACGCGCCTTTTTGCGTTGGGCCTGTTCCTTCCAGCGCTCGACTTCCTCTTCGAGCGTGGCGAGTTGGTCTTTGGCCGAACGAACGCGGGCCAAGACGGCTGCGCGGATTTTTTCTCCCGCTTGGACCCGGTTCTTGGCGTTCCAGAAAGTCCATGCCGGGGATTTCCTCGCCTGGCGGAGGCGGACTTTCAGACCATCGAGTTGGTTGCGAAGTTGACGGGCGACTTGGCGAAGATGGTAAAGGGTGGAACGCACGGCCGAGCCGCTTTCGTGCAGGTCGGTGATGGCGAGGAGGACTTCCATTCGCTCGATATCCAGAGCGGAATAAGCCTCCTGCAGTTCATCCCAGAGTTTGCGCGTCTGAGGATTCGATCGATCGCGGCCTGTGTCCGGGTGGAGCCGACGCACGAGGATGCGGTAGATTTCCTTCACCCGCGCTGGAATGTCCTTCGACTTCGGCTTGGTGGTGCTGTTGGCGCCACCCATTTTCGCACGCCAGCGGCGGTATTCCTCGAAGAGTCGCTGGTATTTGGCCTTGCTGAGGGCATCAGGATCGTCGCCGAAAATGAATCGAACATAGGAGCGGAAATCCCGTTCCTCGCCATCAAAGCCCTCGTCGGGGTCGGGCTCAGACGGTTCCTCCTCGGTGGGAGCGGCTTCGGATTCCGGCTCCTCCGACTCTTGCCCGCTCTCCTCGAAGATTTCAAAGGGATCGCGTCCGGTGAAAAGGGACTCGAAATCGGCGAAATTGATGCGGTGCTCCAAGTCGGCGATTTTGGCATGGAGTCGGCGCTCCTCATCGAGCAGCGGCCCGAGGTTTTCGGCCTCCCAGCGTTCGTAGGCCGGACGGATTGTGCGATCGAATTCCGCGAGTTGCTCGGCGTGTTCGTGGACCTCGCTCATGATGCGCTTGGCCTCGCCGCCGGCCTCCTCGCGCAGCGGTTGCTGATCGATCAGCACGATGCGGCGCTCCGTGGAATAACGGGCGCTCGGCTTTTCAGGAACTCTCGGCGGCTTGCGACGGGGTTTCACTCTTCGGGAGTTTAAAAGAACCTCCATGGCCGAAAAG
>JBDKIG010000199.1:0-4181 GCA_039797215.1 Verrucomicrobiota bacterium | reverse complement strand
GCGGCAAAGCCAGCGACCAACCCCACGGCAAGCCAAGCGACAGGATTTGGCTCAATAAAGAGGTCACGCACATACCCGCTGAACTCGGACTCGCCCCCATGGAAGGAAACTCCAAAGACATTTATCAACACCCAGAGCCCGAAGATCGTTATTAAAAACGCGGGACAGAGGATTTTCATCACGGGGATAAAAATCCTGGCAATCGGAAACGCGGCACCGCGCGCCGCTTCCTGAAGGCCTTTTCGAACTCCGAATCCCCAGGAAAAAACGAGGATTTGGATCGTTGCCAAAATGAAAATCAAAAAAGTGCCAACCCAGAAATCAAGCGTGTCGAGCGCCTTCAAATCCTTGCTGAAATACACCACAAAGACCGAGCCAATTCCTGTGATGAAGCCGAGGATTGCGACAGATTGTTTACGGCCAATGGCCAAAACCTCCTCAAGAAATGCGATGCCTGGCTGGAGCATCGAAAGCGAGCTCGTGATGGCGGCGAGGAATAAAAGAAAAAAGAACACAGCCCCGAAAACCGAGCCAAATGGCATCTTGTCGAAAACAAGCGGGAGGACATTGAAGCCCAGCGCAAAAGTCCCCATCCCCGCCACGCCGGCCACCCCAAGAAATGCAAAGGCCGCCGGCAGCGTGATCAACCCGCCAAGCCCGACTTCGAAAAACTCGTTGGCACTCGTCGCAGAGAGGCCGCTCAGGACGATATCATCTTTCCGCGAAAGGTAGCTGGCGTAGGTGAGGATCACGCCGAAACCCACACTCAGGGAAAAGAAAATCTGCCCGGCGGCGGCGAGCCAAAGCTGAGGCTTCGCCAATTGCTCGACCACGCCCACGGTTCGCACCCGCAGGGAAGATTCCCTGGCCACCTCACGGTTTGCGGCCTCGATCATCTCCCGACCCACGAGTTCACGCTCCAGACTCCAGCGACCCTCTGTGTTTTTTTCCAAAACCACCTTCTCGGGATTCCACATAAAGCCCAAGCCGTTGAGGACATTCTTATCCGGATGGGGGGGATCAGGCGCGCCTAGGGTGAGGACCCGAACGAGAATCACGAGAGCCAGCAAAAGCAACGCCGGCATGGCCCATGTGCAAAACCATTCAATCCCCTTCGAAAGCCCCCGATAAATCAAAACGAAGTTCAGCACGAAGACCACGAGGAGATAGCTCCCCACTCCGCTGAAACCAAAGCCGATCGCTTGGCCATTTCCTTCCGCACCGATGAAGCGGCTGAAAAAATCACGCGAGTCCTCGACCGAACTGAAATGAACGCCCCCGCTGGCAAAGCTCACCGCATAACCAAGGCACCAGGCTTCGATAACCACATAATACATGTAGATCACCACAGGGATGACCACCCCGATAACCCCCAGATATTTCCCCCAGCGGCGCCGGACGAAGAAATGGAAAACCCCCGGCGAGGCATTGAATCCATGCTGGCCGGCCATTCGCCCCATCGTCCACTCCGCCCAACAAATCGGCAGACCAATCAGAAGCAGCGATAGGAAATACGCGATCATGAATGCGCCTCCGCCATATTGAGCGGCTTGTCCGGGAAAACGCAGAAAGTTGCCGAGGCCAACAGCACTTCCTGCCACAGCCATAATCACACCCAGTCTTGAAGACCAACGGTCACCTGCCATGCCGCGAGAAACTAGTGACCTCACCTCACCCCATGCAAGCCCGCCGCTTGCCAGCGGAACGCGAGCATGGTTTTTAACAAGCTGTGGAGATTTTGGAGCAGGAGGATTGGGTGAAACGCCGCGAGCGCCATGAGGCTCGGGTCGAACCGTGGGTGCAACCCCGACTCGAGAGAATGTCGCTACACCGGCGACATCCCGTGGAGGATTTCCTTTTCGAATATTATCCCCACCGCCCTGCTCAACTCCGGCGCTGGCATCCCGGTGTCGGGATCACCTTGGCCGGGCCAGCGGCTCGCGAGTATGTGGCGATTCCCGGCTATATCGAAAATCCGAACGGCGTTACGGCGGGTCCCCTTCCAGAAAAACGGCGCGCTTTTGTCGAATGGCTGGGCAGCTTCTTGCAAGGCATCGACCTCCGCGCCCCCTTCTTCGGATGCCATGGATTGCACGAGTGGGCGATGGTTTACCGCACCTCCGACATTCGTCACGAAAACCTCCCTCTCCGCCTGTCGCCCGAGGAAACCGCCGCCGTCGTCGAGAATCTCCCCGTGCGTTGCTCGCACTACGACGCGTTCCGTTTTTTTACCGAAGAATCTCGACCGCTCAACCGCCTCCAGCCCACGCGCGAGGAATCCCCCCACCTCGAACAACCCGGCTGCCTGCACGCGAATATGGATCTCTACAAGTGGTGCTTCAAACTCTCGCCATGGACTCCGTCCGAACTCCTCGCCGACGCCTTTGAGTTGGCGCGAGACATCCGCGAACTCGACATGCGCGCGAGCCCCTACGACCTCTCGGCTCTCGGCTATCCAGCCGTTCCCATCGAGACCCCCGAGGGCCGCTCGACCTATGAAAAGGCCCAACGCCATTTTGCCGAACGCGCCCGCCCGATCCGTCGGAGGTTGATCGCGCTTTGCAAGGAACTGCAGGCCGAGGTCCAGCACGCCTGATGGCCGACTGGTGCAAAAGTTGAGTTTTTTCTCGCCCCCTCGGACGAGGCCACTAAAGAGTTCCCGCACTCGTCATGAAAAAAGAGAAAAAGACCACCGCCGGCTTCGAACAGGAAATCCTCGATCAACTTCACTTCGGCCTCGCCCGCGACACCTCTTCCGCGTCGAAACGCGATTGGTGGATCGCCACTTCCAAGGCTATCCAAAAAGTCATCATCGATCGCATGATGAAGACTCTCGCCGTCCACTCGGAGGGAAATGTCCGCCGCGTCTATTACCTCTCGATGGAGTTTCTCATGGGTCGCCTCTACGCGAACAACATGATCAACGCCGGCGTTTTCAAGGAAGCCGTCGAGGCTTTGGAAAATCTCGGGCACACGCTTGAGGAAACCCGCAACGAGGAATACGACATGGCCCTCGGAAATGGCGGCCTCGGCCGTCTCGCTGCCTGCTTCCTCGACTCTCTGGCCACCCTCGACCTCCCCGCCGTCGGCTACGGCATCCATTACGAATACGGTCTTTTCAAACAGCAATTCCGCGACGGCTACCAAGTCGAACTCCCCGACGCTTGGATCCAATACGGATCACCCTGGGAAATTATCCGGCCCCAATACATCCAGGAAATTCCTGTTTACGGCCGGGTCGAGGCCGTAACCGATGCCTCGGGCCAGACCCGCAACGAATGGATGGATCACCGCAAAATCATCGGCGTTCCCTACGACATCCCCATTCCCGGCTACGGCACCGAGACCGTGAACTTCCTCCGCCTCTGGGAGTCCAAAGCCCCGGCCGACTTCGACCTCGATGCCTTCAATCGCGGCGGCTACGAGGAAGCCGTCCGCCAAAAGAACACCGCGGAGACAATCTCCAAGGTTCTTTACCCAAATGACCACACCGAGGCCGGCAAGGAACTCCGCCTCCTTCAGCAATACTTCTTCGTCGCCTGCTCCCTCCGCGACATCATCCGCCGCTTCGAGCGCGACAACACGAACTGGGAAACCTTCCCCGAAAAAGTCGCCATCCAGCTCAACGACACCCACCCCGCGATCGCCATCGTCGAACTCCAGCGCCTCCTCGTGGACGAATACAACATGCCCTGGGAAAAAGCCTGGGCGATCGTCACCCGCACCTTCGGCTACACAAACCACACCTTGCTCCCCGAGGCTTTGGAAAAATGGAGCGTCGCCTTGTTCCGCAAGGTCCTTCCCCGACATCTCCAGATCATTTTCCTCATCAATAAATTTTTCCTCGAAGAAGTGCAGGCCAAGTGGCCGAACGACCTGGGAAAGATGAGCAAGCTCTCCCTCATCGAGGAAGGCCACAATCAGATGGTTCGCATGGCCCACCTCTGCGTTGTCGGAAGCCACTCGGTGAACGGCGTCGCCGCACTCCACACCCAACTCCTACGCAGCGATCTCTTCCCAGAGTTCGACGCGCTCTACCCCGGCAAGTTCAATAACAAGACAAACGGCATCACACCCCGCCGCTGGCTCGTCGCCTGCAACCCCCGCCTCTCCGACCTCATCACCCGCAGCATCGGCACCGGCTGGGAGCGCGATCTCGACAAGCTCCGCGAGCTCGAACC
>JBDKIG010000198.1:0-4188 GCA_039797215.1 Verrucomicrobiota bacterium | reverse complement strand
CCTTTCTCAAAGGCCCCGACCGCGCTCTCCACGATCACCTTTTTCCAGTCCGAGACCTGAACCGGATGGACTTGGTACTCTTTGGCAATCTGCTGGATGGTCTTCAAGCCGTTGAGGGCTTCGAGACCCACCTTGGCTTTGAACTCGGAACTATGGCGGCGGCGCTTGGCTTTCATCGTGGTTATTTCGGTTTGTTTTCCCACCCACCACACGCCAATTTTGATAGCTTAAGCTCTGGCCCAGTTTTCGGGGTCCACCATATAGGTTATTTCGACCGAATTTTTGGCGGAAAATGGGGTCCACCGTATTCTAAGATTCGACGACACTTGGTCTGGATTCGACTAACTCTCAACCACCGAAGTGAAGTAATTGCTCAACCGGTCACCCGTTCCCACTGAAACCGTGCCTGCCCAAGCCGGAAGCCGCTCCAGCACTTCGTTCGAGAGCGCATCCGGGAACCACACAGGACGCCGCCCCGATACCATACCTACAAGCTCAGCCACGCGGGGTTGAGGGAGGCGAATCGGGAGTTGGGGATGCGCTTGCAAGCCAGCTTTTTCCTGCGGCAATACTGGCTCTGACCTCGTCAATAGGGCGAATCATTCCGAGATCATTATCAACAAGAAGTGGCACTTCGGCATTAAAATTGGATACAGCAACATCCACTGCCCTCGGTGATGAAAATTCAAGTTGGATGAAAAAGGCGTCGTGAAGCTCCGTCGTATCTGGGCGAGTTCCACCTCGTCCATTTCCGCTTCGGCCTCGGGTTCTTGATTCAAAGCGAACCATCCCCATGCCCCCTCAACGACAATGCGTTGTTGAGACTGGATATCCACGATACCGACTGGCGAATAGGATGCACCAAGCGCAGCCAAATCAAGGAGGGTATCTGATATTAGCAAAATGGACTTCATGGCTTCACAACCTCAATGAGCAATGCTTCGTCCGTCGTAACCAATCCGCCTCATTTGTTGATCCCATTCACTACGCTTGGTTTGAGAGTTGGACCGTATCCGATAGTAGGGAGTCCAGTGGCTTTTTCAGTCCTGCCTAGCTGTGATGTCATACCCTTGCCGCCTCCTGATTTCACCTGAATCACGGCGTTTTGTAATAAGATGTCGGCATCCGTCACCAGTTGACCAGCAGCAATTCTGACCGGGACATTCACCCCACCACGTGACCGGGATAAGCGGCCTCAATCTTGTTGGCCAAGTTTCCGACCAGAGGATCTGCGGACGTGAAAGTGCGTCCTCCACTGTTTGCGGCAGGTCTGAATACCCCAGAGGCATGAGTGAGCCCACCGGCAAGTCCAAGGCCGCCGCCCAAGACGTTCAACGAGCCTTCCAAGTAGTTTCCCTGGGAAATGTCATCAATTCCCGTCCCGATCTGGTAGCCGGAACGCGCCGCATTCAGGGTTTGCACTCCCACATAGCCGTAATAGGCACCCTGACTGCCTGCTCGCGCCATGTTACCGAGCCCGCCCGTCAGAAGGGCGATCACACCCTCCCGGCCAACCGTGGAGGCGATCCGTGAGGCGGTGTAGGCGCCCCCCTCGTACTGATCCGAATCCGTGATTCCGGCCCAGTCCGTTGCACCAAATGAAAATGTGTTCAGCGTGATCGAGCCACCTCCCCTTGGCCCCTCTGCCCAACCAGCTATCGCCCCACCCAGGACTCGGGCCGAGGAGAACGCTGTTGAACTCGGGGCATCGGCCGCTATCCCGCCGTTCAAATCGCTCATGAGCCCCTTCCCCACCCGTCCATCCGGATCCAGGCGGTTGACAGGATCCCCGTCGGCGTAGTCGTACAGGGAGGCGCTGCTGCCATGGCCGAGCGGGTCCGGCGACAGGAACCGGCCTGTGCCGGGGTCGTAATACCGGGCCCCCATGTACACCAGACCCGTCAGGTCGCTGCGCCGGCCCCTCCAGAACGTGGCGGCAGCCAGTCCCTGCCCTTCCTCGCTATAGTCCGGCACTGCCCCGGGCAACAACCCGTAACTGCCCACCCGGCTCAATCCATCCATCGCGGACTTTGAGGCGGCCCGGACATTCCCAAACACGTCGCTCACCAAGCCTCCGCTTCCTCCACCGGCATCGTCCACCACGGCTTCCAAGCCGCCCTGCAACCCGCCGTAGATCCCGTTCAATCCGGGCACTTTCCATGTCGTACCAACCGCCGCAGATGCGCCCAACTGGCACCAGCCCACTCCGCTTTTCGCCCCGGCACCCGCGCATTCCGGAGCGGACACCGAATCTCCCACCCAAGAGTGCGGGGCAGAAGCTCCTGCAGTTTCACGGGCTCCAACCGAAAAATCCCAGAGCGGGCCTCCACAGATCTGGAACACCAGAAGCAGCGCCCAGAAGAGCATTCGGCAGGCGCGCGGTTCCAGATCACGGTTCATCGGGAAAAGCCCTTAAACGGAAACGTGCTCCGGAACCAGCCCAGATCCGCTATTCCGGCAGGTGGACGCCCATCGGGGTCCGCGTCCTAATTTTCCTCGGTCACCTCGGTCTTGATCCCCTGGCATCCGGGAAGTGCCGAAATTCAGTCCGAAAGCTCGGCAGCCATTCCACAATCCTCAGAAACCGCCGTTTTTGTCAATTTTTGCACCCTTACCCCCAAGCCTCGCGCACGGTTACTGCTGAGCATCGGCGATGCGCTTCGAGATAATTGTACTGACTTGCTGGCTGGTATGCGAATAACCGGGTTTGTCGATGAAACCGACGGATTTCAAACCCAAGAGAGGGCTCATGTCGCGATCAATCACCTCCATCTTAACAAAGCGGAACTCCTCAATCGTCTTACTCGCCTTTAGAAAGCCCAGCGACTGAAGTTTGCCGCATGAAGACAGTCGAATCGCTCTCAGGCGAGGGCACCGACTCAGCGTCGGAAAGTCACTGATCCTTCCACAGGCCTCGAAATGGACGCGCTCCACTAGGGTTGCAACCAATGCCTCGATAACGACCAACGCCTTGCAGTAACTCACATCCAATTCGCGAAGTCTTCGCAGCTTCTCCACTCCGCAGAGACTTGTTATCGCTGCTTGGACAAGCTCCAAAGTCTCGAGGTTTGCATATTCTGGAAGGCTGGTTAAATCCTTTGTTTTAGGATGGTAGCCCTTGATGTAGAGGGATTCCAATGCACCCTCACCCGTTGGCAAAAGGTCGCCCTTATGCCAAACAATCCGCAAATCTCTCAAATTGCCATGACTTCGAAGATCAATTCCCCGTGATCTGGTGCCTCCCAACGAGATGAAACGCAGCTGGTCAAGGTTAGGAATTTTTTGCAGATCCAGGTCACCAGCCTCAGTCACAACGACGCCAGAAAAACTCGGCAAGTCGTTTAGAAGGGCAGGATCGCCAGTATAACCATAATGAGGGCTCAACCCGACCCCGTCGATCTGGCCATCGCGCAAGAGCGTCGCAACGGAGTCTAGATTGCCCGGGTTAGCCCACGCGATGCACCAGCGTCCCCATTTCGTAATTTCACTTTTTTTCATTCGCCGTTCTGCCTGAGAAGCTTTTCACCGGGAGAGTTTATCTTGTTGTAGTTGTTCGGATTTTCCACCCCGCCATCTGCACGAATTCTGCGTGCTTCGTCTTTGAACGCCTCCCGATCGTTGGCCGCAGGTTTGAAGTCCTTGTCAACGACTGGATCATTGTACTCAATCTCCTTTTCTTTGGCCGAAGGTAACCATATGGGCAACCCCATCTGGCGGTCGGTCTGGGAGGGTTAGAGAGTGCGGGGATGAAATTCCATTCCAGTCGGAGGAAGCGGCGGAGCGAGGTCGAGATTCGGGAACTGCTCGAGCGCTATCACCGGAGCGATTCTACTCAATCCACATTTGCTCGCAGTGAGGGGATCTGCGTTGCCACGCTGGCCCGCTACCTCCGGGACGAGAAAGCCTCGGCTCTGGCGGCCGTTCCCCGGTTTGTTGAAGTCGAGGACGGGGGCTTTGCTTCGAAGCGCTCGACGCTCAGGCTGAGGAAAAGCTGCTCAACGCCGCTGAGAATCAGAATGCGGTCGATGCGTTCGAGAAGGCGCTTTTCCTCGTTGTAATCCCAGCATCCGTGAACCACGGGAAGTATTGGACGAAGGGTCTCCTGAATCGGTATCACAGTGGGCATGGGTGGCTCCTTTGGCGGGGTGCACACCACACATAAATGGTCAATTTCGGGCACTACAGCAT
>JBDKIG010000197.1:0-4191 GCA_039797215.1 Verrucomicrobiota bacterium | reverse complement strand
TGTGCATTCTGGTTTTCGTGCTCCGCGCGACATCGTTTCTTTGAGGGTGGTTGTGCCTTGGTTGGCGGGGGCTCGGTTTGGTGATGCCGACGGGGGCGTCGGCGTTCCGGATCTGCGGTCAAATTATCTGACTTAGCGCGTCAGCAGGGAACGGTGAGTGGGCGTCCGTTGTCGCGGGGGCTGATTTTCAGGATGAACGGGCCGGCGGTTTTTATCCACTCCTCCGGGGTGGGATACTCCGAGGCGGACTCGGCGAAGCAGGAGGCGAGCATGTCGGTGTGGATCACGCCTGGGTTTAGCGCAACGGCGGCGAGGCCGGACGGGAGTTCTTGGGCGAGGGCGGCGGTCAATCCTTCGATTGCATATTTGGTGGCGCAGTAGATCGCAACCTCGGGGGATGTGGAGCGCCCCCAGCCCGAGCTGAAATTCACGATCACACCTCGTCCCTGCGCAATCATGGCGGGGAGGAAATAGCGGATGGTGTGGATGGTTCCTTTGATGTTGATGTCGATCACCGGATCGACCTTCGAAGCGGGGAGTTTCCAGAGCGGCGAATTCGGCGCGATGACGGCGGCGTTGTTCAGCAGCAAATCGGGAGCTCCATTTTTCAAAACCTCCCTGGCCCAATTTGCCACAGCGGCATCATCGGAAATATCGAGCGCTGTGAAGCTGTTGGGGTGGGGGAATTCCTTTTGAAGCGCGGCGATGGCGACGGCATCGCGTCCACACCCGTGGATTGTGTGGCCCTCGGCGGCGAAGTAGCGGGTCATGGCGAGTCCGAGTCCGCGAGTGGCTCCGGTGAGAATGATGGATTTGGTCATTGGCTGTGGCAGCAGGTGGGTTGATCACAATTCAACTCCTCGGGTTTGCCAAGCCGCTGGTGAACCGAAAAAAGGAGGATTTGCTGTTTCCCTACAATCAATTCATGGTCTGCGATCAACCGACCGATTCACCTTGAACACCGCGCGTAGAGTTTTATGGATCTGCCTTCTGTGCTCGTTGCTCGCGCCTTCCTGCACCCAGGCGGAACCTCCGGAGCCGGGTGGTTTTTCGAAGTTGAAACCGGATGAGGAGACCAAGTCGGCGGCGAATTTTGCCGTGGGCGAGATTTCCAAAAAACTGAACCAACCGCTCGCGATGAAAGGCATCGTCTCGGTCGAGCGCCAAGTGGTTGCGGGATGGAATTACCGCCTTGAGCTGAATTTAACCAAAAACAACCAGCCGTATCGTGTTCGCGCTATCGTGTGGCGACGACTCGACGGCTCCATGGAGCTCACTTCCTGGAACCCGATTTAAACCATGCCAGACTCCTTCATCACCGAACCTCAGGAAAACCCTGCCACGCCCGACGCACCGAAAAAATCGACCGTCGATCTGGAGGTTAAAGACGCGAACCTCATTTTCAATGCTGCGTGGAATGAACTCGAACAAGAGGTTGGCATCGAGGGCTTGCGCTTTCCGAACGAAGTCGTCTGGCTCAACGGTGCTCCCGGCGCGGGCAAGGGCACACAAACCCGGTTCATCCAATCCTACCGCAGCTACACGGCCCAGCCGATTGTGGTCAGCGATCTTTTAAAAAGCCCGGCGGCGCGAAAACTAATTGATGCCGGCTTGATGGTCGGTGACCGCGAGGTGACGGGTTTGCTCCTGCGCGCCCTGCTCAATCCTGAAAACCAAACCGGCGTGGTGGTGGATGGCTACCCGCGCACGAAGGTGCAGGTGCTTTGCCTCCGCTTGCTCCACGAGAAATTGAATGAACTCCGCAACCGCTACGCGGGAACTCCGCTCGCTTCGCAGTTCCGCAAGCCGATGTTCCACATCGTCGTGCTTTTCGTGGACGAAGCGGAGTCTGTGCGCCGCCAAATCCTCCGTGGCCAGCGAGCCCGCGCGCACAATGCAGCGGTCGAGGCCTCCGGCGTCGGCGAAATGCTCGAGACCCGCGCGACCGACCTTTCCGAGGATTCCGCCCGGAACCGCTACCGCACTTTTAAGGAACTCACCTACGAGTCCCTCAAGACACTGCGCGAGGTTTTCTTCTACCACTATGTGAACGCCCATGGCTCGGTGGACGATGTTCAGCGCCGCATTCAGGATGAGTTGCGCTACCAGAGTTCGCTTGAGCTGGATCATGCGACCTACGACCGCATCGCCCGGATTCCCATCGCCCGCGACCTGAGCATTCACGCCCGTCAGGAACTGGTTAATCGCCTGGACTCCTACAACGCCGAGCATCCCGAGCTTTTCGAGCAGGCAGTCCAGTTGATCCACGAGAAATTCATGCCGATCATCCGCCGCCATACGATGTCCGGCCGCGCGCACATCAACTCGGAAAGTCCCATTCTGGCCGACCCGCTTGCCTTGGCCATGATCATCGATGTTTTCGGTGACCGCGGCTACGATGTGGTGATCGATATTCGGCGCTATGATGAGCCGTTCAAAATCAATCCCGAGACTTGGGAGATCGAGAACCGGGAGAAGATCGTCTGGCGCTTCATCGTGAACTTCCCCGGCTCGCGGGTGCGTCGCGGGCAGTAGGTGCGAGCGACCGATTGACAGGGCGGGAAAAGCTCCCCATTTTCCCGCGGTGCATTCGTTTTCCTATGTCGATGGCTCGCTGCATTGCGAGGGTGTAAAGCTTGATGAAATCGCGGACCGTTTCGGAACGCCGGCCTATGTCTATTCGGCGAATACGATTCGGGAAAACTACCGCCGCCTCGACTCCGCGCTGGCGCCGCTTGATCACCTCGTCTGTTTCGCGGTGAAGGCGAATTCGAACCTCGCCGTCCTCCAAATCCTCGCCCGCCTCGGCTCGGGATTCGACATCGTCTCAGGGGGCGAATTGTTTCGCGTGCTCAAAGCCGGAGCCCGCGCGGATCGCTGCACTTTTGCCGGCGTCGGTAAGACCCGCGAGGAAATCGCCTATGCGCTCCGCGAGGGGGTTTACTCCTTCAATGTCGAGAGCGAGGGCGAACTCGAGCGCATCAACGAGGTCGCCGGTTCGCTTGGTATGAAAGCCCCGATCGCCATCCGTGTGAATCCGAATGTCGATGCCAAGACGCACAAGTTCATCTCCACCGGCAAAAGCAAAAACAAGTTCGGTATCGGTCTCGACCGCGCGCCAGAGGTCTACAAAGTCGCCGCGTCGCTGCCCCATCTGAAAATCCGTGGCATTCAGACCCACATCGGCTCCCAAATCCTCGAAGCCGCCCCCTTTGCCGAGGCTGCCCAAAAGCTCGCTGATCTCGTGAAGCAAATCCACGCCGAGCACGGACTCGAGTTTTTCGACTTCGGTGGTGGCATCGGGATTGTCTATGACGAGGCGCTGAAAAGCGGTTCGCCCGATTGGTGGCTCGCCCAGAAGCCCGGCACTCGCATCACGCCGGAGGATTACGCCTCGGCGATCATTCCGATCCTCAAGCCCCTCGGTCTGCGCATTCTTTTCGAGCCCGGCCGTTTCCTTGTCGGAAATGCCGGCGCGCTCCTCTCGACCGTCCAGTATGTGAAGGAAACACCCGCCAAGACTTTCACGATTGTGGACGCCGCGATGAACGACCTCATCCGTCCCGCGCTATATGAAGGCTGGCACGAGATCGTCCCGCTCACGGAATCCGCCGCTTCGATCAAGCCGATGGATGTCGTGGGTCCCGTTTGCGAAAGTGGCGATTTCTTTGCGCAGGACCGCGAACTCCCGCCGCTTCATCCCGGCGACCGCCTCGCGATCCTCAGTTCCGGGGCGTATGGCTTCGTCATGTCCTCGAACTACAATTCCCGTCCGCTCCTGCCCGAGGTTTTGGTCGATGGCACCGAAATCCACCTGGCCCGCTCGCGGCAAACTCACGATGACCTCGTGCGGGGTGAAGCACTCCTGCCGGCCTAGCTGGTTTTTAATCAGGCTGCGGGCGAGATCACTGGGGCGATCGCAGAGATCACTTGGGTGGTCTCGAGGCGCGAGAGGATTTTCTGAACCGTGGCCTCAACCGTGAGGCCGTGCTTCTGACGCAGGATCGGGACGGTGCCGTGCTCGATGAATTCGTCAGGCCAACCGACGCGGACGACGGGAGTTTTGATTCCCTGGTCGGATAAATGCTCGATGACGGCCGAGCCGAAGCCGTTGTGGAGGACATGGTCTTCCATCGTGCAGAGGATTTCGCAGCCGCCGGCGAAAAACTCGATCGTCGCGGTGTCTAGCGG
>JBDKIG010000196.1:0-4232 GCA_039797215.1 Verrucomicrobiota bacterium | reverse complement strand
GAATAGATGGCGAGGGCGGCCACTCCGGCACCGGCATTGGCTCCGAGGATTGCCACGGCGATGAGGGCCCAAATGAGACCGGGGATGGAGCGGATGGCATTCAGGAGCAGGCGAACGACAGCGACCAGCCAGCGCGGAGCGATGTTTTTCGAGGCCGCAGCGGCGATGGGGATCCCTGCCAGGCAGGCGAGGACGGTGCCAAGAACCGCGATTTGAAAGGTTTCGACGAGTGCGGGGAAAATCGTAGGCAGGATGGAAAAATCCGGCGGCCAAAAGCGCGTGAGGAAGCGCGTGAGGTTCGCGGCGTAATCCAGTTCGCGCCCGGCGGGCTTAAGCACCGGCAACGAAAAGAGAACAGCGAGGAAAAACAGCAGGACCGCCACCCGGGGCGCATCGAGGCGGGGAGGTTTCACTTGGCGAGAGTGGGCGAGAGTTCCCAATCGTGGCCACCTCCGAGGCGCAAGCGAAGGTCGGAAAACTCCGCACTCAATTCGAGATCGTGGAGGGCACAGATGATGGTGCAGGAGGTTTCGGCACAGTGCGCTTTGAGCAAACCAAGGACTTGGCGGGCGAGTTCAGGATTCAGGTTGGAAACGGGCTCATCCGCGAGAAGGCATTCGGGCTTCGAAATCAAGGCTCTGGCCACAGCGGTGCGTTGGCGTTCCCCGCCGGAAATTCGCGACACTGGCTGGTCGGCAAGATGTTTGATTCCAAGTTTTTCAAGTAGCTCCATGGCAAGCTGCTGATCTGCGCGGGGGAAACCAAAAAGCGTTCGCACGGCGGAGTGCCGGGAGAGGAGTCCGCAGAGGACATTCGTTTTCACGGTCGCATTCGGCGTGAGGGCAAAGTGCTGGAAGACGCATCCGATGCGGCGGCGGAACTGGTCGGGAGAATGCTCGCAGCCTTGGAGACAGCGGTAGGAAATCCGGCCCTCTACAGGCTCCAGCATTCCCGCAAGGCAGGACAGCAGGCTTGTTTTTCCAACGCCCGACCGGCCTTCGACCGAGAGAAATGTGCCACGGGGCAGGGTCATATTGAGACCGCTCAGCACGGGGCGACCCTCGCGAGCCACGCCGAGGCCTTGGATACGAAGTTGGGGGTCCTGGGCGGTCATTGCTCGGGCAGGATAGCCAAAGCCTCGACGACTGGCTGCAGGTGGGCATCCGCCTCGGCAGCGACCAAGGGCGAGGTGAAAACCGTGTCGCAGAGTTTGGGATCGGAGGCTGTGAATTTCAGCAGGGCATCTCTCAAAATTTCCCGCGCTGCGGGGTCCAGGCGTAAGGAGACCGCAAGCACATGGGTCGGCACAGGGCCCTGGCGGGCGAGGATGCGGAGGCGGGCTTTTTGATCGGGTGTCATGTGTTTGTCCTTCTCGAAGACATAGTCACTGACGGCGGCCGCCTCGGCCTCGCCGGAGAGCACCCGCTCGATGCCGCTCATGTAGCCGGTGCCGAACCACACATGGCCCTCGCCGAAAAACTCGACGGGATTTTTTTCGATGAGACCGCGTTTTTTAAGATCCAGACGCGGGATGAGATGTCCGGAGGTGCTGGTGAGGCTCGCGAACGCGACGGGTTTGCCGCGAAGGTCGGTGATGGATTTGTAGGGCTTTTCCTTTAGGCAGAGCCAAAGGCTCGAATACTCGCGCTTGCCGTCGATCTCGCCTACCAGAAGAAGATCGGCCGCATCCGCCTTGCGAGCGCGAACCATGTCCGTGGCGCTCAACCAGCCGAGATCGATCGATCCATTGGCGAGCCCCTCGATAATGACCGTTGCTGACAAGGGGACGATCACCCGAACCGGGCGACCGAGGATTTTGGAGAGAGAGCGCGAGAGGTTTTCGCGCTCCTCCAGCATCTTGTCCGGGTTCTTGTCCGGCTTCAGGGCGATAACAACCGTTTCGGGAAGGACATTCGCCGAGAAAGATGTCGTGGCCCCCAAAATGAGGGCTGCGACAGGGCAGAGGAGACGAAAAATCAAACTTACCATTGAATGAGAATGCATCTCATTTTTTGTTTTCCAAGGTTTAGAATTCAATTTTCACCCCGGCATACCAATTGGTCGGTGCGGCGGGATCGATGCCGTCGGCTCGGATGCGGGCGTAATAGTCGGCGCCGAAGAGGTTGTTCACGCCGGCGATGACGCTGACCGTGTCGCGCCAGACTTTGGCCTCGGCCGTTAAATCCCACACGCTGTAGGCGGGGATGAATCGGTTGGAGGCGTTGTTGTCGGAGGCGTTCGAGTCGCCGACAAAGTTTCCGAGCAGAGCGAGCTTCACGCGGTCGCGCCAATTGTAGGTGAGCCCCAGACGGAGGATGTAGTCGGAGAGGTATTGCGGGGTGTTTCCTTGATTCGGGCCGTTGATGAACTCGCCCTTTTGCAGAGTGAGCGCGGTGAAGGCCGCGAGAGAACCGTAGCGGTCCACCCAGGAATTTATTTTTTTGGCACCCGATTTAGTGGCGACTTCCTTGTTCCATGTGGCGTCGGCGAGGCCGATGAAGTCCAGCTCGGTGTAGAGGTCCCAGCCATAGACGACCGAGCGTCCGGCGTTTTCGATGATCGTGGTGATCTGGCCTTGGTTGACGGCGCGGGTGCCGATCTGGTCGGAGTTATCGATCAGGAAGAAACTCGTATCCCAAGTGAGCCATGAGGTCGGCTCTCCTTGGAAGCCCACCTCGTAGTTCACAATGGTGGACTCTTCGAGATTGCCGGCGACTTGGGTGTTTGCCGAGGTAGGAACGGCCTGGGTGAAGATCGGCGGGCGGTAGGCCTGCGAGACATTGGCGTAAACGGCAATCTCGGGCGTGAAGTCATACTCGACGCCGAGGCCGAAGAGCGGGGCGAAGTTGTAGTTCGTTTCGTCCTGCAGGGGGTTTCCGGTCTGGAAGGACGAAGTGTTCACGAGCTCGCGCACGCTTTGCCAAATGTTCTCCAAGCGGAAGCCTGGCGTGATCGAGAGGTTGCCGAACTGAAAGAGATTTTCGGCGAAGAGGCTGTAGTAAACGCTCTCGCGGTTGCTTTGATTGATGGTCGTGCCACTCATGGCGGTCGGCGAGTTGCCTGTCTGGTCGGTGCGGGGCGACCAGTCGTAGTAGAACATCATGCCGCCCGTGAGCGTGTGGGTGTTGTCGAGCCATTCCCAGTTGTGGCTCAGGCGGGGCTCGAAGCCGAAGTTGTAGAACTGCTGATTCTCGATCTGGTTCGTCTGGGCCTTCGGGCCAGTGGGCAGCGTGCCGAAGCCCCCGCCGTTCTGGCGCCGGCTGAAGCGCAGGTAATAATTCCACCAAGTCCGTAAGGTCGCCAGCGTCGTCTCGGAAATGTCCCACTCGTTGATGAGCGAAGTGGCGTAGCGGCTCACTCGCATGCGGTCGTGGAAGCGCGAAGTGCCATAACGGTCAGTCTCGTAATTCACGGCATTCGGTCCTTTTTCCAAAGTCAACCCGCCGGGCTCGCCATGGGTTTCGTCATACGCGGTGATGTTCAGGTAGGTGCGGAAGGGACCCGTGGCATCGAGCGCGAAGGTGCCGCCCCAGGCGTTCAGGAAAAAGTCGCTGTTCGCCTCGCGGAAGCCCTGGGTTTGCTGGTGGTCGTAGTAACCGTAGTAGCCGAATTTCCCGACCGTGCCGCCGAACGAGGTGAAGTTCGAATACATGTCGAAACTGCCGAGGATGTTCGTGGACTGAATGGTGAATGGCGTGTCGAGGGGCGGTTTTTTCATCACGAAGTTGATCGCCCCTGCCGGCTGCGGGCCATACATGAGGGCCGCGCCGCCGCGCACGATTTCCACGCTCTCCACCGCATCGAGCGGCGGCGTGTAATAGGCCTCGGGATAGCCAATCATGTCGGCGTGGATCGGGATGCCGTCTTCGAGCACCTGAAAATACTGCGTCCGATGCGGGTCGTAGCCGCGATACCCGATGCTTAGCAGCGGGGTGTTTTCCTCGGCCAAAATCAACCCCGGCGTCTTGGAGATCACCTGCCGGTAGTTGTCCATGCTGATGTCTGGAATTTGCTCGAGATCGATGTTCGAGGTTTTCTTTCCAGCGTGGATTTTCGTGCCTTGCACATCGGGTAGAAAAACTCCCCCAACTTCGCGGTCATAGTCAGCGCGGACTTGCACCTCTTCGATTTTTTGAACGGCTTCCTGAGCCATGGCGGCAGGAAAAATGCCAGCGGTCAAAGCAAGCGTCGCCGCCGCCCCTAGCGCCCGATTGATAATGAGATTGCTTTTC
>JBDKIG010000195.1:0-4242 GCA_039797215.1 Verrucomicrobiota bacterium | reverse complement strand
TCCACGAAAAATCCTTCCCCGCCTTCCGCGAGGCGTTCGAGTCCGCCGCGCGCGGGGCGGCGACCGACGAAATGCTCATTCCGCGCCTCAATCTCGACTGCGAGGTGCCGCTGCGGGAGATCGATTACACGCTCATGGAGTCGCAGGATTTGCTCGAGCCGTTCGGCAACTCCAATCCCCAGCCGGTGTTTTACTCCCGCGCCGTCACGCCCGCCGCTGCGCCGCGCGTGATGAAAGAAAAACACCTGCGCGTGGAATTTTCGCTGGGACGCGAGAAAATGGCGGCCGTGTTTTTCAACGCACCGGTCGAAGACCTCCCGCGCCCGCCGTGGGACATCGCCTACACGCTCGAGTGGAACCATTGGAACGGCCGTTCGGAGCCGCAACTCCGCTTGCTGGAGGTCCGCCACGCCGAATGACCCAGCTCCTGCCGGAGACGCCGCTGGATTCCCTCGAGTGGATTCCGCGTCCGCGCCAAGCCGCATTGCGTCGCCTTGGGCTGCTCACACTCGAGGATTTGCTCCGGCATTTCCCTCGCCGCTACGAAGACCGCACACGGTTCGACCGTTTTCCCGATCAGGCCAGCGACACGGCCGTTTGCCTTTGCGGTGTTGTTGAAAAAACCAGCTACCGGCGCTTCGGTGGACGCGCGATTTTCGAGGTGCGGCTCGTGGAAGAGGGCGGCGGGCTGCTCAGCGGGCCGCTGATGTGCCGGTGGTTCAACATGCCGTGGGTGAAAAATATGGTCGGCCAGGGCGACCGTCTCGTGGTCTTTGGAAAACCTCGCGTTCGTTCGAAGCAAATCGCCATGGAGCATCCGGAGTTTGAGGTCATCGAGGAAGGCACCTCGATCCACTTCGAGCGCATCGTTCCGATCCACGCCGCGGGCGACGGGATTCCCTCGCGGGTGCTGCGGGAGTTCATCCACCGCGCGCTGGAGTCGACCAATCTCTCCACGATTCCGGCGCTGTGGCGCGGGGAGGGAAAAATTCTGCCCGATGTCTGGCGCGCTGTGCATTTTCCCGAAACCTTCGCCGAGTGCGAGGAAGCGCGTCGCCAACTCGTGCGCGATGTATTTTTTGGCATCCAAATCGTCCTCTGCTCGCGCCACACGCTGGCGAAAAACTCGGGCGGGGTTTCGCGTCCTGGCACGGGGAGGATTTGGGAGAAAATCGAAGCCGCGCTGCCATTCCAGCTCACGCCTTCGCAGCGCGAGGTGATCGCGGAGATTTCCGCCGACATGGCCGCGCCGCACCGCATGAACCGTCTCCTGCAAGGCGATGTTGGCTCGGGCAAAACGCTCGTCGCCCTCCGCGCGATGATCCAGGCCCATGAAAGCGGTTGGCAGCCCGCATTGATGGCCCCCACCCAAATCCTCGCCGAACAGCATTACTTAAATTTCCGCCGCATCCTCGACCCGCTTGGGATTCCCGTGGTGTTGCGAACCTCCGCGCGGAAGGAGGGCTTCCCTGAGGCCGACTTGTTTAACCCCGCCAAATCCTCGGTGCCACCGCTCGTGATCGGCACGCACGCCCTCCTCTTCGAGGGAGCGGAATTTGAAAAACTCGGCCTCGTGGTGATCGACGAGCAGCACAAATTCGGCGTTCTCCAGCGCTCGCGTCTCATCGGTCGGGCCGACGCGCCCGATGTGCTCGTAATGACCGCCACGCCGATCCCCCGAACGATCACGCAGACGCTCTACGGCGACCTCGATGTTTCCATTATCCGCGAGCGCCCCGCTGGACGCGGCGCGATCGTCACCGCCCTGCGCGATGAGTCGAAACTCCCAGCGATCATCGAATTCCTGCGCGGTGAGATCGCAGCGGGACGCCAGGCCTACATCGTCTATCCGCTCGTCGAGGAATCCGAGAAATTGGAACTCAAGGCGGCCACGGCGGAGTTCGAAAAATGGAAAGATCTCCTCGCCCCCGCCGCAGTAGGCCTCGTCCATGGGCGGTTGGACGCCGAAGCGAAGGAGTCCGTGATGCGGGAGTTCCGCGAGGGCAGGACCAGCGTGCTGGTTTCTACCACGGTCATCGAGGTCGGGGTCGATGTGCCGAATGCCACGATCATGCTTATCGAGGAGGCCGGGCGCTTTGGCCTCTCGCAAATCCATCAGCTTCGCGGTCGCATCGGGCGGGGAACGCAAAAATCGTGGTGCGTTCTGTTGCAAAACGACGCCACTGGCGCGGCGCTGGAAAAGTTGCAGGTCCTCGAAAAAACGAACGACGGCTTCGAGATTGCCGAGGCCGACCTGCGGCTCCGCGGCCCCGGCGACATCCTCGGCACCGCGCAAACCGGCCTACCGCCGCTTGGGTTGGGCGACCTTGTTCGCGATGCCGACATCATGACCGAGGCCCACCGCGCCGCCCGCGAAATCCTCGCCCACGATCCTGAGTTGAAAAAGCCCGTGAATGTTCGCTTGCGAGCGCATGTCGAACGCCACGCGATCTCGCAGGAACTCGCGGAAGGCTAGGCCCAGCGCGCGATGCCGGCGCACCACTTGCCGCGCGTGACGATCTTGGGCTTGGCGAGGCCGAGGTTTTCGAGAGCGCCGCAGACTTCACCGATCTGCGTTTTCAAAACACCGGAGAAGATGAACCATCCATCTGACCGGAGCTTTTTCAAAAGTCCCGGAGCGGAGGCGATGAGGAGTTCGCTGTAGAGATTCGCCAGAACGACATCGGCTTTTTGGAATTTCCCGGCGCGTTGGGCGTCGGCCACCGAGAGAGCGATTTTTTTGCACCGGTTCGCACAGACATTTTCCTTCGACACGCGGATGCAGACGGGATCGAAGTCGAACGCCTCGATTGCGGAGGCTCCGAGTTTTTCCGCCGCGATGGCCAAAATCCCGGTTCCCGTCCCGGCGTCGAGCGCGGTCCACTTCACTGGCAGGGTGGTGGAGATATCGCAGAGCAAACGCAGGCAGCTCGCGGTCGTCGCGTGATCGCCGGTGCCGAACGCCATTCCCGCTGGCAGAAGAATCGCGCGCTCGGGTTGAGGGTCGTTTTGAAAAGACTGCGGATCGGAATGAATCCTCAATCGCCCCCGGATGGAAATCGCGGCGCGAGGTTGTTGGGCATTGCCGGTCCAAATTTCCTTCGAGAGGCGTGTGACCTTCCCGCCGAAATCCTTTTTCAGCATGGCGGTGGTTTTTTGATCCTGGAAAACATGGATCGTGAGGCCCTTCGAGCCGGGGCGGGTGAGCATGACGACGCATTCGGGATCGATCGTGGCGAGCCGGAGGTGCCAAATCTCCTCCATGGCCTCGGTGCTTTGGCGGGTCCAGCGGAACATGTTCATGCCGCCATCCAACCCGGAACAGCCCCGCTTGGCGATCCCGCCCTTCTTTTGCTTGTTCAGGGGGTTGGGCTGTCGCTAGATTGCGATTTATCGAACCCCACGGCGGGTTTTTTTAACGAATTCCAACATGAGCGAAACGGCAACTCCAGTGGCGATGGTCAATGTGCAAGTGGACGGGGAATGGAAGCAATTCCCGAAAGGCACGCGCTTGATCGAGGCTTGCATGAAGAGCGGAAAATACATCCCGCACTACTGCTACCATCCAAAACTCAGCACGCCGGGAAATTGCCGCATGTGTCTCGTCGAGACCGGCCGCCCGAAAATGACACCAGACCGCCAGCCCGTGCTGGGAGCCGATGGACGCCCCGAGATCGCCTGGGGTCCAAAGCCTGAAATCTCCTGCGCCGCCGAGGTCGCCGAGGGCATGGGCGTTCGCACCTCGTCGCCGCTCGTGGAAGAATGCCGCAAGGGTGTGATGGAATTTTTGCTGATCAACCACCCGCTCGATTGCCCGATTTGCGATCAGGCGGGCGAGTGCCGGTTACAGGAATTTTCGGTCGAGTTCGGCAAGGGCGAGTCGCGCTTCCGCGAGGAGAAGGTGAAAAAACCCAAGCGCGTGGACATCGGCGAGCGGATCGTGCTCGACGACGAGCGTTGCATCATGTGCTCGCGCTGCATCCGCTTCATGCAGGAGGTCGCGCACGACGATGTGCTGGGCTTCTTGAACCGCGGCAGCCACACGACGCTCTCGGTCTACCCCGGCAAGCGGCTGGACAATAATTATTCTCTGAACACGGTGGACATCTGCCCAGTGGGCGCGCTCACGAGCAAAGATTTCCGCTTCAAGATGCGCGTCTGGTTTTTGAAGGAAACCCAAACCATCGATGTCTCCTGTGGCACGGGTTGCAATATCGTGATCGGTAGCCGCGAGAACATTGT
>JBDKIG010000194.1:0-4265 GCA_039797215.1 Verrucomicrobiota bacterium | reverse complement strand
CATGTGGCCGTCTTTAGCGGCGACAGCAAGGTCTCCGTCGGCGGCACTTTCTTTGGCGCGAAAAACGATCCCCGCATCGTGCGAGTGAATAGCAACCCGGTGGAGGTCACCCCCTCCGGCGTGGTGCTCATGCTCGAGAACCGCGACCGCCCAGGCATCGTCGGCTACATCGGCACTTTCCTCGGCCAATCGAACATCAACATCGCCAGCATGAGCCTCTCCCGCACCGAGCAGGGCGGACGCGCGCTCACGATGTTGAATCTCGATAGTCTGCCCAACGATGAGGTGATGAAAAAACTCGCCGCTGATCCGGACATGTTCGCCGTGAAGGTCATCTCGCTGTAAGCGGCGGCAACTCTGTTGCCATGGAACAAACAGAGGCCATCCTGATCCGCCGACAGGCTTGGAGTGACACGAGCTTGATCGTGACATGGTTCACGCTCGCCCACGGCAAGATCGGCACGATGGCCAAGGCCGCTCGCCGGGCGAATAGCCCGTTTGCTGGTCACCTAGACCTCTTCCACCGCGTCGAGATCGCTTATCTGCCGGGCCGAAAGACTCCGCTCGGCACTTTGCGTGAGGTTCGAATTCTTTCCCTTTTCGAGTCGAAATCCGCCGCGAATGTTTTTCTCGGTGGCTACTTCGCCGAATTGCTCGACCTTGCTACCCAACCCGCGCACCCGCACCCCGAGGTTTTCGACCTCCTCTCCCGCGCCATCGCCCACCTCAGCGCCAAGCCCGCCACGCTTCGGGCTTTGGATTTTTTCGAACGGGAACTCGTCCGTCTGCTCGGCATCGAGGAGGCGGAAACCCACCCGCTTGCTGCGATCGAAACCTATTGCGGACGCATCCCGGCATCCCGCCGAGCCGCCATCCAAATGCTCACGCCATGACCAAATCCTCTCTCACTCTCCTTCTCCTCGTCTCGATCTTCCTCGGCGGATGCGCGGCGTCCTATGACGGCTACAAATACAAGCCCTACACCCTGCGCGGCGTTCGCTACCATCCTCTGCATCCGCGCCAAGCGGTTGGTCATGTCGAAACCGGCGTGGCCTCGCATTACAGCGAACATTTCCTGATCTTCCCCGGCAAAACCGCCATCGGCGAAAAGCTCTGGCCCTGGACCCGAGCCGCCGCCCACAAAACCCTCCCGCTTCCTTGCTTCATCCGTGTGACCAATCTCCAAAATGGAAAATCCACCAAAGTCCGCGTGAATGACCGGGGCCCCTTCATTCGAGGCCGCATGCTCGATGTCACCAAGCCCGTGGCCGATCAACTGGGTTTCACTGGCCAAGGTCTCACCAAAGTGCGGATCGAAGTTCTTAGCGTTGGCGATGGTCCGCACCGGATCCGGCGCTAAAAATCATCGGCAAAACTTACAGGCTGATTTCGCCGCGAGGGTCCCCGTGGCGAAGCAGGCTTGGAGCAGAAATCCACCCGTGGGGGCTTCCCAATCGATCATCTCCCCAGCCACAAAAAGCCCCGGAATTTTTTTCACCATCAAATCCTCGGTGAGTTCCTCCCAACGAATTCCTCCCGCACTCGAGATGGCTTCGGAGATCGGCCGCGGACCCTTGAGCGGGATCACGCAATTCTTCGCCTCGTGGGCCAATGTGGAGGCATCGTTCCACTCGCGACCCGCGAGAAGGGCATAGGCGGCGTCACCAAGCTTCCAGCGCTGGCGGGCTTCTGTGGCGAAATTCCGACGAACGGATTCCATTTTGGCGACGAGTTGCGCCTCGGTGTGAGCGGGTTTCAGATCCAGGGAGATCTTGGGCGAAGCCATCGCGCGGAGCGTCGAACCTAGCGCATAAAGTGGGCCTCCCTCGAGCCCGTATCGGGTGAGGATGAGTTCGCCGGATGCCGAGTGGTCTCCCGCCGTGACGCTGATATTTTTTAAGGGTTTCCCCTCGGCGGCGTCGAGGATCTCCGGGCCCCACTCATGCTCCCAACCACAATTCGCGGGGGCGAGGGGAGTCGTTCCCACGCCGAGTTTCTCAAACATCGACACCCACCCGCCGTCGGAACCCGTCTCCGGCCAAGAAGCTCCGCCCAGCGCGAGGATCACCGCATCCGCTTCGCTCGAAGTCCCATTCTCAAAACCAAGCCGCCATCGCTCGCCCGGCTCGAGGCTCACTAAACGCTGTCCGGTGTGAAAAACCACCCCCGCTTCGCGCAGGCTCGAAACCCAGGATCGAAGCAGCCCGGCCGCCTTGAGGTTTTTCAAATAAACACGACCACTTTTTGTCTCAAAAGTCTCAAACCCAAATCCCAGAGCCCATGCGCGGAGGGCATCCGAATCGAACGCCTCCAGAATCCCGCGCCAGAACCCGGGAGTTTTCCCTGAGTAGCGAGTGACAAATTTCTCCATCGGCTCCGCATTCGTGAGATTCAGCCCCCCCTTGCCTGCCACGAGAAATTTGCGGCCGACCGATCGCTTGGACTCGAAGACATCCACCCGGAATTTGGCCTCCGCACAAATCTGCGCCGCCCTTAAACCCGCCGGACCGCCGCCAATGACGGCGATTTTTTTCATGGAGACTTACTTCACCCGCTTCTCGAATTCGTCGGGGAATTTGGCGAGGAAGCTTTGGGTCGGCCAGGAGCAGGCTTCGCCGAAGGCGCAGACGGTGCGGCCGGCGATGTTGTCGGCAATGTTTTTCAGGTTCTTCGCGTCGTCGTGGCGGGCTCCTTCGTCGATGATGCGGGTGGTGACCTTCGACATCCACAGGCTGCCTTCGCGGCAGGGGGTGCATTGGCCGCAGCTCTCGTGCGCGTAGAATTGATTGAGATTGTTGAGCGCCCAGACCATGTCGCGGGAGTCGTCCATGATCATCACGCCGCCGCTGCCGACCATCGTGCCGGCGGCTTGGAGCGTGGAGGCGTCCATCACCAAATCCAGAAGCGGAACATCTTTTTCGACCATCTGGCCGTCGGCGCCCTTGACCTTCATTTTGAAGGTTTCGCCGGCGCGGAGGACTTTGGCGGAACTGCCGCCGGGGATAACGGCCTTGAGGGTGCGTCCGGGTTTGAGACCACCGCAGACATCGTTGATGAGTTCGCCGAGGGTGACGCCGCCGCAGGGGATTTCGTAAAAACCCGGGCGCTGGACATCGCCGCTCACGCACATGGTGCGGGTGCCGCCGTCGCCGGGCGTTCCCATTTTGGCGTATTCCTCGGGACCCATCGCAAGGATGTGCTTCACGTGGCAGATCGTCTCCACATTGTTGACGATCGTGGGCTTCATGTAGAGGCCGAGGACGGCGGGGAAATACGGTGGCTTGATGCGGGGGTAGGGGCGTTTGCCCTCGAGGGATTCGAGGAGACTGGTCTCCTCGCCGCAAATGTAGGCGCCGGCGCCTTGGTGGACATAGATGTCGAGGTCGAAGCCGGTGCCAAGGATGTTTTTGCCGAGGAAGCCTTTGGCTTTGGCCTCCTTGATGGCTTCCCAAACGATCTTCGCCGCCTTCGGAAATTCGCAGCGGATGTAGATGTAGGAGAGGTGGACATTCGTGGCGAAGGCGGCGATGGCGAGGCCTTCGATCAACTGGTGCGGATCCTGGTGCAGGATGTAGCGGTCCTTGAAAGTGCCGGGCTCGGATTCGTCGCCGTTCACGACGATGTAGTGGGGCTTGCCGTCATCGTATTTGATGAAGCTCCACTTGGCTCCGGCGGGAAAGCCCGCGCCGCCGCGTCCGCGGAGGTTGGCGGCTTTGACCATGTCGATGATCTCGTTGGGCTTCATGCCGAGCGCCTTTTTCAGGGACTCGTAGCCGCCGTGGGCGAGGTAGGTCTCGATGTCGGGAGCGTAGCCGGGTTTGGAAATGTTGCCGAAGATGATGCGGCGTTCCTTCGGGTGAGGAGTGGGCAGGAGCGAGACCATATTATTTGTAGGATTCCACGAGGGAGGGGATCTCGGAGGTTTTGATATTTTCCACGAGGTCGTCGTTGATCAGGGCGACGGGAGCGGAGCCGCAGCTGGCAAGGCACTCGACGAACTCGACGCTGAACTTGCCGTCGGCGGTGGTCGGTGGCGCGTGGCCGAATCCGTGGTGTTCGCAATCGGGGTTGAGGCCGACGGCTTGGCAGAATTTTTCCTTCACCTCGTAGCTCCCGGCGAGGGCGCAGGCGAGGGTGCGGCAGACGCGGATGACGGTTTTTCCAGCCTGCTCGCGGCGGAACCAGGGGTAAAATGTCACCAGCTCGATGATATTCACCGGCGTGAGGTCGAGCCGGGCGGCGATCCACTCCATGGCGGAGTCGTC
>JBDKIG010000193.1:0-4270 GCA_039797215.1 Verrucomicrobiota bacterium | reverse complement strand
CTTGATGAAAATCATCGAGTCCCCACCCATGCGAATGCGGTAGAACTTGCGATCCGAGCCGCCTTTTTCGAGCGGTTCGACCGTTGGAGTTCCGGAATTAAAGGCAGGGAACCGAACGCTTGTGAGCGAGATGACATCGTGGACAGCCAGCATGGCTCGGCATCCAACACGCTGAGCGTAAAGCGTGAAAGCCAAATCACCGAGCAGCCGACTCCAGCACCCGCTCGTAGTCGTTTAGTCGGTCGGGCAGATGAAAATCCCGCACCTTCACCAGCGAGGCCGCGCGCATCGCGAGAAGGCGGTCAGGATTTTCCAAAACCTCGCGCAGGCCCTTGGCGAAATCCTCGGGCGAGAGATCGCACAGGAGGCCGTTTTTCCCGTCCGTAATAACATCCATCAACCCGCCAATCCGACTGCCGACAATCGCCAACCCGTGGCGCAAGGCCTCGATTCCTGCCATTGGCAAACCCTCGGAAGTGGAGGTCATCAGAAGAATGTCGGAAGCGGAAAGGCACTTGGAAACTTCTTCCGCCGCTAGCCAACCGGAGAACACGACTCGATCGGCAAGGCCGTTTTCCTCAACGCACTCACGCATCGGCGCGGCGAGCGGCCCCTCGCCGATGACCTCCAATCGCCACGGCAGATCCTTAACCAACGAGAGTGCTCGAATGGCGAGCAGGGGATTTTTTTGAATACTCAAGCGCCCGACCATCACCAGCCGAATGGGATTTTGAAGTTCCAGCCTTGCAGGAGGCGGGAGCAGAGGAACGCCGTTGAGGATGACTTTCGCGGAAACCCTGCAATTTTTCTCAGCCAACTCCGCAACAAAGGCGCTCACCGCCGTAACAGCGGCGGCGTTTTTCCAGATCGGACGAATGAAAGGACCCAGCCAACGGAACAATTTGTCGGTTTGCTCCGGAACCCCACCGGGCACATCTCCGAGATGCGCGGTGAGCACATAGGGAATGCCCGTGATCCAATGCAGCGCGAGAGCCAGCGCTCCTGTGGGAACCACAAAGTGGGTATGGATCACATCGGGCTTCCAACTCCGGCAAAGCCGCAGCGCGGGAAAAAATGATGTCACCAGATACAACGCCATCTCGCGCACCGAGCAGGTATCTTCGCGCTGGCGATACGACTCGGGCCGAAAAACCTCAACACCCTCGATCACCGCCCGTCGCGGCAAATGCCGCAAACCCGCCGACACCACTTTCACCTCATGCCCCCTGGCTGCAAGCCCCGCCCCCACAGAGGCCGCCACGCGTCCACCGCCGCCACCGACCGGGGGATATTCGTAGCAAAGGACGAGGATTTTCATGGGAGGAAGCGGTCGTAGATCGATTCCACAGCGGTGGTCATGCGTTCCACGGAAAAGTGGGCTTCGATTTTCGCGCGGGCGTTGGTGGCGAGTTCGGAGGATTTGGGGGGATTCTCGAGCAGCGCCGCACAGCGTTCTGCGAAGCCGACTACATCAGCGGAATCGACGAGATAGCCCTCGCGTCCCTCCTCAATGACTTCCGCAATACCATCCAGCTTGGAAGCAACGACGGGGAGGTTCATCGCCATGGCTTCGAGGAGCGTCATGGGTAAACCTTCGAATCGGGAGGGCATGAGCAGAATGTCAGCGGCGGCATAGACTTGGCGGGTGTCGGCGATGTAACCGGCGAAGACAATCCGGTCAGTGAGACCCAGTTGGCGGACTTTTTCTCGAAGCATCGCTTCCTCGGGCCCCTCACCAGCCAGCAGGAAACGCAAATTTGGAAACCTCGGCGTGAGCGCTGCCGCGACATCGAGAAACAGAGAGAAATTTTTTTGAGAATTCAATCGGCCAACCCCGGCGATCACCGGGGCATCCGGCGACAAGCCAAGTTTCGAGCGGGAATCCCGTCGAGTGATTTGGCCAGGCGAGAATCGACGGAGATCGATGGCGTTCGGGACCAGCGTGATTTTTTCGGGTGGGATGGATTCGTGACGGATGAGGAATTCGCGGCAGGAGGAGGCCACGGCGATGAGGTGGTGCGCGAAGCGGTTGGTGGATTTGTCGAGCGCGAGGAGGAGTTTGTTATCGATCCGGTGAGGGTCGTTCGTGTGGTCGTGATTGAGGATGAGTGGCACGCCCATCAAGGCCCCAAGGGGCTTGGCGAGGATATTGGAGGGAATCAGGTGACAATGAAGAATGTCGGGGCGCTTGGCTAAAAGGAGCGCCGGAAGCGTGGCGAGATAGGCGGGGAGACATTTGTGAACGGAGAGACTATGGACCTTGATGCCCGCCTCGCGGAGACGGTTCCAATAAATCCCGTGGCCGTGCATCGTGGCGACCTCGTGGCAAAATCTCGGACTGCCACAAGTGGCGAGGTTGAGAACAACCTCCTGAGCCCCCCCGAGGTGGAGGCTGTCGATGACATGGAGGACGCGTTTCACCGGGTTGGATTGCGAGCGCTCCATTGCTGCCAGACAAATTCGCACCAGAGGTGCAGACGCTCATCGGAGCGGCCGGCCAGGTGGGAATCGAGATGCTCGCGGAGCAGAGAGTTCCGGGGCTCGGGAGCGATGCGACCGGTGCGAAGCCAAGCGCCAACCGGGGTGCCAAAGCCTTTCTTTTTGCGATGGACGATCTCGGCGGGCAGGAGCTTTTCGGCGGCGCGCTTGAGGAGGTATTTGGTGGTTTTTCCTCGGAGCTTGAATGAGTGAGGCAAGCGACGAGCAAAATCGGCGACCTCGATGTCGAGGAAGGGACTGCGAACTTCGAGCGAGTTCATCATACTGGCGCGGTCGGCCTTCGCGAGGATGCCATCCTGCAGGTAGATTTCGGTGTAAAATTGCAGCGTGCGGTCCACAGGATCGGTCGTAGCGCAGGACTCCCAGGCCTCGATGGCCTCGCTGTAAATTTCCTCGATCGAAAATCGGGAACCGGTGAGTCGCGCCAGATCAGCGGGTTCGAGCGCGCCTAGCCAGACGGGATTCCAGAGCCTGGGAGGATGATCGAGTCCGCGCAGGGTGCGTTTGATTTTGAAATCGAGGCTGATGTTTTTGTGGGAAACGGGGAGGCGGGCTGCGAGCAACCGTAAGGCGTCATGAAGAGGACGAGGAACGGCTTTTCGGTAAATCTCCGCGAGTCGGAGAGCACGAAAGGGATCGTAGCCGGCGAAGAGTTCATCGCCCCCATCGCCACTGAGGGCGACGGTGACTTTCGTCCGGGCAAACCGGCAGAGCAGCCAAGTCGGGAGGAGCGAACTGTCACCCTGAGGTTCATCCAGCCGATCAAAAATTTGCGGCAACGCGGCGAGGGCTCCATCGAGGCTGAGCGTGTCAACATGATGGTCCGTTTTAAGAAAATCGGCGACTCGAGCGGCGAAGACAGACTCGTCGAAAGAGGGCTCGCGAAAACCGATGGTGAATGTTTGCAAGCGATGTGGAGCGGCCTTCCAGCCAGCCAGCGCCGCGATGGTGGAGGAATCCAAGCCTCCACTTAAAAACACGCCCAGCGGCACATCAGCGACGAGGCGCCGAGCCGTGGCACGGGTGAGGATTTCGAGGAGTTCCTCGACCAAGGCCGGCTCGCTTTTGGGCTGCGCATCGGCCTCGATCGTGTAGCGCCACCAGCGTTGGATTCGCGGAGCGCCCCCCCCAAGATCCAGCGTGAGCTGATGGGCCGCGGGGAGTTTTTGGATTCCCTCAATGGCGGTGCGGGGCGCGGGGATCAAGGCGTGGGCGAGAAACTTGACCCGTGCGAGTTCGGATTCACTGCGCGGCGCGAGGGGGTGCTCGAGGAGCGAGGTCAACTCCGAGGCGAACCCGAATGTTCCCTGTCGATGGAACCAATAGAGTGGTTTTTTTCCAAAGCGGTCGCGGGCTAGAAAGAGCCGTTTCTCGCGTCCGTCCAAAATGGCAAAAGCCCACATGCCATTGAGTCGATCGAGCATGGCCGGCCCCCATTCGCGCCAAGCGTAAAGAAGCACCTCGGTATCGGAATGGTCGGTTGCGAAGACATGTCCCCTCGCTTGCAATTCGGCGCGGAGTTCCGCGTGATTGTAAATCTCGCCGTTGAAAACAATAACCGTTTGGCCATCGGCGGTAGACATCGGCTGCGCGCCGCCGGAGAGGTCGATGATCGATAACCGGCGATGACCGAGAAACACCCCGGCCTCTGGTTTTTCAAAAAATCCCTGGGCATCGGGCCCGCGATGAACCAATCGATCCGTCATTCGGCGCAACACCGCGCCATCCCCCGCGCCGACGAATCCGGCGATTCCGCACATCAGACGGCGGA
>JBDKIG010000192.1:0-4280 GCA_039797215.1 Verrucomicrobiota bacterium | reverse complement strand
GATCGACGAGTTTTTTCGGGGGATTTCCGCTGCCGCCGCAGGAGGGGGCCGCCGCCTTGATCCTCGGGTCCACGCCGGAAACCTGTGTGGTGATGTGCCCCCCCATCGAGTGCCCATAAACGCCCAATTTGGTGCCATCAACCATGGGTTGCTGCTCGAGGAAGGTGAGGGCGCGCCGGGCCGTGAGGGTGAGGATGAACCAGCTGTTGTTGCGGGGACTTGGCACGGCATCCAGCGTGAATGGGGCCGGCTTGGTTGAGGAGTAGTGGCTCACATTCTTCTGGGTGGGGTCGAGCGCACCCCAGTCGGTGCCGGCGTCCTCAGGTTGCTGGTCGTCGAGTTTGTGGCCGAGCCAGTTGATGGAGATACTGGCATAGCCGTTGGCGGCATCGGCAAGAACCAGGACTTTGTTGGCGCGTTGGCCGCCGCCGTGGATTTGGAGCAGGCCGGGGACTTTGCCTTTCGCCTCGGTTGGCCAGGCGAAATACGCAGCAATGCGGCTATCCTTCCCCTTGAAGGTGCCGACCTTGAAGGTGAGCATCTGCAGTTTCACCTTCTTTCCGTTAACCACCTCGTCCCACTCGCGGATCACCTTCACATCAAGCGGCTCCGCCGAGGGGTCATAGCCCGCCCAGAGTTCGTCTACCGTTTGCGGGACTTTGCCGTCGGTGATTGGCGGCAAGGACTCCGCTGCAATGGCGTTCACTCCCAGGTAAATGGCCGTTGCGAGCAGGATCAGGGTGGTTTTTTTCATTATTTATTCAGCGAAGGGGCATCTCACTTCAGCCAGAGGTAGAGGAAGCCCACCGAGCAAAGGAGGAGGAGCGTGATAATGCGGGGATCGGTGAGCCCGGAGACCGGTCCCTTGAGGAATTCCAGCGGGCTGGCCCAGCAGACCTTCTCCACGCGTTCGCGATCCATGGCCGGTGTGGCCAAGCTGGTGATGATGTAGAGGGCGATGCAAAGGGCGGCAATGATCGGGCCGACCAGCATGAAGGGCAGTCCCAGTCCAAGCTTCGGATCGCCTACGAGGCCTTTGAAATTGGTTTCGGGCGGGATTCCGGCGAGGAATTGGCCGACGATTGGCATGTCGACGATGAAATACACCACGCCGATGATCGATCCCACATAGAGGGTGGTCATCGCCCCCTGCCAGGTGCCGCGTTTCCAGAGGAGGCCAAGGAGGAGGACGGTGGTCACAGCCGGAGCGAAGGTCATGGGGATTTTGTTGATCGCTTCAAAGATGGTGCCGAATTGCTCGCCTTGGGTGGACCAGAGGATCGCCAGAACCATGACGACGGCGGTCGTCCATTGCCCGGTCTTGACGACATCTCTATCGGGCATGTTGGGGCGGGCGCGCTTGACGATGTCGAACGAGACAAGTGTCGCGCAGCTGTTGAGTGCGGCGGCGATCGTGCTCATGAGCGCAGCCGCCATGCCTGCGGCGAGGAGCCCCTTGAGGCCGGCTGGCACGAGATGGTTGATCAGCACGGGCAGCATGGTGTTGTAGTCCGGCTTGCCGGTGTCGGGGAGCAGGGGAAGTTCGAAAGCGCCCTTCTGCCAGAGCACATAGCCCACCACACCGGGCAGGACCATGAGGAAGGCGGGTGTGATTTTCAGAAAGCCCGCGAAGAGAGCTCCGTTCTGTCCCTCCTTAACCGAATGGGCAGCCAGCACGCGCTGCACGAGGGTTTGGTCGGCGCACCAATACCAGATGCCGAGGATCGGGTAGCCGAGCAGGATCGCAAGCCAGGAGTATTGATTGAGCTGGCCGTCGGCACTGTGGATCGGTTGGAGCATGTTCGTCTGTCCGGGCTTCACAGCGAGTTGGAACGAGGCGAAATCGCGGATGCCGACATCGGGGAGGGCCATGATGCCCAAAACGGTGACCAACCCGGCGCCGAAAAGCAGCAGTCCGGCTTGGATGTTTTCCGTGAGAACGACCGCCTTCAGACCGCCGAGAACCGTGTAGACCACGGTGAATGCCGAAAGCACGAGGATGGTCGTCATCATCGGAACGCCGAGGAAACTTTGGAAAACCTTCGCCGCGGCAAACAGGCTGATACCGATGTGGATCAGGAGGGCGCCGAGGATTCCGATCACCGCCATGAAGGTGCGGGCGGAAGGGCAGTAGCGGCGCTCCATGAATTCGGGCAGGGTGTGGGCGCCGGATTTCACATAGAACGGCGTGAAGACCAGCGCCAGAAGGATGAGCGTGAAGCAGGCCATCCACTCGAAGTTGCCGATGACCATGCCGTCCTCCGCCCCGCCGGCCGCGAGACCGACGAGGTGGATCGTCGAAATGTTCGAGGTGAAAACCGCCGCGCCAATGGTGAACCAGCCAAGCGATTTGTTCGCGAGGAAGTATTGATCGGACGAGGCGTTCTTGCGGTAGCCGGCCCAGATGCCGAATCCGGTGATGCCGATAAGGTAAATGGCGATGACCGCCACATCGAGGGGTGAGATGTTCATGGTGATTTTTTAGGTTTGGGGTTGAGGGTGGGGGATTTTAGTCGAGGTCGATCACGACCTTGAGGGTCTTGTCGGCTTCCTCTTCGATGAAGTGGTAGGCCTTTTCGTAGTCCTCGAAGGCGAAATGCTTCGTCACGAGGAGTTCGGTTTTCATCGCGCCCGAGGCGATCCACTCGACCGCTTGAGCATAGTCTTCCTGGCGATACATGAGAGTGCCGATGAGGCGAATCTCGCGGTCGCCAACAGTGGACATGTCCACGGCGGGACGGCCTCCGAAGACGCCGAGGACGACGATGTCGCCGCCTTTCTGGATGGTCTGGATGGCGTCGTCGAGCGAGCGTTCGTGGCCGACGGCTTCGAACGCGACATCGAATCCTTCATCGCCGAAGAACGCCTTGCATTTCTCGGCGAGCTTTTCGTTTCGGACATTGCAAACGCCGTCGATTCCGGCGTCGAGAGCCTTCTGGAGCCGGAAGTCGCTGAGGTCGGTAATGAGAACTTTTTTCGCTCCCCGGCATTTCGCGGCTTGGGCGACGAGGTTGCCGATGGTGCCCGCGCCGGTGACGAGGACATTTTTTCCTTTCAAGGTCGGCACGCGGTTCGAGGCATGGGCGGCCACGGCGGCGGGTTCTATCAGTGCTCCCTGCTCGAACGAGAGGTGGTCGGGAAAAGGAACGATGCGCTCTTCGGGCGCGATGAAGAGGTCCTGTGCGCAGCCTGGAGCCTGGAAGCCGCGGACCTTGAGCGTGTCGCAGATATTATAGTCGCCGCGCTTGCAGGGGTTGCATTTTCCGCAGACCTGCTGGGGCGCAGCGGTGGCCTTCATGCCGGGCTTCACCTTGGTAACGCCGGGGCCGACGGCTTCGACGACGGCAGAGAATTCGTGGCCCTGAATGACGGGGTAGGGGGTGTAGGGGTGCTGGCCGTGCCAGACATGGATGTCGGATCCGCAGACGCCGATTTTTTTAATGCGGAGGAGGATTTCGCCGGGGCCGGCGATGGGTTCTGGGGCTGTCCCGAACTCGATGTGTCCGGGTTTGGTCATGGTGGCTTGTCTCATGGTGTTATTTCCTTTCGATCTTCCAGCGTTTGCCTGCGCCAGAGACCAACATCACATTTCCCCACGCGGTGAAGTCACCTGTGCGGATGATGGTTTTGGCCTGATGGCTGCGTTGTTTGAATTCGGTGTGAGGGACTGCCTCGACCTCGACGCCTTTGCCGAACGCCTGCGAGGCTTTTTTGAAATGGGTCGGGCTGTGGTCGCGGGTTTCGTTGGCCATGACGATCTTCTCAACCGAGTGGACCTTGCGGAGTTCCGCGAGCACCTCGAGGACCGTGGGAACGCCTTCAGAGAGCGCGATGTCGATCACCTCGACATGGTCGGGGCAGGGGAAACCCGCATCCGCCACGATCAGTAGATCACAGTGACCCTGGCGGGTGAGCGCCGAGTCGATGTGGCCATTGAGCATTCCGACTTCTTTCATTTGGACCCCCTGTAGGTGGTGGCGAGTTGCACGGCGTTGTGGGCGTTCCATGAGGTTTTGAATTTCTGGTAACCGTCGCGTGTCAGGAAAACCTCGGAGTCGTCCCAGAGCAGACGCCAGTCGCCATCGGCCTCGGGCCAGAGGAAGACCTGACCCCAGATGAGGCGGTTGTTGGCGTCGATGCCGGGATTCGCCTCGGTGCCGTCGCCACTGATGCGGAGCATTTGGTCGGCGCTGAGGATGTCCTTCGTGGCGGGGATGAGGTTTTCGCGGATGCGCTCGGAGTTTGTGGACATGACCACATAGCCGCCGCTGTGATTCTCG
>JBDKIG010000191.1:0-4300 GCA_039797215.1 Verrucomicrobiota bacterium | reverse complement strand
ATGGCATTGAGCCCCTCCTTTACAAAATGCTTTGCGAAATCCGCACCTCGGCGGAGACGGATGATCCCCGCGTGGAATCAAGGTTCTACCAGTCACCAAGCCTCGATCCAAATACCGAATCCTTGCGTGAGGATTGGAAGGCCTTCGTCCAACCCGATCTCCACAGCGCCTTTGCCTCCTCCCGCGAGGCCGTCGATGCGGACCTCCGACGCTGTTTGGCCGACCCCCAAGGCAGCCGATCTCTTTTCATTCCCAAAAATCATATCGACCACTGGCTCAGCGCCCTCAATCAAGCGCGCTTGGCCCTCGTCGAATACCACGGTTTTTCAGAGAACGAAATGTCCCGACAACCCGACAACCTCGAAGACCTCCGCGATTATGCCCTCCTCCAACTCGGCATTTACGGACTCTTGCAAGAATGGCTCGTCTCGCTCATCGATTAATCACGAATCCTGCAGATTTGACCACCGAGCACAGAGCGCACAGAGGATGATTGGTTTAAAAAAACGATGGGGTTTTTCTTTGCAAACCATCAGTCAGAAGTCACCCCCCCTCCTCCGAATCAATTTTCTCCACTCTGTGCGCTCTGTGTCCTCTGTGGTCAATCCCCCAAGCAACCCCGCTTCCCACTCACGACAGCCTTTGCAAAAACCATTCGGCCATCTAGCCTGTCCTCCATGAAATACGCGTTTCTCGGCGCGGGCCGCATGGCCTCGGCCATCATTCAAGGAATGCTGCGGGCCAATGTTTGCGAGCCCTCGGATATCGTCGCCGCCTGCCCCGAGCCTGATTTGCTCCAGAGCCTCCGCGATGCCACCTCAATCAAAGTCGTCTCGGAAAATGCCGAAGCCGCCGCAAAAGCCGAGGTTTTAGTTCTGTGTGTGAAGCCACAGGATGCCGCGAAGGCCTTGAAGCAAGCCGGCGAGGCTTTAAAAAACAAACTCCTCATCTCGATCGCTGCCGGACTTTCTCTGGAAACCCTCCAAAAGCTCGCTCCCGGCGCCCGAGTCGTTCGCGCCATGCCAAACACCGCCGCGATTGTCGGCCGATCCGCCACAGCCTACGCGGCGGGTTCCGATACCACCCCGCAGGATCGCGAGCTGGCCGAGTCCATTTTTTCAAGCATCGGAGAGGTTTATCCCGTCGAAGAAAAGCTCCTCGATGCCGTCACCGGCCTGAGCGGCAGTGGCCCAGCCTATGTCTTTTTGATGATCGAGGCCCTCTCTGATGGCGGAGTCTCCTGCGGCCTACCTCGCAAGCTCTCCCAAGATCTCGCCATCCAAACCGTTCTCGGCGCGGCTGAACTCGCCAAGGTCACTTCAGAGCACCCAGCAGTCCTTCGAGAAATGGTGACTAGCCCCGGAGGCACTACGGCTGCCGCCCTCGCCGAACTCGAAAATCGCGGAGTCCGCGCCGCATTCATTGGAGCGGTCCGAGCGGCCGAGCGCCGCTCTCGCGAACTCGCGGGCCAATGAATCGCAATCTCGGCGGAATCCTCGCAATCGGGCTTTCTCTCGCCGCCCCCCTTTTCGCCAAGGAACCTCCAGCAAATTTCACACCCCACGTCCTCTCGGAAGCCATCGCGGAGGGCAACCGGGCTTTTGAAGCCAAGGATTACGCGACAGCCCGCCGTGCCTACGACCGCGTTCTCTCCCTCGACCCACAAAATTCCCTCGGCCTCGTGAATCTTGGCTTGGTTGAATTCTACTCGGGTGACAGCGCGAAGTCCGAAAACCTCCTCAAACAAGCCGTCCGCCTCCGCATGGAAACCGCCCCGGCCTGGCTTACGCTGGGGATGATTTACATGGACCAAAACCGCTTTCGCGAGGCCCTCGCCGCCCTCTCCCAAGCCACCTTGATCGACCCCAAAAATTCCCGAGCGCGCAATTTTCTTGGCGTCGTGATCGGCCGCGAAGGCTGGATCTACGGTGCCCAGCAGGAACTCCGGCGCGCCGTGGAACTCAACCCCGCCTACGCCGACGCCCATTACAATCTCGCCGTTTTCTACCTTCAGGAAAAACCCGCCGCCATCGAGTTGGCCAAGCGCCATTATTTCAAAGCCGTCGAACTCGGGGTTGAAAAAGACCCGTCGATGGAAAAACTATTTCGTTCCACCAACTCCAATCCCTAGCCACTTCTCATGCGACTTTCCGCGCTCCTCGCCGCCCTCGCCCTTCCACTTCTGTGCTCTGCCACCGCATCGGCTCAGATCTCTGTTAACGCCAAATCGGCCATTCTTCTCGATGCGAATACCGGCCAAGTGATCTACAAAAAAAACGATACGGCCCAGCGTGCGGTAGCCAGCACCCAAAAGCTCCTCACCGCCCTGATCGTCGCCGAGTCGGGCGACCTCGATAAGAAAGTCACCATCGAGTTGATCGATACCCAGTGCGAACCCTTCAAGCTCTACATCAAGCCGGGCCAGACCTACACCCGCCGCGAACTCCTCCACGCCCTCCTCATCCGCAGCAGCAACGATGTCGCCCGGGCCCTAGCCCGCGACAACGCCGGAAGCATCGAGGCGTTTGCCCGCAAAATGACGAGCCGTGTCGAGGCACTCGGCGGCACTTCCTCGAATTTTGTGAACCCCAACGGCCTCCCCGCCTCGGGCCAATACTCGACCGCCAGAGACATGGCCCGAGTCGCTCGCGTGGCCTACCGAAATCCCACGCTCCGGAGCATCATGAATACGAAGAACTACGATTTTCGTTTCTCCTCCGGAAAAGTCGTTCCACTCCGAAATACCAATCGACTCCTGCGCACCTACTCCTTCTGCAATGGAATGAAGACCGGCTATACGAACGCCGCCGGCCATTGCCTCATCTCCAGCGGCTCTCACAATGGCCGCGATTGCATTGCCGTGGTGCTGGGGTCGACCAAGGGCGTCGTCGCCGAGGAATCCGCCAAACTCCTCGCTCACGGCCTCAAAATGTCCCCCTCACAAGTCAAGACAACCCGACTGGCTAACAACTAATCCGCCTTGTCGCGTTCCTACACACTTCACACCCCGGCACGCCCGGATTCGGGCATCGATTTCGAGAAGGAACTCAACCTCGAACAATTCGCCGCCGTCACCTCCTCCCCCGGCAGATCCTTGGTGATCGCTGGCGCAGGCAGTGGAAAAACCCGAACACTCACTTATCGAGTGGCCTGGCTTTTGGAACAAGGCATCCCCGCCGGCTCCATTCTCCTGCTTACTTTCACGAACAAAGCGGCCCGCGAAATGGTGGAACGCGTCCACAACCTTCTCCCCGGCGCGGCGGATGGACTCTGGGGCGGCACCTTCCACTCGATCGGAAACCGCATCCTCCGCCGCCATGCCGCGGATATCGGATTCCGCGAGGGATTTTCCATCATGGACCGCGACGACTCGGAGGAAATGATCGCCGCCGTGGTTTCAAAACAGGGCCTCGTGGACACCACACGCAAATTCCCAAAAGCCGGAGTCCTCTCTGATATCTTCAGCCTCGCCATCAACACCGCCGCCCCCATTGGCAAAATCCTCGCCGAAAAATACCGCTACTTCATCCCCCTCGCCCCGGAGATCGAAAAAGTCCAAGCCGCCTACGAAGCGAGAAAGCGCGAAGCGAACTCGATGGATTTCGATGACCTTCTTTCCAAAACCCTCGAGCTTTTTCTGACCCACCCCGAAGTCGCCGCCCTTTACCAGCGCCGCTTCCAGCAAATCCTCGTCGATGAATACCAGGATACGAATCGCCTCCAGTCCGAACTCATCGACCTCCTCGCCGCCCACCACGGCAATCTCATGGTCGTGGGAGACGACGCCCAGAGCATCTACTCGTGGCGCGGCGCGAATTTCGAAAACATCCTGCAATTTCCGAAAAACCACCCGGGCTCCCGCGTTTTTAAAATCGAAACGAACTATCGAAGCGTCCCCCAAGTCCTCGAAGTCGCCAACGCCGCCATCGGCGGGAACGAACGCCAGTTCCCTAAAAACCTCGCTCCCGTCCGCAAGCCACACGCCGTCAAACCAGCCCTAGTCGCCCTCCCGACCAATTCCCAACAAGCCGCCTTCGTCGCCCAGCGTGTCATGGAACTCCTCGACGAGGGCATCCCGCTTGAGCAAATGGCCGTGCTCTACCGGGCACACTACCACTCGATGGAGGTGCAACTGGAGTTCACCAAGCGCGGCATTCCCTTTTCGATCACAAGCGGCCTGAGATTTTTCGAGCAAGCCCACATCAAGGATGTCGCGGCATTTCTGAAATTTACAGTCAACCCGCACGATGAAATGTCCTTCAAGCGCATCGTCCGACTTCTCCCCGGCATTGGCAACAAG
>JBDKIG010000190.1:0-4304 GCA_039797215.1 Verrucomicrobiota bacterium | reverse complement strand
ACCACCGATGTCGCTGCATCAGTCTTTCACCTGCCCGGACGGAGTCGGTACTTATGAAATTTACCGCATGTACCACGAGGAACTCGAATCCCTCGTCAAACACATCCCCACCATCCGCCGCGCACAGTTCTGGATGTCGTTCTCACCAAACTACCTCAAGCACCTCGAGGTCCTCGGCAATGTCGGCATGACCCGCATCGATCCGGTCACTTACAACGGCGTCGAAATCATCCCGCTCCAGTTCCTCAAAGCCGTGCTGCCCGACCCCGGCGATCTCGGCAAGTCCACCAAAGGCAAAACCTGCATCGGCAACATCATCACGGGACTCAAAGACGGCCAATACAAGGCGATCTACATTTACAACATCTGCGACCACGAGGCCTGCTTCACCGAGGTCGGATCCCAAGCGATTTCCTACACGACCGGCGTGCCCGCCATGATTGGTGCCAAGCAGATGCTCGAGGGCAATTGGCGCAAGGTCGGTGTCTGGAACATGGAGCAACTCGACCCCGACAGTTTCATGGCCGACCTCAACCAATTCGGGCTCCCCTGGAAATGCGTCGAGCTCACCCACCAGCAAGCCGAAAAACTCGCGGTGATTTGAGAAATTTGTAGTTACAAAGTAAATTTTTAAGCCGCCAAATTGGCAATTTCAACTTGTCAGCTCGCGGTCACGAAAGCATGCTCGAGGGCATGAATCCGCCGCGCCAAATCCGCCTACTTTCTAGGGGAATGCGGCTATCCGGCTCCGCCATTGGGCGGACCTTATCCCTTTCCCGCCCGTCCGTCGGCCCACGACGGCCCACCTCATGATTGATTCCACCGAGCGGCTCATCCTTCATCTCGAGAAATGCAAGCCACAGGATTCGCCTCCTGTTTGCGCCATCGATACCGAGGCCGACAGCCTCCACCGCTACCGCGAGTCCCTGTGCCTGATCCAGTTCGCCATCCCGGGCGAATCGGTGCTGATCGATCCTTTGGCGATCGACGACCTCAAGCCGCTCGCCTCCTACCTTAGCGAGGCGACCGTCTGGATGCATGGCGCGGATTACGACATGACGATGTTCAAGCGCGAGTTCGGCCACCTGCCGGCCGTCGTGTACGACACGCAAATCGGTGCACGCCTGCTTGGTGCCCGCCGCTTCGGCCTTGGCGACCTGGTTCAGCAATATTTCGGCATCGAACTTTCGAAGTCCTCGCAGAAGGCCGACTGGGGCAAGCGTCCGCTCTCGACGAAGATGATCGAATACGCGCTCAATGATGTCGACTACCTGCTCGAAATGGGCGAGCGCATCGTCACAGGGCTCAAGGAAAAGGAACGCTACGAATGGTTTGAAGAAAGTTGCCACGCCGCCCGCCGCAAGGTGCTTGAGCGCGATGACAGCCGCGAGGAAAACTGGCGCATCCAAGGCTCTGGCAAGCTCGAGCCTTGGGGCCTCGCCTGCCTGCGCGCGATCTGGCAATGGCGCGACGCGGAAGCCGCCGCCTGGGACCGCCCGTCCTTCATGGTTGCGCCGAACAAACAGATCCTCGAGTGGAGCATCAGCCTCGCCTCCGGCAACCCGATCGCCCTGCCCCACCACTTCCGCCCCGATCGCGTCAAACGCTTCCGCAGCGCGATTTCCAAACTCGAGGCGATGCCGCAATCTAGCTGGCCCGAACGCGAAAAAGCCAAGCGCCGGAAACGCGACAAGGACTTCGAAAAACGCGTCGACGCGCTGATCAAATCCCGCGACGAGGCGGCTGCCAAACTCGACATCGAGGGCTCGCTCATCGCCCCCCGCGCCGCGCTCGAAACAATCGCCGCGGACGAATCGCTGGCTCCTTCGTTGCTGCTCGAATGGCAGCTCGGTTGCCTTGGGATGAAAGGCTGAATTTTCAGCCCTTTTGCGAAGATTTTCGCAAAGAAGTTCCTTGTCACTTTGCGGGGTTTTTCAGACCCTCTCCCAAGCCTATGACCGACCCTTCGAACGAGCCACCAGTAGCCGAAACCAAGGTCGCCTCCGAGCAACAATACGACGCCGCCCAGATCGACAAACTCGAGGGCCTTGAAGCCGTCCGGAAACGACCCGGCATGTACATCGGCGACCCCGACGAACGCGGTCTCCATCACTGCGTTTTCGAAGTGCTCGACAACTCGATCGACGAACACCTCGCCGGTTATTGCTCTCGCATCAAGGTCGCGATCCATGTCGATGGCTCGGTCTCGATCGCCGACAACGGCCGCGGCATCCCGGTCGACATGCACCCGAAGTTCGGCATCCCCGCCGTCGAGCTCGTGCTCACCAACCTCCACGCTGGCGGCAAGTTCGGCCAAGGCGCCTACAAGTACTCCGGCGGCCTCCACGGCGTCGGCGCGAAATGCGTCAACGCACTCTCGGATTGGTTCCGCGCCGACATCATGCGCAATGGCAAGGTCCATCGCATCTCGTTCGAACGCGGCAAAACCACCGAGCAACTTCACATCGTCGGCGAGGTCGACCCGAAAAAAACCGGCACGACCATCACCTTCTTCCCCGACGCGACGATCTTCGTCGATACGATCGAATTCAAATTCGACCGCCTCGCGACCCGCTTGCGCGAACTCGCCTTCCTCAACCCCGGCCTCACGATCGACCTCGAAGACGAACGTCCGGAATCCGCGAAAAAAACCACGTTTTTCTATGCCAAAGGCATCGAGGAATTTGTCGTACAGCTCGGCGAAAATAAAACCGTCATCCACGACGACCCAGTCATCCTTTGCGGCAAACGCCAGATCGAACTCGACTACGACGGCAAGCAATCGACCGACGATGTTTTTGCCGATGTGGTCTTCCAGTACAACGATTCGTACAACGACCAGATCCTCTGCTTCGCCAACTCGATCCCCAACGGCGACGGCGGCACCCACCTCACCGGCTTCCGCACCGCGCTCACTCGCGCGATCAACCAATACGCCAAGGCCAACAAGATCCTCAAGGACAAGGACCCCGCGCTCTCCGGCGACGATGTCCGCGAAGGCCTCGTCTGCGTGATCTCGGTGAAAATGCCCAACCCGCGCTTCAGCTCGCAAACGAAGGACAAACTCGTCAACACCGAGATCGAAGGCGTGGTCTCATCGATCGTCTATGAGGGCCTGATGCAGTATTTCGACGAGAACCCGACCCTTGCCCGCAAGGTCATCGAGAAATCGGTCAACGCCGCGCGCGCCCGCGAGGCCGCACGCAAGGCCCGCGAAACGGTTCGCAAATCCGCTCTTTCCGGCGGTGGACTTCCCGGCAAACTCGCCGACTGCTCGGAACGCGATCCGGCAAAATCCGAGCTCTACATTGTCGAGGGTGACTCCGCAGGCGGCTCGGCCAAACAAGGTCGCGATCGTCGCACGCAAGCGATCCTTCCGCTGCGCGGCAAACTCCTCAACGTCGAGAAAGCACGCCTCCACCGCGCGCTGCAAAACAAGGAAATCCAAAACCTCATTACCGCCATCGGTGCCGGCATTGGCGACGGCGACCAGGATGGCTCATTCAACATCGCAAAAGTCCGTTACCATAAAGTCGTCATCATGACCGACGCCGATGTCGACGGCTCGCACATCCGCACCTTGCTGCTCACCTTCTTCTGCCGCCATATGCCGGAACTCGTGAAGCGTGGCTTTCTCTACATCGCACAGCCACCGCTCTATCTCGTCACCCGCAAAAAACGCTCCGAATACGTCCAGGACAACGACCAACTCAACAAGATCCTCATCGAGTTGGGCGCCAGCGAGGTCATCCTCCGCACGCATGATCGGTCACGCGCATTCTCCGCCGAGGAACTCAAAGGCATTCTCGAAACCCTTTCCTCACTCTCCCGCTACACCCGCTCCATCGAAGGCAACGGCGGCGACTTCCGCGACTATCTTGCGGCTCGCCGGGCCGACGGCCACCTGGCGGAATTCATGGTCCGCATTCGCGAGGGCAACGACGAAAATGTTCTCTACTTCGCCGACGAAAACGCGCTTCGAGATTACGCAAACGCCAACCGCGACCTGCGACTTTTCGATGAAATACCAACCGACGAAGAGTTCGCCGCTGGCCCCGGAGTCTCGCGCCGCGCCGTGCTCCACGAACTTCACGAATCGCACGCGATCGCCAAACTCTTTGCCCGTCTCACCGAAGCAGGCATCGACATCCGCAACTTCCACTCCGACGACACGCCGCTCTTTGAACTCCTCGAAGGCGAAGGTGAAAAACAGCAAGCCACGCCGCTGTTTTCGATCCCCGAAATCCTCTCGCGCGTCCTCGAAATCTCCAGCAAGGGCGTCCAGATCAAACGCTTCAAGGGTC
>JBDKIG010000189.1:0-4395 GCA_039797215.1 Verrucomicrobiota bacterium | reverse complement strand
GACGATTTTGGCGAGTTGGTTGGACATTATTTCCCCTCCTTGGCGAGGCGCGCAGCCTCTTGGTATTGGGCGCGGAAATGGTCAGAGAGTTCCTTGGCGAGCCGCACCTCCTCGATGCGGTTTTTGGAGTCCAGCGCCACTTTCAATCGTGTGCGCGCCATTTCGTAATTCACGGCATCAAGATTCGTAAAAGCCCTGTAGGCCTCACGCGGAAACTTCGCCGCGACCAGGGCCTGCCACGCCTCCGTTTGTTCCTTGTGAAGATCGAGACACGCCACGCGGATTATAAATGCCATCACGCGGAAGAGAGGCGAGGTCCACTTCGAGTGATAGGTAAAAAGTTTCGCCTCCTCGTAGGGCTGGACCTCGGGGTCGGATCGGTAGGCGGCAAACTCCGGAGCGTAGAGTTCCTTGCGAACAGGCAGGCGGCGGAGGGCGTATTTCTCTGGCCCACCCGGCGTGCCGACTTTGAAGTTCCAAAGTCTCTGACCCTCCAACGAGAGGACAAAGGCGAGAAATTCTTCGGCCGCTGGGCGATTCGGCGCACCACGCAGGATGCCGATGGGATCGACGCCGACCGAGGATCCTCCGGCGGGGGTGAAGTATTGCAGCCGCGAGGGCTTGTCGCCTATCTGCACCGCCTCGCTCTGGAAGCGCCCGTAAAAGTCGATGCACATCCCGATCGCGGCATCGCCGAGCGAAACATCGAGAGGGATCTTCGAGGCGGCATCAGTGAAATAGCGCGCATTCGCCGAGGCGGCCTGAATGATTTGCAATCCGCGAGCCCAACCACGCGCCAAAACCTCGTCGTCTTCACTACCTGCTCGAAGGACGAGTTCCTGCATTTGCTGCTGGATCACCATTTCGAAGGCCTTCGCCGCCGAACCGCTCTTGGTCGGATCGGCCAACGCGACCTGTCGGAAGAAAACCGGATTGGTCAAATCCTCCCAACTCGCCGGCAATTCCTCAACGCCCAGGCGGCGGAGCGAGTCGGAGTTATAGCAAATCCCGAACGACGAGAGGCAGGCTCCGATCCAGCGCGCTTGGGCATCGTAGAAAACCTCGCCTGACACCATGCGGGGAATCGAATCCTCCGTGAACCAATCGGGATGGTTGCGAATGACATCCGATGGAACCAAACGCCCGGCCGCGCTTTGGATTTCAAAATCATAAGCGCCGCCGCCAAAAAACACATCGATCCCGATGCCGGTCTCCGACTCTAGAAAAAACCGTCTCGCGGCCTGCTCCGGCGAGTCATTGCCGGGGTCATTGGGCAGAACGACCTTCGCGCTATCGAAGGCCGCCGCCACCTGCGAATCCCAGCGACGCCCGCTTTTTTTCCAGACATTCTCGAACGAGGCCAAATACTCGCCGGCGAGATACCGAGCGATCTCGCTGGTGCCGCCGGGCGTGCGCCAGTCGAGGCGGATCGAGCGGCCGGTCTTTTCCTTGTAATGCCGCATGAAGGCCACCGTGAACTCATGCCGCACGGCTTCGTTGTGAGGCGAGACGAGGACGAGGGTTTCGTCTGCATGGGCCAGCAAATCCTCTTTCGGCTTTAGTAAAAACGGAACAGCAACGATCAAAAACATCGCCACCCCCACGGAGAGGATTCGAAGGCTAATAGGGCCGTCCTTCGTTGTCATCGTGGGCTTAGGGTTTCAACACCACAACATCGTCGGGGTTCGCCGAAGCGAAGAGGCGATGTCCCCTCGTCCGCGCGGAGAGGTGAGGATTCATTTCGACAATCTTCAAATCGAGTGCGCCAGCGCGGAAGCGGTATTGGGCCAGTTCACCGAGGTAGGTGGAATCTTGAACCTCGCCTTGGATGGAATTCCCCGGCGAGCTTTTCTCAGAAAGAATCCAACTCTCCGGCCGGACCGAAATCACAGCCGACTCGCCACCTTTGGGTTTCCACCAGGCATCAGCCAAGACTCCTTCAAAAACACCGGAGTCGGTTTCCACAATTCCCGCGACTCCGTTACAGGAACGGATTTTTCCTGAGATGAAATTCGTCTCGCCAATGAAATCCGCGACGACTGGAGAAAGGGGACGCCGGTAGACCTCCTCGGGCGTTCCGACCTGTGCAATGCGGCCGCCATCAAGAATCGCCATGCGGTCGGAGATCGAGAGCGCCTCCTTCTGGTCATGCGTCACATAGATCGCCGTTAATCCCGAGTCTTTGCAAACACGGCGGATTTCGTTGCGCATTTCGAGGCGGAGCTTGGCATCGAGATTCGAGAGCGGCTCATCAAGCAAAAGGCATCTTGGCCGGATCACCAAAGCCCGCGCCAGCGCCACACGCTGTTGCTGGCCGCCGGAAAGTTGGGCGATTTTGCGTTCGGCATATTTTTCCATCTGCACCGATTCCAAAGCCGTAGCGACCTGTTTTTTGACATCCGCCGCCGGCATGCGCCGCTCCTCGAGACCGAACGCCACATTTTTCGCCACCGTCATGTGAGGCCACAGCGCGTAGCTCTGAAACATCATTCCCGTGTTCCGCTTGTGGGGCGGCACATGGGTCACATCCTCGTCGCCGAAAAGAATCCGCCCCGAGTCCGGCATATAAAAACCGGCAATGTGGCGGAGCAAGGTCGTCTTGCCGCATCCGCTAGGGCCCAGCAGGAAAAACAACTCGCCCTTTTCGATGCGGAGCGAGATGCCGTTCAAAGCAGTCACCTCTCCGAATTTTTTGTGCAGGCCCTCAATGGTAATAGGAATCATGGGTGCGAAAGATGGCCCGCTCCCTAGCTATTGGTCCTCCGTTCGGCAATCCCCATTGCGTCACATTTTCAATGATGCCGTCGCAACGCAGGATTTCGCCTTTTCGCCGAAGGTCGGTTTCGGGCATTTTCCGGAGATGCTGAATTACATCTGGCTCGGCCTGGTTGTCCTCGCGGTGCTGCTCGGAGGGTTCACTGGGGAACTCCAAGCCGTTACCAACGCCGCCTTCGAGGCCTGCAAAATGGCGGTAATGACCCTCGCCCTCCCGCTCGCCGGCGTCATGGCGCTTTGGCTGGGTTTGATGAAACTCGCCGAGGCCTCGGGGCTCGTAAACATCCTCGCCCGCGCGCTCCGGCCCGTCCTGCGCTGGCTTTTTCCCGATGTTCCCGCTAACCACCCCGCGATGGGATCGATGGTCATGAACATGGCCGCGAACATGCTCGGCCTCAGCAATGCCGCCACCCCGCTCGGCCTCCGGGCGATGCAGGACCTCGAAAAACTCAATCCCCGCCCCGGCACCGCGTCGAACGCCATGTGCACCTTTCTCGCGATCAACACCTCCTCGATCCAACTCATCCCCGCAACCACCGTCGCCATCCTCGCCGCCGCCGGTTCGAAAAATCCCACCGTCATCATCGGCACCGCGTTTTTTGCGACCTGCTGTTCCACCATCGCGGGACTTATCGCTGTGAAAACCCTGGAGCGCCTCCCCTTCTACGCGCTGCCCCCAGTCGAAAAATCCCCCGACGCCGCTCCCGATATCTCCCAGGATTTGCCCGCACCCGACCCCACCAAGCCCGCCTGGTGGGGAACCCTTCTCCTGCTCGTTTTCGCTGTGTGTTTCCTGTGGTTCGGCTGGCGCTTCCTGCAAACCGCCGAAGCCTCGGCCAACCCGCTCGCCGCAGTGGTTGAGGCCGTTTCGTATCTCGCGATTCCGTTTCTCGTTGCGTTCTTTCCGCTCTACGCCGCGCTGTGCCGCGTAAAGGTCTACGAGGAATTCGTCGAGGGCGCAAAAGAGGGTTTCCAGGTCGCCATCCGCATCATTCCCTTCCTCGTCGCCATCATTGCAGCCGTCGCGATGTTCCGTGCCGCAGGGGGCATCGATCTCGTCTCCCGCGCGATCGGCCCCGTTCTTACCGCGATTCATTTTCCCACCGAACTCCTCCCCCTCGTCCTCATGCGCCCGCTCAGCGGCAGCGGCGCCAATGGCATCTTCGCCGAACTCGTCCAAAACCACGGCCCCGACAGCCTCATCGCCCGCATGGGTGCCTCCGTGATGGGCAGCACCGAGACGACATTCTATGTCATCGCGGTTTACTTTGGCTCCGTCGCCATCCGCCGCACGCGCCACGCCGTGCCTGCTGGCCTCATCGCCGATCTTGCCGGCGTCACCGCCTCGGTAATCATCTGCAATCTGGTTTTCGGAAAATAAAAAACACAGAGTCCAGCTTCCCCAATCCACCCACAACACATGAAAAAAACACTCCTCCTCCTCCTCCCGATCCTCGCCTTCGCCCCATTCGCCGACGCTGCCAACACCGCGCCCACCTTCGGCGAGGATTTGGCCTTTTTGAAAAAACACACCGACATCCTCGTGTTGGAAATCCCCGGCACCGGCGCGCGCGTCGCGGTGGCTCCAGCCTATCAAGGCCGTGTGATGACCTCCACCGA
>JBDKIG010000188.1:0-4419 GCA_039797215.1 Verrucomicrobiota bacterium | reverse complement strand
ACGGCGGGGAAATCCTTATCGAGTTTCACCTCGTCTCCCGGCGCCGCCTTGCGGACTTTTGCCGCCGGGGAGTCGGGGTCGGAATAGCCAACAAACAACAATGTCTGTGAGGCATCACTCAGGATCCGCCTTGCGAAAATATTCGAGAGCGTATGTTCCGTCATCATCCCGCTCGAGAGAGCATAGATCGCCTTCTTGCGAGGCATCGCATCCACAATCTCACGGCCCGACAGCACATACGGCGCCATTTCCTGGAGCAGCTGCAACTCGGGATGGTTCCGGGTAGAGTTACCTGCCAGCGCGTCATAGACCGTCGTGACCTTCACGCTCAACCCGCCGATGTAGATCGGCACGGCTGGAATCTCGCCGTGGAGCCGCATTTTCCAAAGAATCGCGAGGATTTCCTGTGTCTTGCCGAGCGCAAAAACCGGAATCGTCACCGTCTCGCCATCATCGATCGCCCGCCGCACCACCCGCGAAAACCTCTCCTCCTCGCTCGCCCGCGAAAAACCCACCGGAGTCTGCGCGTCACCACGCGTCGTCTCCATGATCAGGAAATCCACGCCGCCCTTCGGAAAATCAGCTCCGCTCATGATCGTCTGGTTTTCGAAATTCACATCGCCCGTGTAGAAGAGCGACTTGCCCTGATACCGAATCATCACGCCCACCGAGCCCAGAATATGGCCCGCGTGGTAGAACTCGAAAGTCACCTCGCTGTCATCCACCGAGGGGTCGCCCGTAAGGTTGTAGCGCTGGCGTAGACCACAACGCACCCAGGCCTGCTCGCAAAAATCGATGCCCCGATGAGTGAAAAGGGGATACTCCGCAAGGTTCAATTCCTCCCGCTGGCGGGTCATCACGCTTACCGAATTGTGCAGCATGATTTCGCAAATATGAGCCGTCGGCTCGGTCATAAAAACCGGCGCCTGCGGCTCCCGGCGCGTCAGCACCGGCAAGGAGCCAATATGGTCTTGGTGCGCGTGAGTAATAATGATCGCGTCCACCGAACCCTCGGGAACCTTCGAAAAATCGGCCGTCATGCCCAGTCCATCGATCTTCGGGTCCGCGCCGGCATCGAGTATAATATTCTTACCCCCGACCCGGATCCAATAAGAGTTCGCACCGATTCCCAAGTGGCGCGTGAGATTAACAAAATCCATTCCGGCGGAAGGTGCGCCCCACCGCCCGTTTGCTCAATTCAAAAATGCCAGCGCACTCCCGAAGGTCAGCTTGCTTGGCTGAGAATCATGAAAGTTTTGAAAAAACTCCGTCTATCAGTTCCGCCCCTCGTCAGCGTCGATGTATTGGAACATCGTTTGGATGTCGTCGCGGCCCTCGAAACCGCTCTCTTTTTTCCGTCGCACGAGCGTCTCCGATAATTCGTCGTTCCAACCACGCTTCAGCATGAAGCTGTTCCAAATCTCTATCTGCTCCTCCGAGGGACGAGTCCCGTTTTGGAAGCACCACTCGAGGATTTCGTCATCGGAACCGCCCTCGCCCACGCGGTCGCGGAGGTTTTCGTAGGTTACGCCCACCAGCGAGGTTGCGCGCTCGTCGAAGCCCTTGCCGAGGTTCGCTTGGAGTTCGGGATGTAATTCGCCGGCATTCATCAAACGGATTTTGTCGATCATTCGGCCGAAGTAGACGATTCCGCCAACAGTGTCTTTGGGTGAGCGCGGGTATTTCATTCAGGAAAAAATAAAACAACCTCAGCGGAGCGGGAAGCTTTTCCACCTGCCGACGACATTGTAGTCGTTCCGCCCATGAAATCCCACCGCAAGGAACTCTGGTTCGAAATCCCGCGCCGCCGCGCGTTTCTGAACATCACCCCGGAGGTCGAGTCCTGCCTGCGCGAGAGCGGCATTCGCGAGGGGCTCTGCCTCGTCAATGCCATGCACATCTCGGCCAGTGTTTTCATCAATGACGACGAGTCCGGCCTGCACCGCGATTTCGAAAAATGGCTCGAAAAGCTCGCCCCCGAGCATCCCCATGCCCAATACGCGCACAACGGCGCCGAGGACAAGCCGACGCCCACCTCAAGCGTTCAATCATGGGCCGCGAGGTCGTGGTGGCCGTCACGGCGGGCGAACTCGATTTCGGCCCGTGGGAGCAGATTTTCTACGGCGAATTCGACGGCCTCCGCAAAAAACGCGTCTTGGTTAAAATCATCGGCGAGTAGCCGCCGTCCGGTGCTGCTTGAAAAAAAACCGGCGGCCAATAGCTTTCACGCAGCCATGACGCCAATCGAATCGTCCAGCATTGCCCGCACCTCCCCCGCGCCGGCGCGTTCACCCGCGCGGAGGTGGGTTTCTTGACTGCCGCTGAGCGCAAACGCCTCATTGAAGCGCGCAAGGCCCGTTCGGCCGTGTGGCGAGTGATCCATTGGCTGGGCTCGATGCAGCTCGCCCTGATCCTCCTAGCCACGATTGCCGCCGCCTGTGCGATCGCCACCATCGCGGAATCCGAATTCAGCACCAAGGTTGCGCAGGTTTATATCTACAAGGCGCCGTGGTTCATCCTCTGGCTGATCGTTCTCTGCATCAACCTCCTGGCCGTTACGATCACCCGCTGGCCTTGGGCGAAGGCCCACACCGGATTTATCATCACCCACTACGGCATCATCACACTCCTCATCGGCGCGATGATCGGCATCCAGACCGGCTTCGAGGGAAATGTCACCCTCCATAAAGACAAGCCACCCGTCCGCAAGCTCACCATCAATCGCAGCATCATCCAGGTTGAGAGCCCGAATGACACCGCGCTCTATGTCATGCCGTTCGATGCCGCCGCCACCCGCCCAAGCGAGAAACGCCCGCGCGTTTTTGAGGTTCCCAAGACCAACTTGGAAATCATCGCCGACGGGTTCAGTGACAATTTGATCAAGGAGGAAAAACTCGTCCCCGCCGAGGGCCGCCAGCCCGGCGTGGCCCTTCGGTTCACCAGCAGCCGCATGGGCCAAAACCAAGAGATCCCCATCGCGATGGAATCCTCCGCGCCGCAGGAGAAGGATTTTTTCGGACTTGCTCGGATTGTTTTGCAGAAAGACCTCCCGCCGCCCAAAGCCCCCGGTGGAGCCGAAACCCAGATGGTCTTTGGAAAATTTGCACCCGTCGTGCAGGGCGAAAAATCCACCGGCGTGCAGGTCGCCCTCAGCGCGGATGGACGCAAAGTAACAATCACCCCGCCAGACGGCGCCTCGGCAACCTACCTTCGCGAAGACATCATGAACAAACCGGTTCCCACCGTGGGTGCCACAGTCATCGTGGAGGATTACTGGCCGGATTTTGAAATGCGCAACGGCCGGCCCGCCACGAAATCCGACCAACCTCTCAACCCCGCCGCGATCGTGCGGGTGCAAAGCGACTCGGCCGAACCCGCCGATTCGAAACCCACCCTTTTCCTTGCCCCCTCGGGCGATGGCATCCGCTACCAACTCCAGCGCCAAGGCGCCACCTACGCCTCAGGCGAGGCCAAGGTCGGCGAGTCGTTTTCCACCGGATGGGCCGATTGGAGCGTGGAGCTGAAAGCCTTCTACCCCGAAGCGAATATCGTCAGCACCATGATCCCCGGCCCGCCTCTTCCCAAAGGAGAACAAGGCATTCCCGGATTCCGCGCCCGCCTCGTCTCGCCAGAAATCCTGAACTCTGAAAAACGCTGGATCGCCAGTGGCGACATCACCTCGCTCACCGACGGCAAAAATGTCGTCCGCATCGGCTACGGCTTGGAACTCCGCCCCGTGCCCTTCAGCATCCGACTCGTGGATTTCGAGGTCCCCCGCTACGAAGGCACCGACAAACCCTCGAACTTCATCGCCACCGTGGAGTTCAAGGAGGACGGCACAGGCTTCACCAAAACCGGCACCGCCCGCATGAACCACCCGGCGAGCTTCCCCGGCACGCTTTTCGCGAATTTCACCGGCATCAACTACAAATTCTCCCAAGCCGAGTGGAACCCCCGCGATCTCGGCGAGACCACCCTCCAAGTCCTCTACGACCCAGGCTGGCTGCTCAAGTGGATCGGTTCGCTCGCCATCTGCGTCGGCATCACCATCATGTTCTACGGAAAACCCAAAACGAAAAACGCATGAAACCCATCGCCCTAATCGCCGCCCTGCTTTTCGTCCTCGCCGCCCCCGCGGGCGCCCTCGACCTCACGAAACTCGAAGCCGTCCCGATCCAAGAGGGCGGCCGCAAAAAGCCTTTCCTCGTTTTCGCTGAAGAAACCGTCCTCGGGATGACGGGCAAATCCCGCTACAAAAAAGGCGACGAAAAAATCCCCGCGCTCGATGTCGTTACGGCGCTCTGGCTCTCGCCTGTCGGCTGGGAAAACGAACCGCTCATTCTGATCGGAAATAAAAAATTCAAGGAAGCGATCGGCGTTGATCCCGCCAAAAAACTCTTCTCCTACCGCGAACTCGCC
>JBDKIG010000187.1:0-4540 GCA_039797215.1 Verrucomicrobiota bacterium | reverse complement strand
GAATTCGCCGTCGTAGGTCACATGCCCGATCGCTGCACCCTCCACGCCGCTGCGCGTTCGTTTTTGGATTTCCTCCGCGAGCGTCGCCCAATTCCTCCCTCTCAGCACCGAGTCCGGCTCGCAGGCAAGGATCGAAACCGCTCCGCTCCGCTCCATTGCGGAATCGAGATACGAAAAACCCGGCCGCCGGCGCATGGCCCGCGCGGCTTCCAGCGGGCCGCGATGGACATCGGGTTGCTCGGGATTCATCAGCTTGCCAAGTCATCTCAAAATTGCTGGTATTTCAAGCCGCGCCGCTGGCGCCACTACGGAATGCGCCACCTTATCACCATCCTTTCTTTCGGCTTTTTTTCCGCCTTCACGGCCCTCGCTCAAGAGGCCACGCTCCTCGAAGCCGAGCCCGCGCCAACCGCGCCCGCGCAGACAGAGACCACGGAGAGCCTCACTATCAGTGATCAGGAATTTTTGAAAATCCCCGGCGAGTCCGGCCAGCCCGCGCAAGATGTCCTCCTCGAGCAGGACCTCACCCTCACCGGCGAAATCCCGGAAAGTGCCGAAAGTGACAGTCAATATGTCGATCCGAATGCCATCATCCCCGACCTGTCCGCAGAAACAATTGCCAACGACCCTCGCACCGCTGCACCGACCGGCGAGGAGTTGGACCGCAAGCAGAAGCTTCTCTACCGCGAAGTCCGCACCAAGGCCGAGAAGGATGCCGCCGTCACTTCCCTCCGCGAGCAGGCCGAAGCCGCCAAGACCTTCGAAGGCGAGCGTGCCGCCTACCGCGAATACTACCGCGCTCTCTTTCGCAAAATGAAACAACTCGACAATTCGCTCTCGAAAAAATGCGACCTCATGGAAAAGGCCTACCTGACCCGCCTCGCCCAGACCCGCCTCGAGCCAACCATTCCTCTCGAACCGCCCCCGAAACCCCAGCCCCACGCCAACTAAAACCCAAACTCTCACCACATACCCACAGCCGCCGCGTTTGCCCGACCCCATGATACCCGCTCACAACTTGGAGATGAAAATCTTCACCGGCAACGCCCATCCGGCGTTGGCCCGTGAAATCTGCGATTGCCTCGGAGTTCCCCTCGGCGATGCCACCGTCAGTTCTTTTCCGGACGGCGAAAGCTTCGTCAAAATCAACGACAATATCCGTGGCCGCGATGTGTTCATCATCCAGCCCACTTGCCCGCCGACGAACCATAATTTGATGGAGATGCTCATCATGGTGGATGCCGCCCGTCGCGCCAGCGCGGCCCGCATCACCACGGTGATTCCGTTTTTCGGCTATGCCCGCCAAGATCGCAAAGACCAGCCTCGCGTGCCGATCACGGCCAAACTCGTGGCGAATCTCCTCGACGCCGCCGGGGTCGACCGCGTCCTCACGATGGATCTCCATGCCCAGCAATTGCAGGGCTTTTTCGACATACCCGTGGATCACCTCCATGCCTTGCCGGTGATGGTGGAATACATCCGCAAGCTCAACATCGAGAACCTCATCGTGGTTTCTCCCGATGTCGGAGGCGTGAAGATGGCTTCCGCCTACGCCACCGCCCTCGGCACCCGCATGGCGATCGTCGTGAAACAACGCAAGAGCGCCACCGAGACCGAGGCCTCGCACATCATCGGCGATGTCGCCGGCAAGAACATTCTCATCGTTGACGACCTCACCGAGACGGCTGGCACGATCGCCAGCGCCGCCCGCATCCTTCGGCAGAATGGCGCCCTCGATATTTATGCTGGCGTTTCCCATTCGGTGCTGACAGATTTGGCGGTCGAGCGTTTGAAGGACTCCGATCTCAAGGAGTTGATTTCGACAAACAGCGTCCCGTTACGCCTGGCGCCCGGCAGCAAAATCACGGCACTTTCCGTCGCCGGTCTGCTCGGTGAAGGAATTCGGCGCATCCACGACGACGAGTCCGTCAGTTCGCTCTTTGAAGTTAAAAAACCCAAGTAATCATCATTATGGCCAAGCAAGTTAAACTCTCCGCGCGTCCCCGCTCCGAAAGCGGCCGCAATTCCGTCAAGCGTGTTCGTGCCCGCGGTTCCGTTCCCGCCGTCATCTACGGCAACAAAATCACGCCCTCCAATCTCGAGGTCTCCCATCGCGAGCTCGCCGCACTCCTCTCCCACGCCGTCGGCGAAAACATCCTCGTCGAACTCGAAATCCAAGACGGATCCAATAAATCCACCCAGCTTTCCCTCATTCAAGAGGTCCAGCACCATCCTGTTGCCCGCGACATCCTGCATGTCGATTTCCAAGCCGTTTCGATGACCGAGGAAATCACCGCCAGCGTGACCGTCGAGGCGGTTGGCGAAGCGGATGGAGTCAAAAACTTCGGAGGCCTGTTCGAGCAAAGCGTTCGCACCATCTCGGTCCGATGCCTTCCCCAAAATCTTCCAGAGATCATCACTGTCGATGTTTCCGCCCTCAAGATCGGCGAGTCCATTCACATCCGCGATATCAAGCTCCCTGCTGGTGTCACCATTGAGGACAACGCGGATTTGACCGTCTTCATCGTGGCCGAGCCCTCGGTTGCTGCAGAGCCTGCCGCCGCCGCAGCCGCCTCGCCCGAGGTCATCAAAGAGAAGAAGGCTGCGGGCGCCGAGGAGAAGAAATAACTCCCGTCCCGTGGAGAATCCCGCCGCATTCCGGCTCGTGGCCTGCCTTGGCAATCCCGGGCCCCAATACCGGAACACGCGCCACAACATCGGCTTTCTTGTTGCTGATGAGCTGGCGCGCCGGTCCGTGGCGGATTTTTCCTTTCAGTCCCAGTGGAATTCCGAAACCGCCAAAGTCGGCGGCCGCACGCTCATGAAGCCCCAAACCTTCATGAACCTCAGCGGCGAAGCCGTCGGCGATTTCGCCAAATATTACAAAATCCCTAGCGAGCAGGTCCTGGTCATCCTCGATGACACCGCTCTCCCGCTCGGGACGATACGCCTCCGCAAATCCGGCACCGCCGGCGGCCACAATGGCCTCGACTCCGTTCTCGTCCACCTCGGCACCGAAAAAGTCCCGCGCCTCCGCGTCGGGATCGGCCGTCCCGGCGACACCGCCCTGCACGACCATGTTCTCGGAATGTTTGAGAAGGACGAGATGCCAGCCGTTGCCGAATCCGTCACCCGCGCCTCGGATGCGTTCGAATTTGCGAACGCCCACGGCATGGATGCCGCCATGAATCAATTCAACCAAAGAAACCAGGAACCATGAACCGATACGAAGCACTCCTCGCCCTCAACACGCGCGGAAAAGAAGAAACCGTCAAAGAAACCATCGAGCGCCTCGAAAAAACCATCAAGGCCGCCGGAGCAACCATCGAGCAAGTCCAGCGCCTCGAGAAACGCGAACTCTCCTACGAGACCCGCCACCTCACCAGCGCCTACTTCATCAATGTCGTCTTCAGCGCCCAGCCCACCGCGATCGAAGCCATTCGTGCCAAGCTCAGCCTCGACAACGAGGTCGTGCTCCAAAACTACCTGAAACTTTCCGCGAAAAAGGCCGCCGAGGCCGTCGCGGCCTAACCCCTCCCAAGGAGGCCCTCGCCATGGCTAATGTCAATAAAGTCATCCTCATCGGAAATGTCACCCGCGACCCCGAAGTAAAATTCACCTCGAAAGGCAGCGCCGTGACCGACATCGGCCTGGCGATCAACCGCAACTACACCCTCGATAACGGCGAGAAGCGTGAAGAAACCACTTTCGTCGATGTCGAGCTTTGGGGCCGCCTCGCTGAAATCGCCGGCGAATACGCCAAAAAAGGCCGCCCGCTTTACATCGAAGGCCGTTTGCGAATGGACACCTGGGAGGACAAAGCCAGTGGCCAAAAACGCAGTCGCATGAAAGTCGTCGGCGAAAACCTTCAGCTCCTCGGCGGACGCTCCGAAGGCGGAAGCCGCCCCGCTGGCGGAGGCGAGCACGAAAGCCACGAGGCCCCCGCGCCCCGTCGCACGGCCCCGCCATCCCGTCCAGCCCCCTCTTCCTCCTCCGAGCCCGACGACGACATCCCGTTCTAACTCCATTCGCCTCGGCGTTTCTCCCATGGAGCGCCGACGTCCCCGTCGGCCAAAAAAGTCGTGAATCAGGAAAGAGCTGAACCAGCCAACGAGGACGTTGGCGTTCCTGCCAAACGCCAATCTCCCAAAGAATGGTATTCTCGGGGATACCTGCCTCACCGAGATGCGAGGAACTTGCTGCAAACCGTCACCTTTCGATTGGCCGACAGTCTGCCCCGGGAAAAACTCGATCGCTTGGAAGAGGAGTTGAAAATTCTCCCCGAGAGTCTGCGTGGAGCCGAGCGCCGTAAACGAATCGAAGAGTGGCTGGATTCGGGCTTGGGTTGCTGCGCCCTGCGTGACCCTGAGTTGGCCACGCAAATGAGGAATGCGCTCCGGCACTTTGATGGCCAGCGTTATCGGCTTCTGGCGTGGTGCATCATGCCGAACCATGTGCATGTCCTCATGGAAACCCTCTCGCCCATCGCCTGGATTGTTCAGGGCTGGAAATCCGTGACAGCGCGCTGGGCCTTGGCGCG
>JBDKIG010000186.1:0-4567 GCA_039797215.1 Verrucomicrobiota bacterium | reverse complement strand
AAATCGAGCGCCGCGTCCCGTTTTTCAGCGTCAACACGCCGAATCTCTACTCGCTCCGCGACGAGGATTATTTCCAGTTCCACTCGCGCGGCATCCGCCAAAATCTTGAGACCTTCCTCGCCACCCAAAACCTCCCCGTCCGCCCGGCGCGGGTCCAACTTCTCACCCTCCCCCAACTCCTCGGCTACACATTCAACCCCGTCTCGGTCTTTTTTTGTTTCGATGAAAACAACCGCCCGCTGACCTCGGTGATCCAAGTCGGCAACACCTTCGGCGAGCTGAAACCCTACCTCGTTCCGTGCGATCCCGCCGGCACGGGATTCCATGTCCGCGTGCCGAAGAACTACTATGTCTCGCCCTTCTCCGAACTCGATCTGGAGTTCGACTTCCGCTTTGACTTGCCGGGCCAGAGGCTTCGGCTGGCGATCGACGACTATCGCGGCAGCGAGAGGGTTTTGATCAGCACGGTCACCGGCGCTCGCGAGGAACTTACCGCAGCCAACCTCGCCCGCTTTTCGATCCGCTATCCACTGATCACGCTGAAGGTGATTGTTCTGATTCACTGGGAGGCCCTGAGGCTTTGGATGAAAAAAATCCCTTTCCGCTGGAAGGAAGCCGAGCCGGAACTCCAGCAGGGCGCTCACCGCATCCACTGAAATCATACCACCCAATGTCTTGCCCCCCTCCCGCGACCGATGCCACATTTCCCGACATGATCAGCCGTCTCATTGGTTTGTTCCTCGTTTTGGTGACCTCCGTCACCCTTTCGGCGCAATCTCAACTCTCCGGTGATGGCCGACAAGCGGTTCAAAAATCCGGTATCGCCCTGGTCAAGCCGCAGAAATGGTCGAAGCCCAATGAGGCTGTGCCCCTGCGCTTCACCGCCTACACAAACCGCGGAGGATACTTTGTCTTTCGCACACCGAGCGGCCAGGAACGCCAAGTCTGGGTGGACCAAATTGTGGGAAGTAAGCCGATTCTTGAGCCAGCAATTCCCGACGACATCATCGATTCCGCACAGCGAAATGCCCTCCAAACTCAAATCACAGAACTAAAAAGCCTCACCGCCAAGTGTCCCTCCGCTGCCGTGGAGCTTGGGCAATATGCGAAGCCATTCATCGAAGCGCTCCAGCGCTACGACTCCGGTGAGGTGCGTGTGGATAGTTCGTGGGAGCTGGCATCGAAATATCGCGCGCGGCAGTTTTATACAGCCCAAGTTGTTCTTCAGAAGTCGATCGAGCAGGAAGTCGATAAATCCCAATTCAACCTCGAACAAAACTCTACCTTCAAGCAACTCATTGAACTCTCGAAGGGCGACGCCAGCTTATCAGCCAAGGTCCAAGCCATCCGGGATGAGTTCCTGCAAAAAAACCTCTCGGAGCGACAGGCTAAAATCATCAACCAGTTAACCAATCCCCATACGACCGAGTCCGAAGCCCAAGCACTCATCCAGGAGCTCGAGTCATTCAAGAATCCGGACGAAAAAACCAAGGCCATCCTGCAGCAAGCCGTCACCGCCGGGCTTTTGGATCAGGAAATCCAAAAAATCAAAACGGCCTTGGAAGCCCATTTTGCAGCTCAGACTCCGAGCGAGACGCCCCCGAAACTGCCCATCAATTTGGAACTCGAAACCCAAATCCTCGCGGGCCAAATCTCGACTTTCCGCATGACCTCGCCGCCCGTCGGCATTCGAATTTCCGATGTCACCGCTCGGGCCATCGCCGAGGTTTCCGGTGGCCTGCCCAAAACCACCTCGCTGTTCGATCAGCGCAAATATGTCGAGGCCGCCACGCTTTTGACCAATCTCAACGCTCAGGCCGCCAATATCGGCCCCGCCACGCAGCGCGCCATCCTCGCCCTCCAAGTCGCCGCCACCAAAAAGGTCGATCTCTTCTCCAAGCTCCGCGCCGAGGGGGATAAAGAAGAAAAGGCCGGCAATATCCCCGCCGCCATCGAAAAATATAACGCCGCGCTAGAAATCTCTCCGAACTCCGATCTCTCCGCCAAAATCGAGCAACTCAAAACACCAGCCAAAAAACAACCATGACCACCAAACCTCTCACCGGCCACGAATGCCCCGGCGACCCTTGCACGATTGTCATCTTCGGCGCCTCGGGCGACCTCACGAAACGCAAGTTGATGCCGGCCCTCTACAATCTGAAGGCCCTCAAACTCCTCCCCGAAAACTTCGCCGTCATCGGCGTGGCGGTCACGGATAGCAACGACGAGCTCTATCGCGCAAAAATCACCGACGACATCAAGCAATTCGCCACCCGCCCCGTGGACCAGGCCGAGTGGGACGACTTTGCGAAGCGCTCCTACTACATCTCGGGCGACTTCAACAACGCCGACACCTTCGCCCACCTCCGCAGTAAGATCGAGGATGTCCAAAAGACCTGGAACCTCCCCGGCAATGTCCTTTTCTACCTCGCCATCTCGCCGACATTCTTCGGAAAGGTCGTCGAGCAACTCTCCGCCGCCGGCCTGACCAAGGAAAACCCCGGCGCCTGGCGTCGCATCATCATCGAGAAGCCGTTCGGCCACGACCTCCAGAGCGCGCGCGACCTTAACAAAGAGCTCACCACCCATGTGGACGAGTCGCAAATCTACCGCATCGACCACTACCTCGGCAAAGAGACCGTGCAGAACATCATGGTCTTCCGCTTCGGCAACAGCGTCTACGAGCCGATCTGGAACCGCCGCTACATCGACTATGTCCAGATCACCGTCGCCGAAAAACTCGGAGTCGAGCTGCGCGGCGGTTACTACGACCACTCCGGCGTCACCCGCGACATGGTGCAAAACCACATCCTATCCGTGCTCTCGCTCATCGCCATGGAGCCCCCCGCCTCGATCTCCGGCGACAGCGTGCGCAACGAGAAGGTTAAAGTCCTCGAAGCCATCCGCCCTATGGAGCCCGAGGAGGTTCTGATGAACACCGTCCGCGGCCAATACGGCGCCGGCCTCATCGATGGCAAAAATGTCCCCGCCTACCGCACCGAGAAGGATGTCGATCCGCAGTCGAACACCGAGACTTTCGTCGCCATGAAGCTCATGGTTGAAAACTGGCGTTGGGCCGATGTGCCGTTTTTCATCCGCAGCGGCAAGCGCCTCGCCGAGCACACCACCCAGATCGTCATCGGCTTCAAACGCAGTCCGCTCCTGCTTTTCGGAAAAAATGTCGACGCCGGCGTCACCCCGAACCGCCTCGTGATCCATGTGCAGCCCGACGAAGGCATAACCATGGACATCCACGCGAAAAAGCCCGGCCCCGGCGTTTCCATCGCGAATGTCCCGCTCGATTTCAGCTACGCCGAATTCGGCGAAACCACCGCTGCCACCGGCTACGAGACGCTCCTCTACGATTGCATGATCGGCGACATGACGCTCTTCCACCGCTACGACAGCGTGGATGCCTCCTGGCGTATCGTGAATCCCATCCTTGATGTCTGGCAGGCCCTGCATCCCCGCGATTTCCCGAACTACGCCGCCGGCACTTGGGGCCCCGAAGCCGCCGACAAGCTCATCGAGAAAGCCGGCCACCAGTGGCATTACTACAAACTGGACCGCTGAAAATGCCCGCGCGTCCCCACCTGATCCTCGCCGGCGACATCGGCGGCACGAAGGCGAACATCGCCCTCTTCCATGTCGTCGGGAGCAAACTCTCCCTCGTCCGTGAGCAGCGCTACCCCAGCGCGGGCTACCCCGGCCTGAACGCCATCCTCCGCGAATTCCTCGCCGACGAGCACCAGCCCATCCTTGCCGCGGGCTTCGGAATTCCCGGCGTCGTCTCGAACGGCCGCGCCAAACCCACCAACCTCTCGTGGGGCGTGGACGCCGAGGAAATCTCCGTGGAATTCGGCATCCCGCATGTCCAAGTCCTCAACGATCTCGCCGCCAACGCCTGCGGCATCGCGCACCTGCCCGCCGGGGATTTCGCCATCGTCCAGCGCGGCGCGCCCCATGCCACCGGCAATCGCTGCGTCGTCTCCCCCGGCACCGGTCTCGGCGAAGCGGGGCTTTTCTGGGACGGCCACCGCCACCATGTCTGGGCCTGCGAGGGCGGCCACGCCGACTTCGCCCCGCGCAACGAACTCGAGATCGCCCTCCTCGAATACCTCGTGAAGCAATTCGGCCATGTCAGTGCCGAGCGCGTCGCCTCCGGCATGGGCATCGAAAACATCTACAAATTCCTCCGCGATACCGGCCGCGGCACCGAACTCCCCGCCGTCGCCCAAGCGATAAAAACCGAGAATGCCGGCGTCGTGATCTCGCGCTTCGCCGATGCGGGCGAGTGCCCGATGTGCGCCAAAACGCTCGATATTTTCGTGAGCTGCCTCGGCGCCGAAGCCTCAAACATGGCCCTCAAAACCATGGCCACCGGCGGCGTCTTCCTCGGCGGCGGCATCCCCGTGAAGCTCCTCCCCCACATCCAAAGCGTTGCCTTCCTCCACGCCTTCAACGACAAAGGCCGCCTCAGCTCCCTCATGGAAAACACCCCCGTCCTCGTGATCCTGAACGACCAAGCCGCCCTCCTCGGCGCCGCCTACACCGCCCTCGAAAAAAG
>JBDKIG010000185.1:0-4596 GCA_039797215.1 Verrucomicrobiota bacterium | reverse complement strand
CAACATCGGCGCATTCAAACTCACTCATGTCGCCAGCGCCTACTACAAGGGCGACGAGCGCAACCCCCAACTCCAGCGCATCTATGGCACCGCGTTCAAAAACAAGACCGCGATGGAGGAATACTTCACGATGCTTGAAGAGGCCAAAAAGCGCGATCACCGCAAGATTGGTGCCGAGATGGGCCTCTACGCCATCGACTCCGAATATGTCGGGCCCGGAATGCCGCTCTGGCTGCCAAAAGGCACCGTGCTTGTCGAGGAACTCGAGAAACTCGCCAAGGAGACCGAATTCGCCGGCGGCTATGTGCGCGTTCGCACTCCGCACCTCGCCAAAGAGAAAATGTATAAAACCTCCGGCCACCTTCCTTATTACGCCGAGAGCATGTTTCCGCCGATGGAGCTGAAGGAAAGCGGGGAAGGCGAGGGGAGTGAGGCCGAGCGCTATTACCTCAAGGCGATGAATTGCCCTCACCACCATCGCATTTTTGCAGCGGAACCGCGCAGCTACCGCGACCTCCCGTTGCGCCTCGCGGAATACGGCTGCTGCTACCGCTACGAGCAATCGGGCGAGCTTTTCGGTCTCATGCGTGTGCGTTCCCTCAACATGAACGACGCTCACATCTATTGCACCGAGGATCAATTCGCCGAGGAGTTCCGCGCGGTGAACGAGATGTATCTCCAATACTTCAAGGTGTTCGGTCTCGAGAAATACCAGATGCGATTCTCGACCCATGACCCCGAAAAGCTCGGTCAGAAATTCGTGAACGAACCGGAACTTTGGAAAAAGACCGAGGACATGGTACGTCGCGTGCTGGTCGAGAGCGGTATCAATTTCATCGAGGTGCCAAACGAGGCGGCGTTTTATGGACCCAAGATCGATGTTCAGGTCTGGAGCGCGATCGGACGCGAGTTCACCATCGCCACGAACCAGGTGGACTTCGCCGTTCCCGCCAAGTTCGGCCTCCACTACCGCGATCGCGACAACACCGAAAAAGTCCCGCTCTGCATTCACCGGGCCCCGCTGGGAACCCATGAACGCTTCATTGGATTCCTCATCGAGCATTACGCCGGAAACTTCCCGCTCTGGCTCGCGCCGGAGCAAGTCCGTGTGATCACTCTCAATGACGACCCCGCTTTGCTCGATTACGCGGCCCCGATCCTTTCAAAACTTCGCGCCGGCATAGTCCGTGCCGAGGCAGACTTTGGATCGGAGCCGGTCAAAGCCAAAATCGCGGCTGCCGAAAAAGCCCGCGTCCATACGATGCTCGTGATTGGCCATCGTGATGTGGAAAACGGTCAAGTTAGCGTGCGACTTCACGGTCAGGGAAATGTCGGTGCCAAGCCCGCATCCGAAGTTGTCGCCGACATCATGGAAAAAATCCGTCTCCGCGCCTGAGGGGGCGATCAGCGCGTGGAGGGCTTTTGAGCCTTCCCGCCTGGGAGGAGTTGGATTTTCGGAATGATTTTCGGCCGCCAATGGGGGTCGGAGATCGTTCCGTCGGAGTGGTATTCCAAGAGTTTGCTGACTGGGAAAAATACCAAGCCGGGAATCCCCTGGGCGTTGATTCGCATGCTCATGTCAAGGCCTCCGGTGAGGAAGTAAATGTCGCCATATCCAAGCATCGAAAATCCAGTCCCCGCGATCTCGATATTGGGCGTGCTGACTTTTTTGTTAGCAACCGTGAAGTCGGCGGTGGCGAGGCGGGCAGTGTTGTAAACGACGCCAGGAATAATGCTCCCGAGGATCGCCGAGAAGGGCCCGAAAACAGGAATCGCAAAGACATTTCCATCCTCGATCCGGAGTTTTCCACTTCCCACCATGTTTTCCTCGTCCCCCATGCGGGCCTCGAATCCGTATTGGCCGCTGATCACGCCTTTTGAGTCATCGTAATCGAAATAAAGATTGGTGAGTTTCGCGAAATTCACACGGGAGAGAGTTGCGTTGGTGCTGAAGACACGATTTGAGGGGTCTAGGGACACAATGGCCTTCACGCCCACTTCGCCTCCGAAGAGATCCGCGTCTTGGATGTTTGCCACGACCTTGTTCGCGATCACATCGACTTTGGCTTTGGTATTTCCGAAGGGGAGAGTTTTTCCGAGGAGTTCGTAGTTCATCCCGCCAGGCGCGGAGATGTTGATATTCAGATCGTTTTTCAACGGATCCTTCATGTGGACTTTTCCTTGGACCTTCACCTGGGGAGCGCCGCGGAAGCGATAAGGTCGAATGGTTTCGGCGATTCGAGGGTCGATCCACATCAGCACATCCACAGGGACCAAAGTGGAAACAATATCCTTCAATCGAACCTCCTTGCGGCCGACATCATAGTCGAATGAACCCGTGCCGCGTCCTTTGCCTGTGTTGATGATCAGGTTTTTGTAGGTCAGGCACTCATCGGCAATCACGACATCGGCGACTCCCGAGTCGATCCAGGCGCCGCGGTTGGCGGTGCGGCCGAGCTTGAGGTGGGCATTTCCCGAGATCGAGGGGAAGTCCAACCGCGCGCCGCGTAGAGAAGCGGAGATCTGCGGGAGATCTGCGAATTCCATATTTTCCAAAAATGCCCGGGTGTTCTTGTCAAACAAGTCGGCTAGGTCGCTCGGAGGAATCGTCGTGTGGGCATTCAGCCTATAGTCCCCTGGGCCCGCCCAGAGGATTGCGGAAAGCTCGCCGCGCTTGGCGGTGGCTTGGATGTCGCGGGCATAGAACAGGCCGTTTCTCCACGAAAAATGCAGGCCAAGCTCACGAAGTTCCAGTTTTCCAAATTCCAATTTCGGGACAAAAAATTCTCCCGTGGCGGTGATTCCTTGCGGGTCGGTGAGGGTGTTTCCTTTGAGGTCGATGCTCAGGCGAGGCGGAGAGGGGAATTTCAGCTTCGATATCGCTCCGCTGTCTGGCGCGATCGCTCCAAGAAAGGGCGTGATGCTCAGGCCGGAAAGGAGGGAGGCGTTGAGGTTGCCGTTGCTTTTGTCCCATTCCGCAGAAATCTGCAAAGCTCCCTTCGCGTCCTGGACTCGGAAAATAGGAATTTGAAGGCGTTGGTTGGTAAATTTCCCTCGGATTTCCACGCTCTGGATTTGGAGGTCTTGGTTTCGAATCCGAGAAGAGGTGAGTTCAAAGTTCGGAATTTGGAATGCCGACGGATTGGCGGCATTGATTTCGAAGTTGGCACTGAAAATCGGGAGTCCGGACGGGAACGAGGGTTTCCTCAGAGCGGATAGGATTTTTGAGGTGATTTCCTTTGGCAATGCAGGTCCTTGGGAGGGGTCGGCTGCTGGCATCTTGAACTGGAGGGGATTCAGAATCTCACCGGTCAATCGGATGCGCAGGCACTCTACCGTGGCGTCGAGTTGGCTGACGCGAAGCCGGTCGCCGAGGACGATGATATTCGCGAAAATCTCCCTCACCTCAAGGCGGGGTGAGTTTTCCTCTTGGGCGAGTGGAATGGACGCCTCGGCCCGGACAAGCGTCAGGGTATCGACGACAATCTGGCGGTTCATCAGGGCGCTGAGATTCAGTGAAATTTCGAACCTGTTGATCTTCGCCAGAAGGCGGTCGGGATTGTCCTTTTGGCGGAGAGAGACATTTGTTGCGACCAAGCCGTTGAAGGGATCGAGGAGGAGTTTGCCGATGCGAACTTCGAGAGCCGGCGTGCTCAAGGCTTGTTCCAAAGCCTCCCTCGCGCCGAAGCCGATTCCGGTTGTGCGAAGAATGTAAATCGAGAGGGGAACCCCTGCAAAAACCAGGACCAGCCCGAGGCGGATCGCGAAATGGAAAAGATGGTATATGGCTGGATGAACCCTCATCGGCAAGGTCACATAAGATGCAGGGGATCGATATCCACCGCGACAAAAACATCCTCGGGCATCGGCAAGGCATCCAAAACGCCGCGGGCCAATCGAGCGAGTCGCACCGAGGAGGATCCACGAAGCGAGACTTGGAAACGATAGTAAGACTTGGCTTTTTCGAGAGGGGCAGGAACTCCCTCACCAACCAGAATTCCCTCGGTGGCGGCAGCTTTGAGTTTTCTCGAGAGCGTAAGGGCGGAAAACTCGACCCGTTCGAGCATCGTTCCTCGGAGTGTGATCATGGCCATTTTGCCGAAGGGCGGGTAGCCGAAGCTCCGGCGAAATTCCATTTCCTGCTCCATGAAGCCCTCGAAGTCATGCTGACGCGCGAATTGAATCGAGGGGCTGAACGGCGTGAAGGTTTGAACATACACCTCGCCTTCCATCTCACCGCGCCCGGCACGGCCGGCGACTTGGGTAAGGAGTTGGAATGTTCGTTCGCCTGCCCGGAAATCGGGAATGTGCAGACCGAGGTCGGCATTGACGATCCCGACGAGTGTGACATTAGGAAAATGCAGGCCCTTGGCGATCATTTGGGTGCCGACAAGAATGTCGATGCGGCCTTCCTTGAAGGCCCCGAGGGTCTCTCGATAGGCCTCTTTGCGTGTCATCGAATCGGCATCCATGCGGGCGATTCGAGCTTTTGGAAAAATCCGCTGGAGAGCCTCCTCGACTTTTTGAGTTCCTGTTCCGGCATGGCGAATTCGGGGATCCGAGCATTTGGGGCATGACTTGGGGGCGCGTTGGTTG
>JBDKIG010000184.1:0-4624 GCA_039797215.1 Verrucomicrobiota bacterium | reverse complement strand
ACCGCCATGGAATGGCTGCGCGGCGTGATTTTCCCCGCCTTCGGATGGAACGGCCTGGGCATCGCGCAACACGCCAACATCCCGCTCATCCAAATCGCCGATATCACCGGAGTCGGCGGGATTTCGTTTGTGATCGCCATGGCGAATCTCATGATCGCCGCCACGATCAAACGCCTCTCGCTGGAAATCGGCAAAGGCGCCCGCCGTGCTCATCTCGATTTCGCACTCACGATCGCCCTCGTCGCGCTGGCATGGACTTATGGTGTTCGCCAACTCCTCGACCCCGAGCCCGCCTCCACCGAAGTCTCCTTCGCCGCCGTTCAGGGGAGCGTGCCCCAGTTGGAACGCAACAATCCCGCGTTCGAAATGGAAATCCTCGAAGGCTACAAAACCCAAACCCTCGCCGCCATCGCGATGCAGCCCGACCTCATCCTCTGGCCGGAATCCGCCACCCCGAACCCCGTCCTCGGGCACCAATTCACCTGGGACCTCGTGCGCGGCCTCGCCGAGCAACACACGGGCGATTTCCTCCTCGGCACGGTCCATTGGGGCCAGGAGGGCGATTTCAACTCCATCGCACTCCTCACCTCGCGCGGCTCCGAGGCCCAACTCCACCACAAAATCCACCTCGTCCCGTTCGGCGAGTATGTCCCCTTGCGCGAGGAATTCCCCCTGCTCGCCCACATCGTCGGGAATCTCGTGCCCGATGACTTCGATCCGGGAAAAAAATTCACCCTTCTTGAAATGGAGGCCAAGCCTGTGAAACTCGGCCCGCTCGTGTGCTTCGAGGACACGCTCGGCGACCTCGCCCGCCGCTTTGCCGAACTCGGCGCGCAGGCCTTCGTCGTGGTGACGAACGATGGGTGGTTCAATAAAAGCGCCGGCTCGCTGCAGCATGTTCGCAACGCCCTCTTCCGTTGTGTGGAAAACAACATCCCGATGATTCGCGCCGCCAACACCGGCGTGACTTGCGCGATCGACCGCCACGGCGCCGTGCGCGAAATACTCCGCGATCCGGATGGAAACACCTTCGGCCCAGGCATCCTTTTCAGTAAAATCTCCGTCCCACAAAACCCCTCGCCGACCTTCTACGCCCGCTACGGCGAAATTTTCTCAATCTCGTGCCTCGTTCTATCCGTCATCATCACAGGGATTTCCCTCATCCGCTCCCGACGCGGAAAAATTTCCCCTCGCCCGAACGAATCCGATCCGAAAATCTCCACGCCATGAAAGTCCATGTCTCCGTCCTGCCAAAACCATCCGTCCTCGACCCGCAAGGCGCTGCCGCCGCTGAAGCCATCCGCCACCTCGGCCTCGAGGGCTTGGGCCGCGTGCGCATCGGCAAGCTGATCGAACTCGAACTCCCCGACGCCACACCCGAGGCCGAAATCCACCGCATCGCCCGCGACCTCCTCTCGAACCCCGTCATCGAAGACTACTCCATCGCCCGTCCATGAAATTCGCCGTCCTCCGCTTCCCCGGTTCGAATTGCGACCAGGATTGCGTCCTCGCCCTGAGCGCCCTCCCCGGATGCACCGCCGACTTTGTCTGGCACAAGGACACCTCGCTCTCGGGCTTCGACGCCGTCGTTGTTCCTGGTGGTTTTTCCTATGGCGACTACCTGCGCTGCGGCGCGATCGCGAGGTTTTCGCCGATCATGCAATCGGTGAAAAATTTCGCCGCCGCCGGAGGCACCGTCCTCGGCATCTGCAACGGCTTCCAAATCCTCTGCGAGAGCGGCCTCCTGCCGGGAGCGCTCGTTCGAAACAAAGGACTCCACTTCGTCTGCAAACACCAGCACCTCCGCGTGGAATCCATAAACTCGCGCTTCACCGCCGCTGCGACCAAAGGCCAGGTTTTGAATATCCCCATCGCCCATGGAGAAGGCTGCTACTTTGCCGATGATGCCACGCTCGCGAAGCTTAACGCCAACGACCAAATCCTCGTCCGCTACTGCGATGCCACCGGCGCCGTGACCGAAGCCGCAAATCCCAACGGCTCCCGTGAAAACATCGCCGGCATTTGCAACGAAAGCCGAAATGTCTTCGGCCTCATGCCCCACCCCGAGCGCGCCTGCGACCCGGCCCTCGGCAGCACCGACGGCCTCGTGATTTTGCAAAGCCTCCTCGCCGCCGAAACCGCGAAAGCAAGCTGACTCCGCGCCTCAGGGCACGGTGCGGATCTGGATCGATTCGAAGCGCTCTTCGCCCTCGATTAGTTCGCGCAAAACGATGAGCTTGTCGCCGCTGGCGACGAGTTTTTGTTGGATCAGAATTTTTTCAGCTTCGGCGAAGGTTTCTTCCGCGTCGGTGGTGAAATCGAGGTGGAAGGCGTGGGAGTTCCAATTCAGCGTCTGGTGGCGCACCCCTTCCTGCGTGGAAGTGAAAACAAAGATCGGCGCGCGCTCGGGACGCAGGTGGCTGGTTTGGTCGGCCATCTCGCCGGTGCGGGTGAAAACGACGAGCTTCGCGTCCTCAATCGAGTTGGCGAGCATCACGGCGGAGCGGATGGTTTTTTGGCGTTGCGTGGCGAGGATGGCTTCATTCGCATAGCCCGCACCGCCGCTCAAGGCGATGCGCCGCGCCACGCGGTCGAGGACTTTCACGCAATCGACAGGATATTTCCCCTGCGCCGTCTCGCCGCTGAGCATCACGGCGTCGGCCTGCTCGAAGACGGCATTCGCCACATCGGTGATCTCCGCGCGGGTGGGAATGGGGTTCGTGATCATGCTCTCGAGCATGTGGGTGGCGACGATGACGGGACGGCCAAATTGGATGCACTCCTTGATGATGCGGCGCTGGATGATCGGGAGTTCCTCCATCTTGCATTCGATGCCGAGATCGCCACGGGCGACCATGATCGAATCGGCGGCACGGACGATGTCCTTGATGTAGCGGACGGCGTTCTGGTCCTCGATCTTGGCGACTGTCCGCGCGTTCGAGCCGAGGTTGCGTAGCACGCGCTTGAGTTCCAAAATATCGGAGGCCTCACGGCAAAAACTCAGCGCAACGAAGTCCACACCCACCTCGACGCCGAGTTCGATGTCCTCGAGGTCTTTAGCAGTAAGCGGCGGGAGGTTGACCTTCACGCCGGGCAGGTTGATGTGACGGCGGGAGCCGAGATCGCCTTCGGTGAGGAGTTGGCACTTCACGCGGTTGGCGTTTTTTTCGAGCACCTTCATGTGAATCACACCGTTGTCGACCAGAACGACATCCCCCACATGAATATCGTCCACGAGACCGTCGTAGTTCACATCCACCGAGTAGTGCTCCTCGCTCTTCGCGCCGCGGACGGTGAATTCAAAAATGTCGCCGGGTTTGAGATTGAGCTTCGCGGAGAGATCCCCGGTGCGGATCGCAGGGCCTTGCGTATCCAGGAGAATGCCGCAGTTCGCATTCAACCCCGCGGCGATACGGCGAATGCGCTTCACCACATCACGCACCCAGTCGTGCCGAGCGTGGCTCATATTCAGGCGGAAAATATTGGCGCCCGCGAGGATCAGATCCTCGATCACAATATCCGAATCCGAAGCAGGCCCGAGCGTGCAAATGATTTTGGTTTTGCGCATGCGTTTATCAATAGGCTCGACAGCAGCTTGGCAAGCCGCGCTTTTCGCCAATTTTTCCCGTCTTGATCTTAAGCGATGAATGATTAGTTTCGCGCCCCACGGCCAGCATTCCAAATCCTAGGCCGAACTCATCCACCACCGAATGAATATTTCAGTCCCCGCCCGTGCCAACGAGGCGATGATCGACGAACTCCACCAAAGCTGGATCAACGACCGTCACTCCGTTTCCCCCGATTGGGCCGCTTTTTTTGAAGGCTTCGAACTCGGCCTCGAAAGGAGCACTGCCGAGGAGCTAAAAGAAAGCACCGGCCTACCTGCTTCCCCCCTCCAAGCCAAGGTGGACGAACTCGTGCGCGCCTACCGCGCGATCGGCCACACCTGCACGCATCTCGATCCGATCTCGCCCGCGCCGGCTTTGAATCCTGCGCTCGAGCCATCCGCCTTCGGGCTCGGCGAGACCGAAATGAACGAGGTGGTCTCCTCCCGCTATTTCCAAAACGGACGCGCCCTCCCGCTCCGCGAGATGATCGAAACGCTCCGCAAAACCTACTGCGCCACGCTCGGCGCGGAATTCGAGCACATCCATGACCGTGAGATTCGCGAGTGGGTGGTGAGCCGCGTGGAAAACCGCGCTGCCGCCGACCGTCAGGATCCCGCCCTCCACCGGCATGTGCTCGAGACGCTCTACGAGGCCGAGACCTTCGAGTCGTTCATCCACGCGAAATTCGTCGGGCAAAAGCGCTTCTCCCTCGAAGGCGGCGAGTCGCTCATGGTCGCCCTCGACACGATCCTCCAAAACTGCCCCGCTTCGGGCGTTCAGGAAATCGTCATGGGCATGGCCCATCGTGGCCGCCTCAATGTCCTTTCGAACTTCGTCAAAAAACCCGCAAGCGTGATTTTCGGGGAGTTCCAGGACTTCTTCAATCCCGAGAAATTTGGCGGCGGCGAGAACGGCGATGTGAAATACCATCTCGGCTACCAAAACTCCCGCGAGCTGCCCGGCGGCGCGACGATCGAGATCCGCATGGCCGCAAATCCGAGCCACCTCGAGGCGGT
>JBDKIG010000183.1:0-4626 GCA_039797215.1 Verrucomicrobiota bacterium | reverse complement strand
TACATGTATGGCAGTAAAATTATTTTCTTGGACAGGTGGATCTGATCCCAAGGCGGCTTCGCCGCAAAAATGGGACGGCTACGGCGAGCCATCCCTACCTTGGGGGTTCGATGGGCGCTTTCGCGCCATGGTGCGAGAGCACCTTTCGAGAACGGAAGGGGAGGGGCGGCTCGCCGTAGCCTCCCCAAGATTCAGGCGACGGAGTCGCCGTTTCTAGTGTGAGGTGAGTCATGATCGGGCGGGTAGTTTTGGGGCGACAGACCAAGGAGGGCGGCGAAATAAATGGACAGGAACAACGAAATAATAAACTTTAGTTCATCGATGTTTTTTTGCACCGCGTAGGTCTGCGAGGTCTCCATTTTGATGAAAATACAGAAAATTATAGTTATTTTGCTGCTCGCATGGGGAGTGGTTCTACATTCCGCAGAGGCCGTCTCGGTTTCGCTTGTCGCTCCGAAGACTGGTGCTCTGGGAAATATTGATGCCAGCACACCCCAGATTTGGAATTTCACGATTTCATCAGCTGGAGCAGCGGCAGGCATTGCCGTTGTTTCCGGAAATTTCGCCATCAAGGTGGACCAAGGAGCCACTGAGTCGCTTTTTTTTAAATTCTATCAAGGCTTCAGCTACAACGCCTCTGGTGGAACCTCGCTGCTGGGGCAAACCTCGAAACTTCCAGGCGACTTTACCACGAACAGCTTCACGCCGACTTTGTTTTCTATCACTCCCACGGCGAATCTCGCGGAGGGTGCTTATTCTCTGATGCTGACGACGGCGGGGATTACGAACGACGCTTACAACATGAAGGGGGCTTCCAACAATGGCGCCGGCGATCCCATTACGCTCTTTAATTCCTCTACGGGAACCGCCATTAGCAGTTCCTATTTTGCTGCCGCTGGTGGCAACCCAACGCCCTATCCAACCCCAACACCTGCACCGACGGCAACCCCAACCCCTGGGCCTACTCCCGCGCCGACGCCAGTTCCAGAACCGAGTCAGGTGGCAGCCTCCTTGCTGCTGGGGCTTGGTATTGGGTTGTATTGGTTTTTGATGCGCAAAAAGCAAATCCCGGTGGCCTGATGGGCTGCTTGCCGGGAATCTCCAAAGAGCGCTGCGAGGCGGATTGGAAAATCCGTTATTTCCTTTCATGAGGCCCGAGGAAGAAGAGGAAGATTTTTTTCCAGCAATCAAGCCCCCGCCGCCTCCGCGCTGGAAAGTCATCCTGTCGGGCCTTTGGACACACCGACAGTTGCTCGCTGTTTTCGTGGGCGCATCATTGCTGGTTTTTTGGGGCATTCCCGCTGGCTGCCAGGCTGTGGTGGATTCGGTGAAAAGTAGAGAATCTGACCGCTTGGCTCGGGTGGGAGCGGAGTATATGTCTAGGGGTGATCAGGAAGCCGCCCGCACCAATGCCGCGGAATCGCTCGAGCTCAAACCTCAAAATGCGGAAGCGCTTCGGCTGATGCTGCGGATTCTGCAATCGGAGGGCCGACTGGTCGAGTGTCTGGATATTTACCAAAAGCTCGCGGATTTGGGTTTGGCCACATTGCCGGAATTCAAGGGCTACGCTATGTCGGCGTCTCTTTCTGGCTACACCTCGATCGCGGATTGGATTGGTGGCTGGGTGGCGAAACAAGGCGAGCCGGAATTCCCCCATCTGATGCGCGCCGCCACGCTCGAATCCTCTGGTCGCGCCAACGAGGCTTTGGGCGAGTATCGCTTGGCCGTTCAGGCGGCGAGAAATGATGAAACGAAAAGTGCCTTGGCCCGATTTCTTCTCGGGAATTCCGATCTCGGCGAGTCGAATTCCGAGGTTTTTCTTCTTCTCGAAGGGGTGACTCTTAATCCAGGGGAACCCGGGCACGAGGCTTTGGTCGTGGGGCTTCTCTCGGGGGTGGTGCCGGCAGGGGAGATTCCGGTCTGGTTGGCCAAGCTGCGTGTCCACCCCAAGGCTACCTCGCAAAGCTTGGTGATCGCGGATGCCATCGAGGTCGATCGGGATCCCTCCGCGAAGCCTCGTCTCGTCGCCGCTATGATCGAGCGGGTGTATGGAAAATCCCTGGCGGATCGTGTGTTGGTGGCCCGTTGGTTGCTCCGCCACGGCGAGGCTGCGCAAATCGAAAAAATTCTCCCACTGGATCAGGCGCGAACCCAACCCGAGGCTTTTGCTCTTTGGATCGAGGGGCACGCAGCGACCGGGCAATGGCAGGAAATCCTCGCCGCGATAGAAGCCAACCCTGTATCGCTGCCCGCTGAGGCACGGCGTTTGCTTCGTGGTCAGGCCTTGAAAAAAACCGGACACCATGCCGAAGCCCGGGAGGAATACCGGCAATTGATTGCTGATTGCGGCAACGATCCCTCAAGGTTGATTCCCGTGCTTGCAGGAATCCAGAGTGATGGAGAGGACGAGATTTTCCGCGAAGGCGCTCTTCCGTTACTCTCAGGCGAAGAGAGCGCCCAGGCAGTCTGGCAATATCTCGCCGCCTCCATCCAGCAACGCGGCGATGCCAAGACCCTGCGCGATTTTTTGAAATTCGCCGCCGAAGCCGGGCCTTTGGCTACTGACTCCGTCCTGCTCGACGACATGGCATATTGGGATTTGGTGCTTGGGCGTCCGGTGGATTTTGCAGCTATCGAACAGCGGGCGGCGAATTTTCAGGACACGCCGGCATTCCGTTTTACCGCCGCGCTCTCGCAACTCCGAGAAGGTCGAAAAGCTCAGGCGCTCGGCACTTTCGATTTGCAGAAACTCCGAGTCCGTGACCTTGATCCCCGGCACCAACTCATCCTGGCCTGCATTCTCGCGGCCAATGGACAAACGGAAAAAGCCGCTCGTGTCCGAGCAGTGCTGGAAGTCTCGCCCCTCACGAAGCAAGAGCGTGCCCTGCTGGCGGAGTATGTTCCTGCTGCCGCGCCGCATGGTGCGTCAGCACCTGTCGTGAAAAAGAGGGGTAGGGACGCCTCGCCGTAGGGGTCCCAAGCATCAGGCGCGAAGCGCCGTTTCGGGGGTGGATGGTGGCGGCTTCGCCGCGAGAATGGGACGGCTGCGGCGAGCCATCCCTGCCTTGGATTTTCGAATGGCGCTTTCGCGCCAGGGCGTTTTGGGGAAGCTTGGCAAGGAGACAGTCCAAGCCTAATGAAAAGGAATCTTTGATGAACAAAAGAAGTAACAACGACGACGCGGCGGAGGATTTCGCCGAGAACGAAACATTTTTAGGGCGCATGGGGAGGATCTGGTCGAGATGGTGGGTGCGGATTCCTGTGGTGCTGGCGCTCATCGGAGGCCTCGTCTGGAGCGGCTTGTGGGCGGTGGGGAAAATCGAGCGTCGGCAGAGCCGCAAGCTCACGGACATGGCATCCAGTTACATCCAAGAAGGCAAGGGCGAGGAGGCGCGGATGGGGCTCGAAACGGCTCTGCGCCTGGATCCCCGCAACGCCAAGGCGCTCCGAATGCTGGCTGGATTGCGCCGGGCTCAGGGAGCGGAGGCCGAGGCTTTGGATGCCATGCGGCGACTGGCGGAGAGTGGGCAGATGTCCCTCGATGATCTCGTGATCTACGCCCAGATGGCTGCCCGCGCTGGAGACATCGCTCTTGCCGAGCGCTTGGCTAATAGCGCTGGAACCGGTGGGAACACGGTGCTCCGGCACATGCTTCGCGCGGAATTGGGAGCGGCCAAAAACGACCCCGCGGCGATGGAGAAGGAACTGCGTGCGGCGGCGGAGATAGATGAATCGGGCCGCTCGAAGTTTGCGCTCGCGAGGTTTTTGATTCAGCGGCGATTGAATGCGGAAACCGCTCCCGAGGTGCTGGCGTTGTTGCGGGGGCTTTCCTCGAAAAACGATGCCATGGGAGCCGAGGCGATGGGGATGATTCTCACCGCCGGGCTTGTGCCGCAGACGGAAGCCGAGGGTTTGGTAAAAGCGATCCGCCAGCATCCCGCCACGAATCCCCGCCTGCTTTTAATGGCCGATACGACCGAGGTGGCTTTGAAGCCTAACCAGAAGTCCGAGGTGGTTCGCCGGACCGCGGAGCGCTTGAAAGGGGCTCCGATGGAACAGCGGGTGGAGGGGATGGTCTGGGCGATGCGCCTGGGCGAGCCTGCGACGGCCTCGGCTTTGATCACGCCGGAGGAGGCGGCAAAGGAGGCGAAGGTTTTTTCGCTGTGGCTGGACTCGCTGGGCCAGCAGAACCGGTGGTCGGAAATCACAGAGCAACTTTCCAAGGAGGGCACGCCGCTGCCGCCGCATCTGCGAGGTCTCTATGCCGGGCGCGCCCTGGTGGCGGCAGGGCGGGGGAATGAGGGCCGTGACCAGTATGCCAAGGCTCTCCAGGCGGCTTACCCGAAGCGGGAGGATTTCATTCAGGCGGTGGCGTATCTCGGCACGGCGGGTGAGCAGGATTTGTTCGAGCAAGGCCTGCGCAAGGCGCTCGAAAATCCCGAGGATGCCCAAGCTTTGATGCGGGCCGTGGTGCCGGCTGTGGCGACCCGGCGAGATGCAGCGCAAACACTGAAGGTCTACGAGATCGCCGCCTCGGCGCCGGCGCTGAAAAACGACCTAACCTTGCAAAACGATATCGATTACCTCTCGTTGATCCTCGGCCGTCCGGTGGATGCCCGCGCCATT
>JBDKIG010000182.1:0-4675 GCA_039797215.1 Verrucomicrobiota bacterium | reverse complement strand
TCGAAAAACGCAAACCCGACTTCAGCAAATTCCCCAAGCGCCCGTGAGCGCCACGCTCAAAGCCTGGGTGCTCGCGAGCCGCCCGAAAACCCTCTTCGCCGCCGTTGCGCCGGTTCTCCTCGGCAGCGCCTATGCGTTCTCCCAATCGAAGGGAAACCTTCCTGCCGCTCTCGCCGCCTTGTTCGGGGCGATTTGCATCCAGATCGCCACAAATCTTGCGAACGACTACTGGGACGCCAAAAAAGGCGCCGACACCGCCGACCGCCTCGGTCCGGTTCGCGTCACGGCCTCGGGCTTGCTCCAACCCAGCACGGTTTTTCTGGGAATGGTTTTCTTTTTCCTGCTCGCTACGGCGGCGGGAGGCTTTCTCACGCTCCGCGCCGGATGGCCGGTGGTGGCGATCGGCGTGGCTTCGATTCTTTTCGGGATTCTCTACACCGCCGGACCGTTCTCGCTGGCCTATCTCGGACTCGGCGAGGTTTTCACTTTTCTCTTCTTCGGCCTCGTGGCCACGGTGGGCACCTATTTCGTCCAAGCGTTGAGCTATTCGCCCGATGCCCTGCTGCTTGGCGTCTTGCCGGGTTGCTATTCCGTCGTCCTGATTGCTCTGAACAACTTCCGCGACCGCGCCACCGATCAGCGGGTGAACAAAAAAACGCTCGCCGTTCGCTTCGGCGAAAAGTTTGCGCGCATCGAAATCCTCTTCTTCCTTTTCGTGCCGGCGGTGGTTCCGCTCTTCATTCTGGAATTCCACGGCGGAGGCTGGCTCTGCGCCATGGCGGCCTTTCTCTCGGCGCTCCGCATCGGTGGCCCGTTGGTCCGCCTTCGTGATCCCCGTGTGATCAATGACCTCCTGCCTCATGCAGGAACCTCGAGTCTGTTTCTTGCGATCCTTGTTTGTGTATTCCTGATGATGTGAATCCTCCGCATGCCTATCTCTACCACCTCCCACTCAGGAATGGTGGAAGTCGTGAGGGGATTTTGCTTCGCCAAGGCAACCGCTGGGGAGACGCCGCGCCGCTGCCCGGTTGGAGTCTTGAAACTCTCGAGGAGGTGAAGGCGAGATTGCATGGTTCCGAGGATTTAGTCCCCGCCTCGCTCCGATGTGCTCGGGAGGCGCTGGAGGGGGATTGGGTTTCCCTGCGAAAGGAAGTTCCGCTGAATGCCCTTCTCGATGGAAATGCCGACCAAATCCTCGCCGGAGCGGTTCGTGCCTGTCTTGAGGGTTGCCGTTGCCTCAAAATCAAAACCTCGCGCCTCGACTCGTTGCATCTTGTGGATTTGGTCGGAGACATCACTCGCGAGACGGAAGGTCTTTGCCAACTCCGCCTCGATCCCAATCGCTCTTGGACCTTCGAGGAAACCCTACATATCGCGGAAAGCCTGCGGGATTTTCCGATCGAGTATTTCGAGGAACCTCTGGCGGAAGCCGAGCGCCTACCGGAATTGATTTCATCCGGCGTCTGTCCCATTGCCCTCGATGAAACCCTTCGCGAGATCTCTCCGCCTGACTTGGCGAAATTTCAAGGAGCCATCGCCTTGGTATTAAAGCCCGCTCTCATGGGAGGCTTTGAGCATTGCCGCCAATTTGCCCTCGAAGGTGAGCGCCTCGGAATGACCTCGGTCGTGAGCGCTGCCTACGAGTCTGGTGTGGGCATTTACACCCTCGGCCGGTTCGCCGCCTCGCTGCCTTTAATTTCATTTGCCGGTCTCGACACCTACTCCCGCCTGGAATCGGATGTTCTTGCCTCGCGCCTCGATCTTTCAGGTTTTGTGTTCCGCGCCGATCAACCGCTTCCTGCCATCGATGAATCCCGACTCATTCTTCTCTGACATTGCCCGATTTGGTAATGAGCCCGCATTGATCGATCGTGCCAGTGGACGCGTGATTCGTTACTCGGAGTTGGAGCAATCTTTGCCCGTCACACCCGGAGGGGTTGTGGCAACATGGGCCAAAACCTCGCTCGATCATCTCTTGGTTCTCCTCGGGGCGCTGCGACGCGGGGCTTTGGTTGCCCCGATTTCCCATCGCCTGCCTCGCGAGGAGGCCATCCGTCGCGCCCAAAACCTCGGAGCGAATGTTTTTTATTCAAGGAGTGTGGGCGTCCCGCCCACCTTCGAAAAACTTCCCATTGCGGGCGGGACGCCCGCTCTCCTTGAGCAAGCAGGCACGCTTCTTCACACCTCGGGTTCCAGCGGGCGGCCTCGCGTGGTTTTCCACGACCTCGCGGCCCACATCGCCAGTGCCGAGGGCTCGGCGCATCGTCTTCCTCTGGAGCCGGGTTGCGGGTGGTTGCTTCAAATGCCCTTGAATCACGTAAGCGGTTTTTCGATTGCGATTCGTTGCCTTCTCTCTGGCGCGGCTGTGGTTTTTCCAGATTCAAAAAATCTTTTAGAGGACGAGCGTGTGACACACCTCTCGCTGGTGTCCACGCAACTCCTGCGCTTGCTCGAATCCGGCGCGCCGCTCGATCGCCTTAGCGCCGCCCTTGTAGGCGGTGGGCCGATTCCCTCAAGTCTTGTCGATCGGGCCATCCGCGCGGGCGTGCCGCTGCATCTCACCTATGGCATGACGGAGTCCGCATCACAGATTTGCACGACGGATCGGTTACTCGAAACGCCCACTCCGCTGCACGCCGGTGCCCCGCTCTCTGGTCGCGAGGTTCGGCTTTCTCAGGATCGGGAAATTCAAATTCGCGGGCCGATTCTCGCGAAAAAATCTCTCGGGCCTGAGGGACTCTGGGAGGATTTGGCGGATGCGGAGGGGTGGTTTTGCACGGGCGACCTCGGAGCCTTCATTGCCGACGGGAATCTCGTGATCCAAGGTCGCCGCGACCGCATGATCATCTCCGGGGGCGAAAATATTCAGCCTGAGTCGATCGAGGCATTGCTTCTCGAAATCCCGGGAGTCCGCCGCGCCGTGGTGGTTGGAAAATCCGACCCCGAGTTTGCGGAGAGGCCGGTGGCGTTCCTCGCCGGGGATTATCAAGAAGCAGAAGTCCGCCAATTCCTCGCCAGTCGGCTGGAGCGATTCGCTATTCCCCAGAGTTTCCATCCCTGGCCAATCGCGGTCGGGGAGGATTTGGCAAAGTTGGATTTTGGTTTTTTCAAGCGGCTTGCCGCTGGCATTTAGCGGCTGGTAGTTTCGGCTCCTATGAAATTCCTCGCTGCCAGCCTCGCTGTTCTTTTCCTCACCGGATGCCTCTCCTCGCCGATCTCCAGTTCGGGCGGAATCGGGGCAGTGACTGTCAAAAACACTTCGCCTGATCGCGTGATTTCAGCGGCACAAACGGTTTTTGCTGGTCGCGGATACACGCTTTCCAACTCCAACTACCCCGAGTCGATCTCGTTTGATAAACCTGCGGGAGGTTTTGGCAATGCCATGTGGGGAAGCTATGGCGCCCCGCAATCGATTCGCGTGAAGATTCAAATGGTGGCGATACCTATGACCTCCGACATTCGCTTGGAGCCGCGCGTTTATAGCGTGACCGATGCCGGGGAGGCGGGATTCGACAGCGAGCGGCCTTTGATGGGGCTTTGGAATGCCGAGTTTGGGCCGATGTTGAAGCAGGTCGCGAGCCTGGCTGGAAATTAGTTCCGCTCCTCGCGCTGGCGGTTGGTCAGCCATAGGGCGAGCAAGAAAATGACCAGCAGAATAGTTCCGAGCGCCGCGCCGAAGGGCTGGTTTCGACCCGAGGTGAATTGCTTGAAAATGACCTCGCCGATGGTGGGGTTCGAGCCGCCGCCCATGAGGGTCGTAATGGCAAACATGGCGATGGAGGGGATGAAAACCAGCATCGCTCCGGCGGCAATACCGGGGCGGGTGAGGGGAATGATGACTTGCGAGAAGGCGCGAACCGGCCCGGCGCCGAGGTCGTAGGCCGCTTCGATGAGAGCGTTGTCGAGTTTTTCCACGCTCGTGTAGATGGGTAGAATCATGAAGGGCAGGAAATTGTAGACCAGCCCCAACACGATCGCGAAAGGCGTGTAGAGCAGAGCCAGCGGCTCGGTGAGGATGCCGGATCCGACGAGAAGGGCGTTCAGGAGCCCGTCCTTGCTGAGAATCGTGATCCACGCGTAGGTGCGGATCAGGAAGCTCGTCCAAAACGGGACCATCACCAGAAGCAAAAGCGTGGTGCGCCAGCGCTCAGGGGCTCGTCCGATGAAGTAGGCCACAGGGTATCCGAGGGCCATGCAGAGGATGGTGGTCAGGAGCGCATACCAGATCGAGAGGAGCATGACTTTCAGCCAGACCCAATCGAACGCCCGGGCGTAATTTTGGAGGTTGAAATCGTAAACAATCCGCCCGAGGGCGTCCCGTTCGGCGAAGCTCACCACGACCAGCATGACGGTGGGAGCGACGACGAACAGGAGCAGCCAGGCCACCAGTGGCAGCAGAATCAGCCAGGCCAAAAGACCTGGCTTGCGGCGGTGCATATCCGATCCGCCGGTATTCGAGACTGCCGCAGGGAGGGCCATCGGGGAGTTATTCGACTTTCAGGGAAGTGACGATTTCCTCGATCACGGAGCCGCGCTCGCCGATGTCTTTGAAGGTTTCCATTTTGGCCAAATCCTTCGCGCTCGGGAAGCTCGCGGGGTTGTTTCGTTGCTCCTCGGTGAGAAGTTTTACGGCCTCCTTGTTGGGGTTCAAATAGGGGAACGCCTCGGAGATTTT
>JBDKIG010000181.1:0-4676 GCA_039797215.1 Verrucomicrobiota bacterium | reverse complement strand
GGAGATCTCAGGCGAGACGCTTCTCCTCGCCAATCTCGGTCTCGGCCTGCGCCTGACGGTTGAATACGGAGGCCGCCGCCGCCGCATGCTGTTCGACACCGGACCGGAGGGCGCCGTTTTTCTCCGCAATTGCAAAAACATGGGCATCAAGCTCGGCGACATCGAGCACATCACAATGACCCACGGCCACTGGGACCACATGGGCGCGCTCATGGACACCGTCAAGGCGATCAAAGCCGACAGCGGCGATGTCACCGTGCATGTGAATCCCGACATGTTCAACCCCCGCGCCGTCACGCTTCCCAACGGCCAGATCGTGCCGGTGCAGATCGTTCCCAGCCCCGCCGAACTCGAGGGCGCTGGCGCGAAGGTGGTGAACGACCTCGATCCGCAGCTTCTCTTCGACGACCACATTTACTACAGCGGCGAGATTCCCCGGATCACCCCGTTTGAAAAAGGCCGCATGGACCACCTCTGCAAAAAAACTCCTGATGGCCCCTGGGAGCCCGATCCCTTGCTCATGGACGAGCGCATGGTCGCCATCAATGTAAAGGGCCTCGGAATGGTGGTGTTCAGCTCCTGCTCGCACGCGGGCATCGTCAATGTCTGCCTCGAAACGCGGAACCTTTTCCCGGAAACTCCGATCTACTGCGCGATGGGCGGTCTCCACCTTGGCGGTGGCATGGAAAAAATCATCCCCGACACAGTCAAAGGCCTCGCCCAGTTCGATATTCCGCAACTCATCGTCGGCCACTGCACCGGTTGGCGCGCCCTCCACGCACTCGCCAACGCTTACGGCGACCGTGTCAGCCAATCCGCCATCGGCACCACCTACACGCTGTCCGAGGAAAGCGTGAAAGCCACCGCCGCGTGATGGAGACGAGCAGGCTTCCCGTCACGGTCATCACCGGATTTCTGGGAAGCGGCAAAACCACGCTCCTAAACCACATTCTCACCCGTCCTCACGGGCGGAAGGTCGCTGTGCTCATCAATGAGTTCGGTGATGTCGATATCGATAGTTCGCTCGTTGTCGCCGCCGACAGCGAATCGATCGAACTTAGCAATGGCTGCATTTGTTGCACCATGAACGAGGGCCTCATCGTGGCGCTCAACAAGTTGCTCTCAGGCGAAAAAGAGTTCGACTACCTCGTCATCGAAACGACCGGCATCGCTGATCCCGTGCCGGTGGCTATGACTTTCGCCCGTCCGGAGTTCCGCGAGCGCTTGCGCCTCGATTCGATCCTCGCTGTCGCCGACGCCCTGAATTTCGCGCCCGATCGTTTCGAGGATCCCGCTGCCCGTAATCAAATTCGCTACGCCGATTGCGTTCTTCTGAATAAATGCGACTTGGCGGATGAACAAACAACCGCCGCCGTGCAGGCCGCCATCAAAGCCCTGAACCCCCACGCGCGCATCCTGCAGACCGTGTCGTGCGAGGTTCCGCTCGAACTCGTCCTCGGCATCGGCGGGTCGCACCTCGATACCTCCCACGAAGTCCACAACCATGAATGCAGTTCTGATTGCGACCACTCGCACTCCCATGGATTTTCGAGTGTTTCCTTCACCGGCGAGGGTGCGATCGATCCCGACCGCTTCCAGCGGTTTCTCGAGGCGCTTCCAGAAGGCGTTTTCCGGGCGAAAGGCTTCCTGCGCCTTCCCGAAAACCCTGCCCAGTTCACCTTCCACCTCGTCGGCCGCCGTTTCACCCTCGAGGAAACCCCCGCAGGCCGCGAATCCGCCTGCCGCCTCGTCTTCATCGGAACTCAATTCGACCGCGACACCCTCCTTGGCGACCTCCGCGCCTGCCTCGCCAGCTGACTTTTCAAAAACACAACCAACAAAAAACCACCATGTCCCACAAAACCTCGTTCCGCACCACCCAGCCCCAGATCTCGAACGACTGCGGCGTCAAAACCGCCATCAACAAGTCGAACTTTCCGATCCTTCACGGCCTCGCCATCTACCGCCTCACACTCAACCCCGGGTGCTTCCGCGAACCGCACTGGCACGCGAACGCCGACGAACTCAGCTATTGCCTCAAGGGAAAAACCCTCGTCACCATTTTTGCCAGCGGCAACCAGCACTCGCAGTTCACCATCTCCGAGGGCGAAATGTTTTTCGCGCCTAGTGGCTCGTTCCACTCGATCGAAAACATTGGCGACGAGCCCGCCGAGTTCGTCATCACCTTTTCCAATGAAATGCCCGAGGATTTCGGCCTCTCCGGATTCTCCGGATGCCTCGACCCCTCCGTTCTGGGCAACACCTGGAACCTCCCCGTGGCGGAAATCTCAGGCGTCACCCGCTCCCCGATTGATATTCAAATCGGCCGCTCGCGCGCAGCCGCCGTCGTGACCGAGCAAGCCACGTATCCAAACGCCCTCAAATTCGCGATCGAGTCCCGCCCCGCGCTTGTCTCCGCACCCGTCGGCTCGGCCATCGTGGCGCGTCGCGACACATGGCCCGCTCTCAAGCACCAGGCCATGTATTCGCTCCGCATCCAAGGCATCGGCATGCGCGAACCGCACTGGCATCCCGAGACAGCCGAGTTGGGCTATGTCCTCGCCGGCCGCGCCCGCATGACCGTCCAAAGCCCCGGCGGTGCCGCCGAGACCTACGAACTCGAGCCCGGCGATGTGTATTTCATCCCACGTGCCTACCCGCACCACATCGAAAACCTCACCGATAGTGAAATGCGGTTCCTCATTTTCTTCGACTCGCCCGACGTGCAGGACATTGGATTCACCGGAGCCATTCCGGCATTCGGGGAAAACATCACCGGCCCCGCGCTCGGCCTCTCCGCCGAGCAAGTCGCCCGCATTCCCAAGCTTCCATCCGACTCCCTCCTCGTCGCCAAGGCCAACCCTGTCGCCAAGTAATCCGCCATGGAAACCTTCAACAACCGCCGCGCTCCCGTTTACGCCAAGCACGGCCTCGCCTGCTCCAGCCAACCGCTCGCCGCCACTGTCGGGCGCGACATTTTGAAGGCCGGTGGCAACGCCGCCGACGCTGCCGTCGCGATGGCAGCCATGGTGAATGTCACCGAGCCCATGATGAACGGCCTTGGGGGCGACTCGTTCATGCTCGTCCACTGGCAGGGGAAATTCCACGGCCTCAACGCCAGCGGCCGCTCCGGTTCGAAATTCTCGATCGATGCCCTGAAGGCGGCGGGTTTTGAAAAAATACCCGGTGCCGGCGGAGCCACGGTCAGCGTTCCCGGCGCGTTGGACGGCTACCTCGCCCTCCACGAGAAATTCGGCTCCATGGAGTTGAAGGACCTCCTCGAACCCGCTGCCACTCATGCGCAAGAGGGCTACGCCGTGAGCCTCAAGATCAGCCAAGCCTGGGCGTGGGGCGCCTCGAAGCTCCAACGCTTCTCGCCCGACGCCGATGTCTACCTGCCCGGCGGCAAAGCTCCCGCCGCAGGACAAATCTTCGCCCAACCCGACCTCGCCGCCACTTGGCGCAAGGTTGGCCGCGAAGGCCGTTCCGCCTTCTACTCCGGCGACATCCGCGACCGCATCCTTGAGGTGCTCTCTAAAAACGGCGGCTTCCTCGTGGCGTCCGATTTCGAGCCTCTCCAAGCTGAGTGGGTCGAGCCCATCTCCGCCTCCTACCGTGGCCACCGCATTCTCGAGTTGCCGCCGAACGGCCAGGGCATCGTCGTCCTCATGGCGCTGCGCATGCTCGAGAAATTCGACATGCAGGCCGCCTACGAATCCGATCCTGCCACCGCCTCGCACCTCGTTCTCGAGGCGATCAAACTCGCCTTCGCCGATGCGGGCCGTGCGGTGGGCGATCCCCGTTTCTCCGACATTCCGGTGGAAAAACTCTTGTCGGATTCCTACATCCACGAGCGCCAGTCGCTCATCCAGCGCGACCATGCGCTCGACAACCCCGCCGCCGGCCGCATCTACGGCGATACGACCTACCTCACCGTGATGGACAAGGACCGCAACGCCGTCTCTCTCATCACCAGCATCTCGGATGTCTTCGGCTCCGGCATCATCGTGCCCGGCACCGGCGTGATCCTCCACAACCGCGGAGCGGATTTCGTGATGGAGGAAGGCCACCCGAACGCCGCCGCCCCCGGCAAGCGCGTGCGCCACACCATTCTCCCCTCCATGATGCTCAACACCGACGGCTCGCTCCGCCTCAGCTTTGGCTGCATGGGCGCGAATATGCAGCCCCAAGGGCAGGTGCAAATCCTCCTCAACCTCATCGATCGCGGCATGAACCTCCAGCAAGCCATCGACGCCCCGCGCGTCCGCGTGCTCGACGGTCGCCGCATCAGCGTGGAACCCCATCCCGAAACACCCGGTTTCTCGGATCGTCTCGCGGCCATGGGCCACATCGTGGTCGAGGGCGAGGAAATCCCCGCGGACTGGACTCTCCCGCACGACTTCATGCGCACCTTCGAAGGCAGCGCGCAGGCCATCATGGTCGAGCATGGCGGAGCCTCGATCTGTGGGGCTTCCGATCCGCGGTTGGACGGCATTGCATGTCCGTATTGATGGGGTCCACTGTGACGCCTCCCATGGCGTCGGCCTAACGAGACGCCATGGAGACGACTTTGCGATCCCTCTCGCTGATTGCTGGACTTGTCCTCTTTTGGATGGCCGCTTCCGCGGTAGTGAGCACGATGCTCATCCCCCGCCCGGCGAGGCAGTGGCTGTCGA